>NZ_JBFAXK010000024.1:0-135872 GCF_040680715.1 Nocardia sp. NPDC051981 | reverse complement strand
CCTGACTGTCCTACGCCACGAGGATCACCACGGCGAGCGCCTGCTCTCGTGTGGGCAACCCGCCCTGGATGTCGAAATCAGGCTGGTCGACGGGCCCGAATTCGGGCCGCCGCCACTGTCGTATCACCTCCGCGTCACAGTGAGCGGGAGATGATTTCCTTCATGATCTCGCTGGTGCCGCCGTAGATGCGGTTCACGCGCGAACCCGTGTACATGTTCGCGATCGGGTACTCCATCATGTAGCCATAGCCGCCGAACAGCTGCAGGCACTTGTCGACCACCTTGTCGGCGGTCTCGGCGGCGAACAGCTTGGCCATGGACGCGGTCGACGGATCGTTCTTGCCGTCGATGTACTGCTGAATCGCATAGTCCACCAGCGTCTTGATGGCCAGCGCCTCGGTCTTGACCTCGGCCAGGGTGAAGGCGTTGTGCTGGAACTTGCCGATCGGGCGGCCGAACGCCTCGCGCTCCTTGGAATAGCGCAGCGCCTCCAGCACCGCCGCCTCGGCCAGGGCCGAGCACAGGCTGGCGATGATCAGGCGCTCGCGGGCCAGCTGCTCCATCAGCTGATAGAAGCCCAGACCCTCCTGCGCGCCGAGCAGATTGGCGACCGGGACGCGCATGTCGGAGAAGAACAGCTCGCGGGTGTCCTGGGCGTGCTGGCCCATCTTCTCCAGCACCCGGCCACGCTCGAAGCCCGGCAGATCCTTGGTCTCGGCCACGATGAGCGAGACGCCGGCCGCACCCTGGGACGGGTCTGTCTTGGCCACGATCACCAGCAGATCGCAGTGAGTTCCATTGGAGATGAACGTCTTCGAGCCGTTGATGACGTAGTGGTCGCCCTCGCGGATGGCGGTGGTGCGCACCGACTGCAGGTCCGAGCCCGTGCCCGGCTCGGTCATGGCGATGGCCAGCACCAGCTCACCGCTGATGATGCCCGGCAGCCACTTCCGGCGCTGCTCCTCGTTGCCGTAGTGGTAGACGTAGTGCGACACGATCGGCGAGTGCACCGAGAAGCCGAAGCCATTGTCGTGCGCGTAGACCAGCTCCTCCTGGACCACGGCCTGCAGGCCGAAATCGCCGCCCGCGCCGCCGAATTCCTCGGGCAGGTCCAGCCCGAGCAGACCGGCGTCACCGGCCTTGTTCCAGAACTCGCGATCGACCATGTGCTGCTTGGTCCAGCGCTCGCGGTTGGGCGCGGACTCCTTGCGGAAGAACTCCGCCGCATGCTTGCGCAGCTCGCGGTGCTGGTCCGTCTCCCAGGTGGGGCGGTAGTCGGGGAACAGTACGGACATCGGTGTCACTCTCCGTTGTTGCGTCGGATGCCGTTGAGCGGCAGGTCCTCCCGAGCGGCGATGGCTTCGAGCGGATCGCCGGTGGGCGGTTCCACCTCGACGACGCTCGCGCCCAGTTCGGCCAGCCGTGCGGCGGCCAGCGGCCGGGGCAGGTTCACCCCAGTGAGACGACCTCGATCCCGGTCAGAGGCCGCATCGTTGGTTCCTCCATGCAGCGAACGATACAGTTGTATTGTAAGTCGGTCAATGATACCGCCAGCTCAGCGCCTGACCAGGAACCACTACGGCTCGACGTAAAATCGGCGCACGCAATCGACGAGCCGAGGGGCGATGCTGAATCCACGAGCCACCAATGACGACCTGACCGCCAAGGCCCGTATCCGCAATGCCGCCATGGACCTGTTCGCCCAGTACGGCGACTCCCGGGTCTCGCTGCGCGCGGTGGCCGCCGAGGCCGGCGTCACCCTCGGGCTCGTCCAGCACCATTTCAAGACCAAGGACGGCCTACGCGACGCCGTCGACAAGCTGGTCGTCGACTACTTCGCCCAGACCGTCGCCTCGATTCCCCCCACCGGCACGCACGCCGAAGTCGCGTCGGCCCGCGACGAAGCGGTCCGCCGGATGCTGCACGACAACCCGGCCGTCGTGAACTACATCCGCCGCTCGCTGCTGGAACCCTCGGAAACCCGCGTCCACCTCCTGGACGCGCTCGTGGACCTGACCCGCAGCGAGGTCGCCGGTCTGCGGGGGGCCGGCCTGGCCTCCACCGACAAGCCCGAATCCGCCCAGATAGTCGCCGTCCTGATCCGCCAATTCGGCGAACTCCTGCTGGCCCCCATGCTCGACGCCGTCTGGGAACGCGTCTCCCCCGGCAACCCCACCCGTCCGCGCCTCTCGATCACCGTCAGGGACTGAGCAGTCGGAGCCGGACCCGGCTCAGCGCAGGTGGGTCTCGAAGAAGGCGAAGATGCGCCGCCAGGCGTCCTCGGCGGCTTCCTCGTTGTAGCCCAGGCCCGCGACCCGTATGACCGGTTCGGCGGGGGTGAGGTTGGCGAAGGCGTGGGTGACGCCGGGGTAGGTCTTCACGTCGTGGTCGATGCCGTAGTCGGTCAGTACGCGTTCGAGTTTCGGGCCGCGGCCCGGATTGGCGGGGTCGAGGGCGCCGTAGCTGGCGACGATGGGGCAGGAACCGCGGAGGATGTCCTCGTAGTTGCCGCGGCCGGAGGGATAGAACGGCGCCGCGGCGTCGAAACCCTTGGTGGCGGCCAAGAGCGCGAACCCGCCGCCCAGACAGAATCCGACCACGGCCACCCGGCCGGTGCAGTTCGGGTCGGCGATGAGATGGGCGCGAGCGCTGAGGATGTCGAGGACGGTGGTGCCGTTCCCATTGGACAGCAGTTCCCGGATCACGCTCGGCACGCACCGAACCCGGCCGCGCGCGAAAAGATTCGGGACGATGGCGAGATACCCGTTGCCGGACAGGCGGCCGGCGATGGTCCGCATGTCGTCGTTGACACCCACCATGTCGTGCAGCACCACGACACCGGGCCAGGGCCCGGGTCCGGCCGGAGTGGCGACATAGGCGTCGATGGCGCCGTCGGGTGTGGTCAGTTGGATCATGCTCACCGGTGAGCCCCCTCCGTCGGAGATCGAACTAACCGGGGCATCGTAGCGCGTCTGGGACAATCTGCCGCTCCCCCGCCGCGCATCGCGACGGGGGCGGCCGAGTTCCGGTGCGCGCGATCAGCTTTCGACGGGCAGGCCCGCCTCGGTCCAATCCTGAATGCCGTCGCGGTACTTGCGGACATTGGTGTAGCCCAGCCGCTCCAGCCGGGTGGCCACGTTCTGACTGTTGGGGCAGGCGGCGTTGGAGCAATAGGTGACGATGGCCGCGTCGCGATCCGGAAGCAGGTGCGGCGCGCGGCTTTCCACCTCGGCCTCGACCAGCGCGAGCGCGCCGGGGAGGTGGGCCTTGGCATAGTACTCGCCGCCGAGGGCGTCGAGCACGATGACCGAACCGGCCTCGATCTCCTGCACGAGTTCGTCGCGTGTGATGAGTGCGGTCATGGGAGTTCCTTTCCGAAAAATTATGTGCGTGTGCACGCTACTACTTACGTGCGCGCGCACGCAACTGGTTATGATGGGCCGGTGTCCGCCTCCCGATCCCATCCGGCCGTCCACGCCTGGGCCGCCCTGCTGCAGGTCCACGCGAAACTCGTGCCCGAGCTCGACGCCGCCCTGCGCCGTGCCACCGGACTACCGCTGAGCTGGTACGACGTGCTGCTGGAACTCGATGGGCCACACCGGCTCCGAATGAGCGACCTGGGTGAGCGGGTGGTGCTGAGCCGCACCCGGGTCAGCCGCCTGGTGACCGAGATGGAGTCGCACGGTTTGGTTCGGCGTGAATCCAATCCGGACGACGGCCGCTCGGCGTTCGTGAGCATTACCGATGCGGGCCGCCGCCGCTTCCGTGAGGCCGCGCCGCACTATCTGACCGGCATCGAGCAGCGCTTCGGGGGCAGACTGGATCCGGCCGAACTCGAGACCGTCGCAACGGCATTGCGCAAGGTGCTCGGCCCGGCCGAGGTGACAACACCGGATTCGAACAGAGGAGACATCTAGTGCGTTTCGGCATCTTCATCCCGCAGGGCTGGCGGCTCGACCTGGTCGGCATCGATCCCGCCGCACAGTGGGGAGTGATGCGGGACCTGGCGCAGCGCGCGGATTCGGGGGACGTCTGGGAGTCACTGTGGGTGTACGACCACTTCCACACCGTGCCGGTTCCCACCGAGGAGGCCACCCACGAGGCGTGGTCGCTCATGTCCGCGCTGGCGGCCAGCACCACGCGTATCCGGCTGGGCCAGATGTGCACCGCCATGAGCTACCGGGACCCCGCCTACCTGGCCAAAGTCGCCGCCACCGTGGATCTCATCTCGGGCGGCCGGGTGGAAATGGGCATCGGCGGCGGCTGGTACGAGCACGAATGGCGCGCCTACGGTTACGGATTCCCCTCCGCCGGTGTGCGCTTGGGCCGCCTGGACGAGGGCGTGCAGATCTTCAAGCAGGCGTGGACCACCGGCAAGGCCACTCTCGACGGCAAGCACTACCAGGTCGACGGCGCGATCGTGCGCCCGCTTCCGCTGCAGGAGGGCGGAATTCCGATCTGGATCGCGGGCGGCGGAGAGAAGGTGACGCTCCGCATCGCGGCGAAGTACGCGCAGTACACCAATTTCGCGGGCGATCCGGAGACCTTCACCCAGAAGTCGGACCTGCTGCGCGCCCACTGTGCCGCGGTCGGAACGGAATTCGACGCCATCACCCGGAGCTCCAACTTCAATACCCTGGTCGGCGCGACCGAGGCCGAGGTACAGGACCGCCTGTCCCAGCTGGAGGCCCGCCTGACCCCCTTCGTCGGAGCCGAGGGCGCGGTCCAGCACGTGAAGGATCTGTTCCGTGACTCCCCCGCCGTCGGCACCCCCGAGCAGGTCGTCGAACGGCTCTCGCGCGTCAAGGATCTCGGGCTGGGCTACTCCATCCACTACTTCCCGGAGACCGCCTACGACACCTCCGGCCTGGAGCTCTTCGAGCGCGAGGTCGTCCCCGCACTGCGCTGAACCCGAACGCCGCCCGCTGACACCGATGTCCGGGTCAGCGGGCGGCATGTGGTGCATCGCCGGATCGGACCGATGGGTCGACGCCCGATGCGCGGGTCGGGCTGGTCAGGGGGAAGCACCTGACACGGTGTCGCACGGCCGATCCGGCGAGCCGCCGGGTGGTCAGCGGGGCAGCGTCACCGGATCGGTGCAGCTGGCGGGGGCGTCGACCAGCGAGCAGGTCTTGGGCTCGCGGGTCGGGCGGTAGTCGACGGGGACGCCGCCCGCGTGGGTGATCTCGGTGTAGGCCGGGACCGCGTCGGTGGGGCGGCGGGTGAGGGTGGGGTCGGTCCGGACGTCCACCGTGTAGAGGCCGAATCGCGGTGTGTAGGAACCCCATTCGTAGTTGTCGGTGAGGCTCCAGTAGTTGTAGCCGATCACGTTCATGCCGTCGGCCTTGGCGCGCTGCACCCAGTAGACGGTGTCGCGCAGGTCGTCCGCCCGGGTGTACCCGTCGTCGCGCGGCTTGCCGTTCTCCGTGGGCATGCCGTTCTCGACGATGTAGAGCGGCTTACCCGGGAAGGCGTGCGAATAGTGTTCCAGCGCATAGTAGATGCCGTCGGCCTGCAGCGGGTTGTGCCAGAGCTGGCTGATGTTGGCCGAACGCAGAGCATCCGGGGACAGGCCGTAGTAGTAGTCGATTCCGATGTAGTCCAGCCTGGCGGCGATCTTGCCGATGAGCGGGCCGTTCACCGCGTCCTCTGCCGACGGGAGGTAGGCGACATTGCTGGTGACCAGCGCGTCCGGCTGCACCTGGTGGATGTAGTCGTAGATGGCGTTGTGCGCCTGCGCGATCCGGTCCTGCATGATCGGCACCGCGGTCACCGGCAGCGAGCCCATCCGGACCTCGTTGATCATGTACATGGCCGGCTCGTTGAACGTGACCCAGAGCGGATCGCCCGCCGCGTAGCGGTCCACGATGGTGCGCGCGTTGGCCAGCCAGTCGTCGACCATCCCCGGCTGATTCCAGCCGCCCCGATCCGCCTCCCAGCCCGGGTACACCCAGTGGTCGAGGGTCAGCATGGGCCGCATGCCCGCCGCCTCGATGGCCCCGATCACCCTGTCGTAGAAGCGAAGTCCGTCCTCGTCCCACACGCCCGGCCGGGGCTGAACCCGCGCCCATTCGATGCCGATCCGGTACACCTTCACGCCCAGCTGTCTGGCCAGCTCGATATCGGACTCGTAGCGGTCGGCGAAGTCGATCGAATCCCCGTACGGATCATCGGTTTTCCCGGAGGCGGCGTAGCGGGACCAATTGCTGTCCGGCGCATGCCCTTCGGACTGGAAGCCCGAGGCCGCCACGCCCCACAGGAAGTCCGGGCCGAGCGGCGCGATCCGTGTGGGCGGTTCCGGCCGGGCGAAGGCCGGGGCCGCACTCGCGGTGAGGGCGGCGGAGGCGGCCAGGACGACCAGAGCGAGGTTGCGGCGGCGGAATCGCATGGTCAAAACCGTACAGCGCTCGGTTTTGGTGGACAAGTAACTCTCAGAGTCCGCTTAAACTCGACCGATGGCGAAACGAGGCCCCTACGGGAAAGGCATCGAACGGCGGGAGCAGATCCTGGAGGCCGCGCTGCACACCATTGCCGAGCGCGGATTCCTGGCCACCTCGGTGGCCGAGCTGGCCGAGGCGGTCGGCCTGAGCCAGAGCGGACTGCTGCACTACTTCGGCTCCAAGGAGGAGCTGTTCGTCGCGGTCCTGCGCAAACGCGACGAGATCGACGTGGCCGCCATGGGCGACCCCACGCCCGAGGCGCTCATCCAGCTCATTCGCCGTAATACCCAGGTACCCGGCCTCATCGAGCTGTTCACCCACATGCAGGCGGCCGCCGCCGATCCGAACCATCCCGCCCACGAGTACATGCGCCTGCACTACGAACTCGGCACCGCCGGCTTCGCCGAGTTCATCCGCGGCATCCAGCGGGCGGGCGGCATCCCGGAGTCCGTCGACGCCGAGGTGATGGCCACCGCGTTCATGGCCCTGGCCGACGGCCTGCAATCGCGCTGGCTCATCGACCCGTCCATCGACATGGAGTTCTATCTCCGGCAGTGCTGGACCCGGTTCACCGGCATGACGTTCACCGGCGACTGACCGATCCACGCCGCTGTCACAGTTCGCTCATCTCGACACCGGCGATCGCCGCACTCTGTTCCGCACCGCCCTCGAAAAGACCTGGGACGATATCCCTTCCATCTGACCCGGGGGCCGCGCTGTACCCCAGGATCGCGGTGGCCGCGGCCGCACCGTACGCACGACTCGCGACATCCGGACGCGCGGACGGGAAGTTCGAGCGATGGATCACGATGACGTTGTTGGCCAGCGTCACCGTGCCGTCCACGCGGGTCACCACGCAGTTGCCACCCGACTTGGCCGTCAGATCGACCACCACCGCACCGTTCGGCAACGCCGCCAGGCCCGACCGGTCCAGCAGCACCGGCGCGGCTGTCCCGCGCCGTCCGGCCGCGCACACCACCAGATTCGGACGGACGGAACGGATGTAGTCCGCGACCCGCTCCGGATCGGGATCGAGGAGAAAGCGATTCGCGCCCCGGGCCGACGCGGCGGCGCGCTGCTCGACTCGGCGACCGATGGCGGCCGGTGACACGTCACCACAATGAACCGCGGCGTCGATGGCGGCGAGCCCGGCCTGTCCACAGCCGATGATCAGCGCACGCACCGCACAATCCGGATCCTGCTCGCGTAGACGCTCACGTCCCTCGAGGTAGGCCACCTCACCGGCGATCCGGCTCATGGCGGTCAGCGGATCGAGGTGAGCCGTCTCGAGATCCGGTGGCATGTGCTCGAAGCCCACCGACTCCACCCCGTATTGGCTCAGCCGGTGAATGGACCGGCGGCGTTTCACCGGATCCTGGAATCCGAGTAGTAGTTGCCCGGTCCGGGTCGGCATCGTATCCAGGTCGTAGGCAGGCGGTTTCACCCAGGCGACCAGGTCGGCAACGGCGAAGACACACTCGGGTCCCGGCACCACCGAGGCGCCGGCGGCCCGATAGTCGGCGTCGTCGAACCGGGCCCACCGCCCGGCATCCTGCTCCACCACCACCTTCAGCCCGCTGCGGACCAGCGCCGTCACATCGTCCGGCGTGGAGGCGACACGCAATTCGTGGGCGGCGGTTTCGCGCAGCACGCCGACGGTGGAGACCCGCGGGGACCGCGCCGGAATCCGTCGTTCCAGCAGGGCGCCGGAATACGTCATGCCGGCGTCGATCCGCTGGAGCAGCCGCTCGATGCGGTCGAACAACTCGACGACCAGGTCCGGACCCACCTCGCCGGTGGCGCGCCGGGGCGTTGTCACATTGAGCCGCACGCCCATTCGATGCGACCCGGTGCGGTCCAGCGCCACACAGTCGATACCGGCCGCCATCAGCAGCAGGTCCTCCAGGTCCGCGCTGGATCGCACCGCTGCCGCCGCCATCACCCCGGCATCGAATTCGATCGTGAGGAACATGCCGTCCCGGCTGCCCAGCGGCCGCAGCAGTTCGGTGCCGAATCCGGCATTGATCCCGGCCACCAGCCGACGCGCGGAATCCATCCGCTCCCGCAGCAGCACGCGGTTCCGGATCAGGTAGCCGTCCGAGGTGCCCTCGATCGTGGCACGGGCCAGATGTGTGGTCTCACGCTGGAAGGCCACACGAAGTCGTTCGCGTACCCGGGCCAGCCACTGCTGGTCGCCCGAACAGGCCGCACCCAGCTTGCACGGCCCGAAGGCGTTGAACGCCTTGGAATTACCGGTGATGCTGAGGACCCGGTCATACAGGCGGACCGGACCATCGGCTGTCGGGACGACGATCGACGCAATCGGGATGTGCCCCTCGACCAGTAGGTCGAACGACATATCGCAGATCACCGGCACATCGGCGGCGACGAGCACCCGGCCGATCTCGACCAGCTGCTCGACGGTGTAGTCGGCGACCACCGGGTTGCCGGGCAGGGTCAGCAAGACGCCGCACAGGTCTCCCCGCGCCGCATGGTGTTTCAGGGTCCGCTCGAGCGATACCGGGTCGATCCGGAAGTCGCTACCGGTGGTCACACTGCTGGTCGCCATCCGCATGCCGAACTTGGCGATGTGCCCGGCCACGCTCTTGTAGTAGCCCTCCGGGCAGACCAGGACGCCACCGGGCCGAGCCAACGTGGCGATCGCCTCCTCCAGCAGGACGGTGCTCGAGTAGGGGCTGACGATCACCTCGCCGGGATCGATATCGACTCCCGGCATCCCGTCGATCGCTTGCGATATCCGCGCGAACAGCCGCTCGGCAGCCAGCCGGCGCAGGACCGCCGGCTGCTTCTTGGCGTAGGGCGACCCGTCCCGGCCGTCGGTGAGATTTCCGCCGCCCGTCGCGCCGTGACCGGCCATCACCTCGGCCCATGCGGAATTCAGGGCCGCCGTGGCGTTCCGGTCCATGGGCAGCCCGGTTTCACCGTGATACGCGTCGATGATCCCGCGATAGATCCGGCCGTCCGTCCCGGCGAACCGGCTCTCGCTGTCGAGGTAGTTTCGCGCGAGATGCTTGCGCTGGTCGGAACGGTCCGCCACGTCGACCGGGTCCAGCGGCGGCGACACCGCGAACCCTCGGCTCATCTGGGCGCGCCTTCAGATCCGGGCTGTCCGTCGTTCCACGCCTGACGCAGGGCCGCACGGAAACGGTCGCGGCAGTCCTCCTGGTCCAGGTGCTCGAACCGAATCAGTCCCGTCCGCTCCACGAGATCGTTGACGACGAGCGCCATTCCGTCCGCCCTGAGATCACGGAGGTGCTTGAACTTGCGGTGGGCGGTCTGGACATCGTGCCAGAGTGAGGAGAACCGGCTGGAGTCACGCTCGCGGCGGCGGAAATCGTAGTCGCCCGCCAGCACGTAACTGTCGTCGACGATGAGCATGCCCTGTGCGTTGGGAGCGAACTCCCGGTTCACCAGGGTGGTTTCCACCTTCGCCTTGACCTGTTGCCAGAGCTTGTCCTCATAGGGCGTCACGTTCACAACGTCGTCCAGCACATAGACACGCTGCACCGACACACCGGCTCGAGCCTTGGCGAGGATCGCCCGGTGATACTCGACGCCGACATCGCCGCCGATCGCGCCCAGTTCCGCGGTGTGGATCGCACAGATCCGCTGCTGCGCGCGATCCAGCACGGTCAGCCAGTCCAGGACCGTATTCCATTCCGGCACAACGACACTGCCCGAGGGAATCTGCACCAGCACCTCCTCGGCTCGGACCAGCTGGCGCTCGGCGATCTCCCGGAGCGGCACGAGTTGCTCACCCATGTCGTCGAGGTTGGACAGACTCTGAGCGAGCGCGAGGACTCGGGCGGCCAGGTCGGGCTTCTCGGTCGAGAGGATCTCGAAGCGGATGCGCAGGTCGCTGATGACACGCTCGGCCTCGGTCTCGTCGTCGAGGCCGGGCAGGCGTTCGCCCAGGGCCGCACTCAGCTTTTCGCGCTGGGGCCGGGGTGGAACGCGTCTGCCGTTCTCGATCTGTTGAATCAGACTGCGCGAGCAGCCGACCCGATCGGCCAGCGCCTCCTGGGTGAGATTGCGTTGCCGGCGGAGTCGCTTGACTGCCGCGCCGATCTGCTCGCCGTCCGAGGCCGAGCCAGACATGCTCGTCTCCCATCATGATTCGCATTGCTCAGACGTGTCACGCGAAGCCCATCCTAAGCACGACGTGTCATCTTCGCCATCGCAGATCCAGCACGAGTCTGCCGATTCTTTTACAGGTCAGTCTAAACGGGCGAAACGACCATGGCGGATACCAGCTGTGCTGGCAGATCTGCGATTCGAATACGACAACACACAGCGTGTCAGCACCCAAACCGCTTGATATCTACGATATTCAGGATACTTGTACGCCAATACGCTTATTTCTAAGCAAGATCTGCATTTTCAGTATCTGTCTTGAGCAATTCTTCTGGCTATGTGCCATCGAAGCACTCCAGTATCGTTGGTGCTACAACCACTCTTCGAGGAGGTTCCCGACCTCATGGCCCTCGAATTCACCCCCTGGACCGTCCGCAGCGATAAGACGCCCGAGATGGCCGTTCGCACAACACCTTCCACCGATAGCTGGATACTCACCTGGCTCCCGGATCGATTGCTCACCCAGGAAGCGGCCTGCCGCGGCCTGGTGCTCGACGAGATCCTGAGCGATCCGAGTCCGGACGATCCCGATCAGGCGCTGGCGGTGGCCGAGCTGCTGGCCGGCGAGCTGGACCTCACCCTGCGCGAAGTCGTTGTGCTGCTGTGGGTTCGGTCCGCACAGCGAGACCTGCGCACCGAATTCACACCGGCGCCGCCGCACCCGGCTGCCCAGGTCCACAGCTGATCAGCGAATCCGCTGACCGGCACCACCTTTCGAGATCCCGGGGAGGAGATCTCCATGACCACCCATTCCACCCTCCGATGTTCGCGCTGCGGCTGGACCAATGCGCACGATGCCGCCGCCTGCCGGGGCTGCAGGCGGCCGCTCGGGCAGGTCGCGGCGGTGCCGCTGCCGACGGCCGGGTATCGGAGGTCCAGTTTGATCGGCACGATCACCTCGCCGCCGCGACCGATGGAAATGCCTGCGCTGCAGCCCCTGTGGTTCGTGGGCACCGCGGTGGCGCTGGTCGGCGAGGGAATGCTCCCGCTTTCGCGGGCGGCGATGGCGGTGACGGCGGGAGGGGTGGCCGTCACCGCCCTGCTCGTTCACCTGGCGGCCCGGCCCCGGATCGGGCCGCTGGCCCGGCTGGCCGGGCGCTGCGCGCCGGTACGCCGGTACCTCGGGATACGGGTCGGTATCACCGATGATGCTGGGGCCCACTGGGTTCTGCTTTTCCTGCCGCTGTTCGGCACCGACCTGCACCTGGGGGATCCCGCGTTCGCGGACGGCCACGAGAACCGGTTCGGGGAGTTCCGGGCGCTGACCGTCACCAATATCCGCACCGGCAACCGGCATTTCAGCCGCTGGGCGACTGGCTCGATCGCCGCCGCGACCAGCGTGGTGCTGGTCGGGCTGATGCTCGGGACCGCCCCCGCCTGATCAGGCGCCCGCCGGGGCCGCCGCCGGTAGCGGCGGCACCACTGCGGGGTCGGAAAGGACTGCGCGGCGGGCGAAGCCGAGAGCGCCGGTGAGAATCCCGTTCTCGCCGAGGGCCGGCGGGGTGACCCGCAGGGCCAGGGCGGGCGCGAGGGCCCGGCGACCGGCGAGGCGGGACTCGATGGCCGGGATCAGCCAGCGGAACCAGTCGCTCAGCAGGCCGCCCAGGACTACTTCGTCGGCGTCGAGGAGTGCGGTGATGGACAGGATCGCGGTACTGAGGGCCCGGGCGGCGTTGTCGAGCGCGGCCACCGCGCGCGTGTCGGCCCGGCTCAGCAGGGCCAGCAGTTCGGCCTGGGCGGCCTGCGAACCCTTGTGACGCAGCAGTTCCCCGAGTCCGGCGGCCTCGAACACCGCCTCCGGGCCCGCGAAGCAGACCAGGCAGCCGCGGGCGCCGCAGACGCAGGCGGGGCCGTCCATGGCGACCGGGATGTGCCCGGGTTCGCCGGCGATGCCGTGGCTACCGGTGTGGATGCGGCCGTCGAGAACGACGCCGCCGCCGATCCCGGTGCCGGCCTCGATCAGAACCAGGCCGCGCGAATCGTGCTGCAAGGCATGGAATTCGGCCAGGGCGGCCGCGTTCGCGTCATTGACCACGTCGATCGCGACGGCAGGCGCGGGCAGCCGGGCCGTCACCAGAGCACGCAGGCGCACGGGTTCCATCCAGCCGAAATCCGGTGCTACCACGACGGTTTGCGCCGCATCGTCGCGTACGGGTCCGGCCATGGCGATCACGACCCGGGCGAGCACCGGCGCGGGGTGCGGGTCCGAATCCGTTTCGGCGGCGGCGAATCCGGGTAAGGACGTCTCGATGCGGGCGACGACGGCGGCGACGGCGTCGGCCATGGCCTCGGGCGTTCCGGGGGCCAGGTCGTGCGGCACGACCTCGCGGTGCACGACGCCGCCCCCGAGATCGGAGACGGCGACCCGGAGATGCTCGGAGGTGATCTGGATCGCGGCCACCGCGGCGCGGCACGGTTCGAGGCGGAGCGGCCGGCCGGGGCGGCCGCGGGTGCCGGAGCGGAGGACGTCGTCCTCGCGGAGCAGGCCGCGGTCGGTGAGATCGGCGACGAGGGCGGTGACGGAACCGTGGGCGAGTCCGGTGGCGGCGGCCACCTCGGTGCGGGGGCAGGGACCGTGGTCGGCGAGGTGACGCAGGACCAGGCCCAGATTGCGGCGGCGGATGGCGGCGGCATCGGTGGGCGGGGGTGTGGGATCCACGGGGTTGAGACTAGGGTGTCGGTTAATTATTTCAAGTGTTGACATAAATATGGATCAGAGGTTGGCATGGCCGCGGAACAGATCGGACGACGGACCCTCCTGCTCGGGGCGGGGGCACTGGCCCTGACCGCGGCCTGCTCGAGCGGGAAATCCGGATCGGACCGGGCGAGCGCGGCCGACACCGTCGCCACCACCTCCGGGCCCGTCCGCGGCGAGCGCCGTGACACCGGCGTCGCCTTCCTCGGCATCCCCTTCGCCCAGCCGCCGATCGGCGATCTGCGCTTCGCCGCGCCCAAGAGCCCGGTCCCCTGGGTGGAGACCCGTGACTGCACGAAGTACGGCCCCACCGCGCAGATCAAGCAGCTGTCGGCGGTGACCGCCATCCCGGAGCCCTCCATCCCGGGCGACGGCATCCTCACCGTGAACGTCTTCACCCCGAACCCGGACCGGACCGCGAAACTGCCGGTGCTGGTGTGGATTCACGGCGGCGGCTTCGTGGCGGGCAGCCCCGCCAGCCCGTGGTACGACGGCGCGGCCTTCAATCGCGACGGCGTGGTGCTGGTGTCGGCCGGCTATCGGCTCGGCATCGAGGGCTTCCTGCATCTGGACGACGCCCCCGACAATCGCGGGGTCCTGGACTGGATCGCGGCGCTCACCTGGGTTCGCGACAATATCGGCGCGTTCGGCGGCGACCCGGCCCGGGTGACCATCGCGGGCCAGTCGGCCGGCGGCGGCGCGGTGTGGGCGCTGATGAACACCCCGTCCGCGAAAGGCCTGTTCCGCGCTGGCATTTCGGAGTCCGGCGCGGTCACGCAACCCAATGATCGCGCTACCGCGCTGGCCATGTCCGAGCTGTTCACCAAGCGCACCGGCATGCCCGCCACCGCCGCCGCGCTCCGCGACGTCAGCAAGGTGCAGTTGCGGGACATGGAGGACAGGCTGCGCGCACCCGGTCCGGACAGCACCGCCGCCACCCTGCTCGGCCTGGCCCCCTGGGCGGACGGCACGCTGATCCCCGCGACCAGCGCCGAGGTCCTGAAATCCGGTGCGGACCAGGATATTCCGCTCATGATCGGCTTCACCGCGCAGGAGTTCAACGGCGCCTCGCTCAGCGGCGAACAGGCGCCGGTCACCGACGCCACGCTGCCGGCGGCGCTGGGCGCGCTCGGTTTCGGCGCCACCACCACCGCCGCTTTCGGCCTCGCCTACCCGGGGATGAACGCGGATCAGCTTGCGGGACAGGCGCAGAGCGACGCCGTCATTCGCATGCCGTCCTACCAGGTGGCCGAGATACGAGCCGGGCGCAACCAGCCGACCTGGCTCTACGAGTTCACGTGGGCCTCGAATGCGCCCAAGTACCAGGGCATGTCGTTCCACTGCCTCGACGTGCCGTTCGCCTTCGACCTGCTGGGGGCGCCGGGTGTGACCGCGGTGGCGGGCGACAACCCGCCGCAATCGCTGGCCGATGCCGTGCACCGGGCGTGGGTCTCGTTCGTCAGCAACGCGGACCCGGGTGGCGGCTGGCCCCGCTACACTCTCGACCGGCGCGAGACCATGATCTGGTCCGATGCTCCGCACGTCCAGTCCGATCCATTCGCCGCACAGCGTCCGATCTGGCTGCGCTGACCCCGGAGGCTACCGTGTAGCGAAGCCGGAAGCCGTACGCGTCGAGTCGGATAGGTGGTAGGCATGCAGGTGAACCGCTGGATCGCACCGGTCGCGGTGGGCGTGACGCTGGGGCTGTCCGCCACACCCGCCGCCCACGCCGATCCCGGTGACACGCAAGCCGCGCTCGGCGGCGGCTCCGGTCTGGTCCTGGGCCGCGCCACCAAATGCAGCCTGACCACCATCGGCTACGACGCCGCCGGGCGACTGGTCGGCTTCACCGCCGGCCACTGCGCCGAGGCGGGGACCCCGGTGCGCGGTGAGCAGTTCCCCGATGCCGGAGTGGTCGGCGTGGTCCGGGACGCCGATGGGCAACTCGACTATGCCGTAATCGAATTCGATCCGTCCGTGGTCACCCCGCTGCGCGCCGTCAACGGCAGCACCATCACCGCCCTCGCCCCTGCACCACCGGCGCTGAGCATCGTCTGCCAGAACGGCCGCACCAGTGGCCACGCCTGCGGAGTCGTCTTGGCCTCCAGCCCCGTGGGCTTCCTCGAACAGGCCTGCTCCAGCTACGGCGACTCCGGCGGCCCCGTCACCAGCGGCGACCAACTCGTCGGCATGGTCTCCGCCCCCTTGATCAGCGACACCCGCGTCATCCACTTCAGCTGCACCAATGCCGACAACCCGGTCCACACACCGGTCATCGCCGTAGCCTTCGACACCGTCCGCGCCGCCGTCGACGCCGGCAAGGGCGTCGGCAGCGGCTTCCAGCCGATCTGACCTCCGGCCTACCCGGCGAGCACGTCGAGCGCCCGGTCGATGTCCGCCTCGGTGTTGTAGAAGTGGCAGGCCAGCCGCAGGCGGCCGGCCCGCAGGGCGCCGACGATACGCGCCTCGCGCACCCGCTCCAGGGTCTGCTCCGGCACCTCGATCGACACGATCGCCGAATTGCCCTCGGGCAGGCCGAGTCCCTTGCGCAGCCGGTCCGCCAACGCCACATCATGCCGGTGAATGGCGTCGATACCGACCGCTTCGATCAGCTCCAGGCTCCGCCGCTGCCCGATCCATGCGGGCCACACCGGCCCGACATCGAACCGGCGCGCGTCCTCCGCCAGCCGCAACGGGCCGTCGTAGACGGTCTCCCAGGGGTTGTACCCCGCGTACCAGCCGGCGGCGACGGGGCTCAGGTCATCCAGTGCCGCAGGCGTTCCCGCAAGGAACGCGGTGCCCTTCGGACCGAGCAGCCACTTGTAGCCGACACTCACGATCCAATCGGCCCCGGTATCGTGCACCGGCAGCCAGCCGGCGGCCTGGCTCACGTCGAAGAGCACCCGCGTGCCGTGGGCACGGGCGGCGGCCACGGTCGCCGCCACATCCAGCACCGCACCGTCGGCGGACTGCACCAGGGCGGCGGCCACCACATCGTCGCCGGGCCGGATCGCGTCCGGCAGGTCCGCCAGCGGCGCCACCCGCACGTTCACGTCGGTCCGGACCAGGAAAGGCCAGAGCACCGAATTGAATTCGTGCTCGGGCACCAGCACGTTCGCGCCCGGCCGCAGGCTCTGCGCCACCAGCCCGACCAGTTGCGAGACCTGCGCGCCGGCCGCCACCTGGGCCGCCTCGAATCCGGTGAGCCGTCCGAACGCGGCCCGGCACGCGTCGACGTGCGCGTCCACGCCGGGGATGTCGAACTCGCCGCGCATGCGCTGTTCCTCGGCCGCGATCACCTCCGCCACAACCGATTTCGGCAGCAGGCCGTAACTGGCCGCATTCAGGTAGGTCGTCGTGGGCGCGAACTCCTCGCGCACCATGGCCGGGAACGAAGGCGGAGTGTTCATTCCACCATCCTGCGATCCGGCCGGGGGTGCGCGAAAGGGCCAGCGGCCGGATCACTGGCTCGATCGTGAATCCGGCGGCGCGGGAAAAGGGTCAGGCGGAACGGGATTCGGCGGGGGCCGGGGTGGACTGGCGGGTGCTGCGGCGGAAGCGCAGGACGCCGTCCTCCAGCGGGGCCTTGCGGAGCATGGCGCGGTCGCGGAAGTAGTTGTTGATGACCTGCCATGGGCCGCGGGTGCCCTGGCGGGGCATGACGCCGTCGCCGCGCTGGATGTAGCCCGAGGTCAGGGCGCCGCCCATGAGGGACGCCTCGGAGCGGTCGCCCTCCTCGGGGATGGCGACGACCTCGGTGAATCCGTTGTCGCGCATGTGGTTCAGCAGGCGGCAGAAGTACTCGGCGGCCAGATCGGCCTTGAGGGTCCAGGAGGCGTTGGTGTAGCCGAGGATCACCATCATGTTCGGGACGGTGCCGAGCAGTGCGCCCTTGTAGGCCACCAGATCCCGGGTGGCGAGCGCCTCGCCGTCCACCTCCAGCTCCGCGCCGCCGAGCATCTGCACGGTGAGACCCGTTGCGCTGACGATGATGTCGGCCTCGAGCTCCTCGCCCGAGGCCAGGCGGATGCCCTTCTCGGTGAAGGTCTCGATGGTGTCGGTGACGATGGACGCCTCGCCCTTGCGCAGCACCCGGAACAGATCGCCGTTGGGCACCACGCACAGGCGCTGGTCCCACGGGTTGTAGCTCGGGGTGAAGTGCTTCATGTCGATATCGGGCCCGACCTGCGCGCGCACCGCGGCCAGCATGAGCTTGGCCGACAGCTTGGGGTTGGTGCGCGAGAGCTGGTAGCTGGCCCGCTGCAGCGCGATATTGCGCGCCCGGCCCGCCTTGTAGGCAATGGCGGCAGGCACTCTCGCGAACTTGAAGCCGACCGCGACCGGATCGTCGGCGGGCAGCGCGGCGATGTAGGTGGGCGAACGCTGCAGCATGGTGACGTGCGCGGCGTCGCTGCTCATGGCCGGGATGAGCGTGATGGCGGTCGCGCCGCTGCCGATCACGACCACGCGCTTACCGCGGTAGTCGAGGTCCTCGGGCCAGTGCTGGGGATGCACGATCTGCCCGCCGAAGTTCTCCTCGCCGGGGAACTGCGGCCGGTAGCCGTTGTCGTAGTCGTAGTAGCCGGTGCAGCCGACCAGGAAGTTGCTGGTGTAGGTCTCGGTCTTGCCGGTGCGCTCGTCGAGCACCTCGACGGTCCACCCGCCCTCGTCGCTGGACCAGGCGGTCTTGGTGACCTTGCGACCGAAGCGAATGTGGTCGGTGACGCCGTATTCGGCGGCGGTGTCCTCGATGTACTGACGGATGTGAGGTCCGTCGGCGAGTACCTTGGTGCCGTGCCAGGGCCGGAAGCCGTAGCCGAAGGTGTACATGTCCGAGTCGGAGCGGATGCCGGGGTACTTGAACAGGTCCCAGGTGCCGCCGATGGCGGTCCGGCGCTCCAGGATCAGGTAGCTGCGCCCGGTCTGCTCGCGGGTCAAATGGCAGGCCATGCCGATTCCGGACAGACCCGCCCCGATGATCAGTACGTCGACATGCCGCGTCATTGAGGTTCTCGCTTCTCGTCGCGCCCGGACACCGGCGTCCGGACGCACCGAGTATTACATGTTATTTACGGTAACGTCTACTGCCGCGGGCGGGTGGGGACCAAAGTCCCGGTCCACGCCCGTCACCCCGGTCAGGCCGCGCGGATCTGACCCGGGCGATCCGGTTCCGATCGGTAGCGGGTGGTCGCACCGTCGATGCCCAGCGCCTTCCACACCTGCTTGGAGACCGGATTCATCAGCCCGATCTTCTTGGCCAGCGACCGCACGTCACCGAAGAAGCCCGCGAAGGCCTGCTTGGAGTCGGGCAGCCCGAAGAAGACGTCCTTGCGGACCGAGCGCGGAATCCCGAATTCCCGGAAGAACGCGCGCGGCGGGACGAGGATGGCCCGCCCGCCGATCCACAGGACGATCGGGAAGGCCAGCGACAGCACGAACCTGTCGATCGGGTTCGCCTGCGGCACATGATGTTCCAGGAACTCATGGGCGAAGGAGATGTGCCGGGCTTCCTCGGCGATGTGGATCGCCATGACACCGCGCATGATCGGATGAATCTCCTCGCCCGCGCGCAGAATCGCCTTCTGGATGTGGTCGATCGGCTCCTCGCCGGAGAGCACCGCCATGAAGAACAGGTTCGGGAAGACCGAGGCGAGCGGCGGCACCAGATAGGTGAGCTGCTTGAGGATCGGATTCATGCCCGGCACGTCGATCCCGATGCGGTTCACCATCTCCTGGAACATCAGGGTGTGGTTGCACTCCTCGATGACCTCGTGGGTGCAGTACCGGAACTCCGGTGAGCCATTGGGCAGTTTGAAGGTGTGCTGCACCATGCCGCCGATGAGCAGCGTCTCGAACTGCAGCCCCACCTTGGCGATATTGGCCTGCCGCCACAGCCCGATGGCGATCTTGCGCGCCTCGGACTGCGCCTGGTACCACGGATGCCGGGCGAACATGTCGCCCGAAACCGACAGGATCCACCGCTTGTCGTCGGTCTTCACCGCGAAATCGGGGTGATCCCAGTCGATATCGGTGAACGGATCGAAATTCTTGTCGACCGAGCCCTGCGAGAGCAGCATGAGCTTCTCGGCATACTGCCGGGCAAGCGCGACCGCAGGGTCGTCGGCCGTCACGGATGCTGACGTCATTGTCAGAGCCTCTCGGGAAGTGACCTAAGTATCTGTTTCCCATCGTTACACCTATGCTGGCAAGGCGTCAACAAGAGATCGGCTACGACCAGAACCGTGGTTGCAGACTCCACTGGCCACCACCGGCCTCCCGATCGCCGTGCCCTTTCCTCGCCGCCGAACCGGCCGGCCGGGATCGAAATGGAGTTGCTCGCCGGCGCCCGGTTTCTGGGATCCTGGGCTGGTGAACGCAGGGGAGATCACCGTCGAGTTCGCGCCCGAGCTGCGCGTGTTCGTCGGTCAGCGCGACGGCTCGCCGGTCCGGGTGGACGGCACCTCGACGCTGGGGCATGTGGTGGAGTCATCGGGTGTGCCGCTCACCGAGGTGGGCGCCTTGCTGGTGAACGGGGAACCGGTTGCGGCCGGTCATATTCCACGCGGCGGCGAGAACATCACGGTGGCGGCGGTGGCCCGCCCGCAGACCAGCCCCGAACCGCTGCGCTTCCTGCTCGACATCCACCTGGGCACCCTGGCCCGGCGGCTGCGCCTGCTGGGGATCGATGCGGCATACGAGAATCCGGATATCGGCGACGCCGCGCTGGCGGCGCGCTCCGCGGCCGAGCGCCGGGTGTTGCTCTCCCGCGATCGTGGCCTGCTGCGCCGCCGCGAAATCTATTCCGGCGCTTACGTTTACAGCCATCAACCGGCGGAGCAGCTGGACGACGTGCTGTCCCGCTTCGCCCCGCGCCTGGCCCCGTGGACCCGCTGCACCTCCTGCAACGGCACGCTGCGCCCCGCCGACCGCGAGACCGTCCGCGACCACCTGCCCGACAGCACGGGCCAGACCTACGACTCCTTCGCCCAGTGCGTCGACTGCGGCCAGACCTACTGGAAGGGCGCGCACCACGCCCGGCTGGACGCCATCGTCGCGGACGCACTGGCCAAATTCGCGTGACCGACAACACTGCCCGCGTCCCCGTCGCCGATCACCGGCGTGGTGACCGGGCGGGGTCGGCGGTCCGGGGATCGGCGGTCAGCGGGCGCGGGCGGCTGCGGCGGCCGCGTCGAGGCGAGCACCCAGGGCCTTGACCTGATCGCGCAGCGTCTCGATGTCCTCGATCGGGACGCCGACCAGGTCCACCACGGTGCGGATCATCTGTTGTGCGCCGTGCTGGAGGTCGCGGCTGGCGTCGGTGGCGTGCAGTACCACCGCCCGGCCATCGGTGGCGCTGCGGACACTCTCGACCAGGCCGCGCGACTGCAGTCGCTGGACCAGGGGCGAGAGCGTGCCGTAGTCGAGATGCACCTGTTCACCGAGGTCCTTCATGGTGATGCCGGGCCGTTCCCACAGCGCCAGCAGCACCAGGTACTGGGGGTAGGTCAGGTTCATGTCGTCCAGGAACGGCCGGTAGGCGGCGGTCATGGATCGCGACGTGGAGTACAGCGCGAAGCACAGCTGGGCATTGAGCGACAGCAGTGCGTAGTCGATCTCCTCGTCCGCTCCGGCCCGTTGCCCGTCGGGTGCGGAAGGCGGATGTTCGTGCATTACTGCACTGTACTGCGGACCGTGGCGAGCACGGCGTCGGTGGCCGCGCGATCGCCGACCGTGATGCGGATACCGGTGGGATAGGTCTTGACGTGGATGTCCGCGCCCGCCAATGCGGTTGCCACCCGATCGGCCTCGGCGCCGGACAGGGTGAGGTAGGAGAAGTTGGCGTAGCTGTCGGGCACGCACAGGCCGAGCTCGCGCAGCCCGGCGGTGAGATGTGCGCGTTGCTCGCCCAGCACGGTCACCCGGGCCGCGATCTCGTCCTCCGCCTCGTAGCAGGCCCGCACCGCCACCTCGGCCAGCGCGGTCATGCCGAACGGCAGCTGCCAGCGGGCGATGCGCTCGATGAGCTCCGGCGCCCCGAGCGCGTAGCCGACCCGCAGGGCCGCGAGGCCGTAGGCCTTCGAAAAGGTGCGCAGCACGAGCAGATTCGGGTGCCGGTCCAGCAGGGCGAAGACATCGATGCGGTCCGCCTCGGCGACGAAATCCACGTAGGCCTCGTCCAGGACGACGGTGACCGCCGCCGGGATCCCGTGCAGGAAGTCCTCGAATTCCCCTGGCGGCACCAGGGTTCCGGTCGGATTGTGCGGGCTGCAGACCACCAGCAGCCCGGTCCGCTCGGTCACCGCGGCGGCCAGCGCCGCCAGGTCCTGTCGGCCCGCGCCGGTGAGCGGCACCGTGACGGGCCGCCCGCCTGCCATGCTGGTCAGGATGGGGAACCCGTCGAAGGTGGGCGTCGCCATGACGACTTCGGCCGCGCCGGAACCGAACTCCTGGACGATGTGCATGATCACGCCGGTCGCGCCCGCGCCCACCACGATGCGATCGGGGTCGCAGCCGAGCCGGGCGGCGATCAGCCGCGGCAGCCGCTGCGGCAGGAATTCCGGATAGCGATTGGCCGAGGCCAGGGCGGCGCTCAGCGCCTGCTGGACCGAGGGCGGCGGTCCGTAGGGAATCTCGTTGAGCTGCAGCCGATGTCCGGCCGTGATCAGCGGACTCATCGCGGCCGGTCCCTCAGCGCCCGCCCCAGCGGACGGCGGCGGCCCCGGCGAAATCACCCGCGTGCGCGAAGCCCGCGAACATCACCAGCGACCCGGCCGGCACCCGGCCCTCGTCGACCGCCCGGTCGAAGGTGACGGGAATGCCCGCGCCGAACAGGTTTCCGCAGTCGTCGAAGGTGTCCGGGTGCCGTTCGGGCGGCAGCTGGAGGGCGTCGCGCCAGTTGCGCAGAAAGGCGCGGTTGGGCTGATTGGTGACCAGCAGATCCAGCTCCTGCGCGGACACCCCGATGCGACCGCACACCGCGTTCGCCACCTCGGGCACCAGCCGGTTGCCGCGCTGCAGCACCTTGGCGATCTTGGATTCGGTGAAACCCACGTGCATCTGGCCGGATCCGGCCTCCCAGTAGCGGCGCGGCGGGTCGGCGATGACGGTCATCTGCCCGGCGAACTCCGGCAGGTGCCGGGTCTCGATATCCAGGATCGGCGAGACGCCGGACTTCACCAGCAGTCCCGCGCCCGCGCCGTCGCCCGGAATCGCGGCCTGCGCCTTGCCGCGCACCTGCTCCTGGGTGAAGACCTGGCCCGCGACATTCTGGATGGTCACCACCAGGGCGGAGCGGGCGTCGGAGGAGAGCAGGATCTGGCGGGCCAGTTTCATGCCGTAGACGAAGGACGCGCAGCCGCCGTTGTGCAGGTCGATCAGCCACTCCGGCGCGATGCCCAGGCGGGCGGCCACGTCGCCACCGCTGCCCACGATGCCGATGTCCGGCAGCTGGGTGTGCACGATGAGAACATCGATGTCGCGCAACGCATCCCGGCCCTGCCGGGCGAGGATCGGGGCCACGGCGCGCTCGGCCATGTCGGCGGGCGTCTCACCGGGCGCGACGTGGTGGCGGAACTTGGGGACCTTGAACATGATGTTCGAGGTGACCTCGTCCGGATCCGCGTACTGCGCGAAATAGTCCGCGGGGACGACGTTCTCGGGCAGGTATCCGGCGACGTCGAGCAGGCTGACAGTACTCATGGTCAGGCCATCCATTCCGGCTTGATCGGCTGCCCGGCGGCGTGCCGGTGTTCGCAGATCGCTTTGAGATTGCGCAGTTCCAGCAGGTGCCCGGCGGCGAAGAGGTGCCAGAAGTCGCCCACCCAGACCGGGCGGCCCTCCGGCTCGGTCTCGGGATAGCCGTTGTCCTCGTAGAACGGGTGATGGCAATTGGTCCAGGTGACAACGGATCCCGGCTTGTTCAGCACGAGTTGCGCGTCCACGACCCGCATCAGGTAGATCATCCACAGGTGGTCGGCCTGATCCCAGGCGCAGTGGTAGTCCACGGTGCGGGCGTCGGGGTTGGCGACGGTACGGGTGTAGATGCGGGTGTGCGAGCCGATCCGGTCATCCGACACCCAGATCTCGGGATCGGCGGTGCGCTCGAAACCCCGCATGCTGTAGGTCCATTCGCACAGACTGCGAGTGTCGGCCAGGTATCCGTACACCTCGTCCGGCGGGGCGGCGATGAATTCGGTGACGGTGCAGTACTCCCCGTAGATCTCGTCGTGCGGGTACACGGCGCGGGTCATGTCGAGGACCAGCGGCATGCCCTCCTTGAGGGCCATGGTCTCGATGCGGTACACGCCCGGGATATCCAGCTCCGGGACTTCGATCGGCGCGTCGGTGGCGGTCTCGGTCATGCGAGCGACTCCTTCAGGAAGGGGGCGAACGGTGGGATTTCGTCTGGGTCACACTGCAGTTCGATGAACGCGGGCCCCGGCGTGGCCCGCGTCTTGTCCAGTGCGTTCTCGAAGTCGGACAGCGTGCGCGCGGTCCAGGCGGGCAGCTCGGGAAACATGGCCGCGACACCGGCCCCGATCTCCGCCGCGCGGAACCGGTTGAAGCTGTACTCGCCGGAGTAGAAGACCTGCTCCCGCGTCACGCACATGGCGTGCGCGTTGTTGTTGAACACCACGAAGGTCACCGGCACCTGGTACTCGACAGCCGTGTGCACCTCGTGGCCGTGCATGAAATACGCGCCGTCCCCGGCGATCACCACGGCCCGCCGACCCCGCCCCAGGGCACACCCGATCCCCGCCCCGAAGGAGTAGCCCATCCCGCCCATGCCGAGCGCGATCAGGAACCGCCCGTCCTCGGGGACCCGCAGGTAGTGCACAACCGCGGCACCGGTGTTCCCGGCATCCGCGACCACATCGGTGCCGGGCTCCAGCGCCGCCTCGATGGCCGCGACGGCCGGGCGATATCGCACACCCGGGCCGGACGTGGGCGGGACGGTCAGCTCGTGCGGTGCACCGTATTTCGATTGCACACCAATCGATTCCGAGGCGGTCGCCGTGTCACCGGGCAGCGCCGGGAGAGCGGGCAGGACGGCTGATTCCGCCAAGGAGGCACGCAGTTCCCTGAGGGAGGCACCCAGCGGCCCCCGCGCCTCGGCATGAACCGGCACGAACGGCTGTTCCGCTCCCAGGTACACCACGCGCGGACAGGCGGCCAGCGCCGGATCCAATCCGGCCCGTGCGGTCATCGACAGCGGCGCCCCCACCAGCAGGCACAACTCCGCCGCCGCGACGAGCCCGGCGGCATGGGGGTGCCCCATGACCCCGACGACCCCGGCGAAGCGGTCATCCCGATTCGAGAAGGCATCCTTGGCATCCGGGGTGACCAGCACCGCCGCATCCAGCACCCGCGCCACCTCCGCCAGCTCGGCCCGTGCGTCGGCCGCCGCGACCTCGGGTCCGGCGATGACGACCACCCGGCTTCCGGCAGGCACATCGGCAAGCAGCGCCGCGATGTCCGACGGCGTTTCCTCAGAGCTCGCAATCGGCTCATCCCAACCCCCGTGGTCGGGCTCGTATCGCAGGCCGGCCGCCAGGGTGGATCCGCTCGAGATCAGGGTGGCTTGAATGTCCTTGGGAAGCAGCAGGACTGCCGGGCCACCGGACAGCGCGGCGACGATGGCACGGTCCAGCTCGGCGGAGATGTCGTGGGGCCGAGTGATTTTGACGCAGTGGCGGGAGACCGCGGTGAAGATGCGCTCGGCGTCGAGGCGGCCGGGGTGGCCGCTGGCGTCCTGGAAGGCGCCGCGACCCTCGAGGGTGGTCGGGGGCTGGCCGACCAAGGCCAGGACCGGGACCCGGGAGTCGAAGGATTCGGTGAGGGCGGCGAGGAGATTCATGGCGCCGCCGCCGGAGGTGGCCGCCACCACGCCGAGGCGGTTGGTGGCGCGGGCGTAGCCGTCCGCCATGGTGGCCGCGCCGAATTCGTGTTTGGCGATGATGCCGGTGAGGCCGGGGCGCCGGTGGAGGGCGTCGTAGAGGTCCTCGATATTGGCGCCGCCCACGCCGAAGACGTGGTCGGTGTGTGCCGCGATCCGCTCGGCGATGAGATCGGCCACGGTTCGGAATTCGGGTTTTCTCTCGAACACGATCCCCCGTTTCACATTGCCTTGTCCGCGATACATCGCACACAAGGTATCCATTTGAAGCAAGCTCGATCAACGTGTCTCAAGTCACAATCAAGCCGGAAGTTGCTGTTGCGCAGCGTAATTAGCCATGCAAAGACCCCGCCGGGGATGCCTCGGCGGGGTCCCGGTCCGGACGCAGGGGGAGAACCGGACCGCATCTGGATGGCTACCGGCGTGGGGCCGGTCTATCCAGTCAACGATCGGCGGCCTGCCGGGGTTCAGTGCGAGTACCCGATCGGCGTGTCGGCTTCCCGAAGGCCGCGCGGGCCAGGCGGAGGCAACGCCGGTCGCCATTGAGGGTGAGCCCGAGGCGGTTGGGAACGTAGGCGAAGGAGAGCCCGGTTTCCGGATCGGCGAAACCGAGCGAACCACCCATACCGGGCGTGCCGTAGGCGCGGTGACCGGACGAACCAAACGGGAAGGTCGGACACGACTTCCGGAATCCGAGGTGGAATCGGGTCGTGGTCTTCAGCACGGCATCGGGTGCGGGCACCGGTCCCGGGCCGCCGATGCGGGCCCGCACATCGTCCGCGATCGGCAGCTCACCGGACAGCCCGGCCGCATAGATCCGCGCCAGGCCGCGCGCCGAGCCGACCCCATTGCTGCCCGGCAGCTCCACCGACATGATCTCGGGCCGCACGAAGTCCTCGGGCATGCCCAGGTCCGGAACCGTCAGCGCCCGGAACAGCGGGCCCCGGCGCAGCAGCGCCGGAACCGCCTGATTCCAGGGCAGATTCCGTTCGTGGCGCAGGTCCAGCCCGGAGGTGCGGACCAGCCGGGCGATTCGCTCACCCCCGAGATCCGCATCCAGCCCGATCGTGAAATCGACGCCCAGCGGCCCCGAGATCTCCTCGGCGATGAACCGCCGGATGCTGCGCCCGGCCGGATCGGCGCGGCGCACCAGCTCATTGATGTACAGCCCGATACTGACCGGGTGATAGCCCTGTCGCGTACCCGGCGCCCACCCCGGCCGCTGCGCCGCCAGCACGCCGGCGACGCGATCCAGATCGAACAGGTCGGCCAGGGTCATCCGGGTATCGCGCAAAATGTGGAGGCCCACCTGATGATCGATCAGCTGCCGGACGGTGACCTCGGCCTTGCCACGCGCCGCGAATTCGGGCCAGTACCGCGCCACCGGCTCGTCGTAGTCCAGCTGCCCGCGCGACACCAGCATGGCAAGCGTCAGCGCCGCAACACCTTTGGTCGACGAGAATACCGGGGCTATGGTGTCCCGCTCCCACGGCAGCCGCCGGACCGCATCCCGCCAGCCGCCCCAGAGGTCCACCACGGGCGTGTCCCCATCGAACACCGCCACGGCCGCGCCGACCTCCCCGTGCTGGAAGTTGCGCCGGAAGGCGTCCGCCACCCGCCCGTACCCGTCGGCCGCATACCCGTGAATAGTCATGTCCCTCATCGGACGCGAGACTACGACACCCCCAGCGCCACGCCGCACGCCACGGGTGCGGGCAGTGACTCGTGCCTCTCGAACCCCGTCCAGCCAATTGCAGGGCGTTTACCAATCGTGCGATCAGGGCGTCACCACCTCACATGGCGGCTCTCGGCAATTGCGCCGTATGCTCGGGCATCGGCACGAACGTGGCGCCCTGCCACTACTCCCGCTTTTGAAGGGGCCTGGATGCCACGCACCACCCGGATAACCATCATGCTGCTGTTCGCGGCGTGGGTGGTCGATTACATCGATCGGACCGTGATCAATTTCGCGTTGCCCTCGATCGGCGACGACCTGGCTCTCGACCACACGCACCAGGGTCTGCTGGTGTCGGCGTTCTTCATCGCCTATGCGCTCATCCAGGTTCCCGGAGGTTTGCTGGCGGATCGGTTCGGGGCCTTGAAGGTCGGCATCGCAGGTCTGACGGCCTGGTCGATCTTCACCGGATTGACCGCGGTCGCCTGGTCTTTCGCGGTCCTGCTGGGCATCCGGTTCCTGTTCGGCTTGGTGCAGGGTGTTTTTCCGGCGGCCGCCATCAAGGCGCTGGCGGAACGCAGTCTGCCCGAGCAGCGGACGACCGCTGCGGGATGGACGAACTCCTCGAACGCGGCCGGCCTGCTGCTGGCGGCGGTGATCGCGGGGGTCATGCTGCCCACGGTCGGGTGGCGGGTGATGTTCGGGGTCATCTCGGTGCTGGGGGTGGCGGTCATCCTGGCGTGGCGTCGATGGATGCCGGAACCGCTGGTGCAGGACGAGATTCCGGTCGCGAACGCCGGCACGAGGGCCGAACGCCGCGCCGTGCTGTTCTCGCCCGCACTGATCGGCTTCGCGGTCATCTTCTTCGGCTACGACGTACTGGTGTGGGGCGTCACCGCCTGGACGCCGACCTTCCTGCACGAGCAGCGCGGAATCTCCATGGGCGGCATCGCCATCGCCGCGGTGCCGACCACGCTGGCCGCGGCGGCCGGGGTGGTGCTGGGCGCCCGGCTCTCCGATCGGATCGGCGGGCGGCCGCGGGTGATCGTGGTGCCGGCCATGGCCTTCACCGCCGCCATGCTGTTCGCCCTGCCGCGCGCCGAGTCCTTCCCGCTGTTCGTCCTGCTGGGCACGACGATGAGCCTGGTCGCCGGGATGGCCTACATGCCCGCGTTCTCGGTGCCGCTGCGGTCGCTGCCGAGCGCCTATATCGGCGCGGCCACCGGGGTGATCATCTTCGGTGGCCAGCTGGCGGGTGTGGTGAGCCCGCTCGCCTTCGGTGTCATCACCGATCACGTCTCGTACACAACGGCTTTCGAAGCCATGGCCCTCGGACCACTGCTGGCGTTGCTGGCGGCGGCCGTGGTCCCGCAAACCGCCGACGCGTTCCGGGCGACGCTGGCCCGCCGCGCCTCGGCGATCGTCCCGACGAAGGAGAGTCTCACGTGACCGAGCACTGGCAGCAGGTCTACCGCCATCTGCACGCCCACCCAGAGCTGTCGGGCCAGGAGCACGCCACCGCCCGCCTGGTGGCCGATGAGCTGCGCGCTCTGCCCGGCTGGGAGGTGACCGAGAACGTCGGTGGCACCGGTGTTGTCGGCGTGCTGCGGAGTGGTCCCGGGCCGGTGGTGTGGCTGCGCGCGGATATGGACGCGCTGCCGGTGCAGGAGGAGACCGGGCTCGACTACGCCTCCACGATCCCCGGCGTCATGCACGCGTGCGGCCACGACGTGCACGTCACGGCACTGCTCGGCACCTGCGCGGAACTGTCGGCGAATCCCTTGCCCGGCACGGTGGTGGCGCTGTTCCAGCCCGCCGAGGAGACCGGTGCGGGCGCGCAGGGCATGATCAACGACGGTCTGCTGGAACGCTTTCCGCATCCGCGCATCGTGCTCGGCCAGCATGTGAGCCCGCTGCCCGCGGGCATCATCCTGAGCCGGCCCGGCACCCTGATGGCCGCCTCCGACTCGGTCCGGATCACCTTCCTGGGCAAGGGCGGCCACGCTTCTCAGCCGCACACGGCCATCGACCCGCTGCTCATGGCGGCCTCCCTGGTGGTGCGGTTGCAATCGCTCACCGCCCGCCAGACCGCCACCGCCGCCAGTCCGGTCCTCACCGCCGGCGCTCTGCACGCGGGTACCCGCCCCAACATCATCGCGGACACCTCCGAGGTCCTGCTCAGCCTGCGCACCTTCACCGACAGTTCGCGCAACCACATGGTCGAGGACATCCAGCGCATGGCCGAGGCCGAGGCGGCCGCCGCCGGCGCACCCCAGGAACCGAAAGTCGAGTTCTACGACCACTTCCCGGTCACCGAGAACACCCCCGGCGACACCGAACGGGTGCTGGCCACCCTCACCGCCGCCGGCCTCCCCGTCATGCCCATGGACCACCCCATCACCGGCAGCGAGGATTTCGGAGCCTTCGGCACCGCGGCCCACGCCCCCTCCGTCTTCTGGCACATCGGCGGCATAGACCCCGCCCGCTTCAGCGAGGAGGACCAGGCCTACATGCTCACCGAGGGCGCCCTTCCACCCCGCTTCCCCTCCAACCACTCCCCCCGCTTCGCCCCCGACCCCGCCCAAGCCCTCCCCGCCGCCATCACCACCATGCTCACCGCCACCCGGGCCGAACTCACCCGCGCCTGAAAGCCGGCGATAGAGAGGGTTCGGCAGGTTCAGGCCATTATCGGACCCATCAGAAAGGCCGGCCGCACGTCGCCGCCCGGCCGCGAATACCGCAGGGCGTCTTCGGATTCCGTGGAATGGTGTTCCTCGAGCTCC
Organism: Nocardia sp. NPDC051981; assembly: GCF_040680715.1. Classification (NCBI taxonomy): domain Bacteria; kingdom Bacillati; phylum Actinomycetota; class Actinomycetes; order Mycobacteriales; family Nocardiaceae; genus Nocardia; species Nocardia sp. NPDC051981. The sequence goes on along the minus strand of NZ_JBFAXK010000024.1, from coordinate 106,228 downwards.
GCCCGGGATTCGGTGGAGGGTGATCCGAAGACGAAGCCGCGCAGGGCCAGGAAGCGCAGGGCGCCGATGGCCGCGGTGAGGGCGATGACGGCGGCCGCGCGGGCGAGGGGGCTCAGGCCGGGCGCGTAGGAGTCGAGGGCGGCCAGGGCGGCCGAGCTGATCAGGAGGCCGATCACGGCCAGTCCGCCGCCTTCCCATTGGGCGGTGAACCAGGTGACGCGGCCGGCGGCGCGGAAGGTGAGATGGCGGTGGAGTTCGTTGGCGATCACGGTGCTGAGGATCGAGCCGGCGATATTGGCGATCAGGGGACCGGTGCTGTTCAGGGTCAGGAACAGTACGAGGTAGGTGATATTGCTGGCGCCGCCGACCAGGGCGAAGCGGATCAGCTGGGCGAAGACGTGATCGCCGCGCAGGTAGCGCAGTCCGAGATCGGCGGTGGTGTTCACCTGATTACCGTCGCCGGTGCGACTGACATCGACCTGACGTCGACCTGACGCGCGGCTTGCGTCGGGCACTCACTGGTCGAAGGCGATGTGGAGGTCGTCCGATTCGGGCAGCGTCTGGCAGGCGAGGGTCAGGCCCTGGGCCAGTTCGTCTTCGATCAGGGATTCGTTCATGAGCATGCGGGTGCGGCCCTGCTTGACGCTGCAGACGCAGGTGGCGCAGGCCGATTCCCGGCACACGTAGGGGGCGTCGATGCCGTGGCCCAGCAGGACGTCGAGGAGTTTCTCGGATCTCGGCCACGGCAGGGTGTGGGTTTCGCCGTCGATGTCGACCCGGACGGTCGCGACATCCGCGGCGGCCGTGCCCCGGGCGGTCGCCATGGCGCGCGTGGGTTCGGACGCCATCGGGCTGTGGTGTTCGAACGGGTTGTCGGTGAGCGAGCGGTAGTTCTCCTGGTGGATGGCCCGGCCGGGAATGCGGAGCTGACCGAGGCCCCGCTCCACCGAGGACGCGAAACCCGCCGGGCCGCACACGTAGACGTCATGACGGCGGTAGGGACGCGCCCACAATGCGAAGACACGCGAGGACGGCAGCCCCCGCTCGGATTCGAGCCAGTGGGTCACTGTCAGCCGTCGCGGGTAACCGCGAGCCAGCTGCCGCAGCCGGTTCGCGAAGATGATCGATTCCCGGTCCCGGTTGGCATAGAACAGCGCGATATCGCCGCGCCCGATGGCGAGCGCCGATTTGAGGATGGAGATCACCGGCGTGATGCCGCTGCCCGCCGCGCAGAGCAGCAGATCCCGGTCCCACGCCCGTGGCACGAAATTGCCCGCCGGTTCGAGGACGGTGAGGAGGTCGCCCGCGGAGACGTTGTCGCACAGCCAGTTCGAGCCGTAACCGCCCGGCGTCCGCTTGACCGTCACGGTGGGCCGGTCGTCGCAGTGCGGGCTGCTGGACAGGGAGCAGCAGCGGGCTACCGAGCCGGTGCGCTCGCTGGGAACGCACACGGTGAGGTATTGCCCCGGCGTTTAGGCGAAGCGGCGGGTCAGGTCGGTGGGGATATCGAAGATCAGCGAGACCGCGTCGGCGGTCTCGCTGATGACTTCGCGCACCTTCAACTGGTGGGCGCGTGCGTTCAACGGGGCCCTCCCCTGCCGAACGCCAGCTCCCCCGGGGACTGGATGCGCTCCATCGAAAGCGGTTGCGTCATCCGGCGGAGCTGGTGCTCCCAATCCCGCCTACATCGATCTGGTGGCCGAGCGCCCCAACCTGTTTCGCTTCATTGTCAGCTCACATGTGGTCGCGGCCTTCGGCGCGACCCGCCTGATGTGAGGATGGCCGCCCACTGTCCGATACAGTCGCGGACTTCTTCTCCGGCGTGCTGCGCCTGCGCGGTGCGAACGGCGACCACACCCAGTTCGCGGTGGATGCCATGCTCGGCGCGATCGGCCTGGGTGTGCTGCGCCGGCTGAATGAACCGGCCATCACCGCAAAGGAACTCGCCGAGGAACTGACCACCTTCGCTTGGGGCGCGCTCGCGGCCACCGCCGCCGCCGGCGGCCTCACCCTCGATCCGGACGCGCCGCTGCTGCCGCTGCCCCAGCTCAGCGAATGAAGCGCTCCACCATCCGCCGCTCGCTGGCGGCATCGGCCAGCGGCCAGGTCAGCAGCGACAGCACCATACGCACAATCCATTGCGCCGCTTCGTCATCCGGCGCGATCCCGGTGAGCAGGGTGGCGATCCGCCCCAGCTCCGGCGAGCTCGCGAAGGCCCCGTCGCTGCCGCCCGCGCGGGTGCCCGCGAATCCCTTGGCCAGCACCGGATCCGAGCGCACCGCCGCCACCGCCGCCAGGATCGCCTCCACGATCCGGCGCGGGCCCTCGTAGCGCCGCACCGCCGCGGCCACCCTCTCCGCCACCGCGATCGCCGATTTGGCCATCACCGCGTCGAACAGTGCGGCCTTGCCGGGAAAGTGCCGATACAGCGTGGCCCGCGAGCAGCCGACCGCGCTCGCCACCTCGTCCATCCCCACATGGTCGAACCCCCGCGCCTGGAACAGCTCCGACGCGACCCCGACGATCCGGTCCGCGGCGACCGACCGCCGCACGCCACCCGCCAGCCAGTCCACGCGCTGCTCGGTCACCATGCCCACTCCTCATCGATGAAGATCAGGTCTCATCCTGAGATGTGAGTCACGATTCGTCCAGGGTCAATGCGGACACCACGGGCGGGTTGCCGGATATCCGTTGCATAGCTGAATCTCCGTGAATGCACCAAATTCACCTTGCGCACCCACCTGCAACAGACCTATCTCAAATTGCTGGAAGTTCACTCGTTCTGTGTGAGGCTGGCGAAAGACGTGGCGTGGACAGTGTCCGCCTACGGGCTCTGCAGAGCCGGAAACCCAACAGTGAGGTGGCACATGACAGCAGCACCCGTTGATCGCACCGATTTCGACAATGCCGAGCGCGGATTCATCGCGCGACTCTCGCCCGCAGTGATTCCGGGGAAGAGCGGCGGCGTGGCCTACGACGCGGACTCCTTCGACTTCCTGAAGGCCGACGGCGCGGCCACCGTCCGCCCGAGCCTGTGGCGGCAGTCCCAGCTCACCGCGATGCACGGCCTCTACGAGGTGTGCGAGGGTGTGTATCAGGTTCGCGGCCTGGATATTTCGAACATGACGCTGATCGAATCGGACAACGGCGTCATCGTGATCGACCCGCTCGTGAGCGCGGAGACCGCCGCCGCGGCGCTGGCGCTGTACCGCGCGAACCGCGGCGACCGCGCGGTCACCGCGGTGATCTACACCCACCCGCACGCCGATCACTTCGGCGGCGTGCTGGGTGTGGTCGATCAGGACACCACCGTGCCGATCATCGCGCCCGAGCACTTCATGGAACACGCCATCTCGGAGAACGTGTACGCCGGCACGGCCATGCTGCGCCGCGGCATGTACTACTCCGGCGCGAATCTGACGCGCGACCCGAAGGGGCTGGTCGGCATGGGCCTGGGCCCGGTCGCCTCGGCGGGTGAATTCGGGCTGCTCGCACCGACACTCGACATCACGGCCACCGGCCAGGAGGAAGTGGTCGACGGGGTGCGGTTCATCTTCCAGATGACGCCCGGCACCGAGGCGCCGGCCGAGATGAACTTCCTGCTGCCCGACCGCAATGCGCTGTGCATGGCCGAGAACGCTTGCCACACCCTGCACAACATCCTCACCCTGCGCGGCGCGCAGGTCCGCGATGCCCGCATGTGGTCGCGGTACATCGCCGAGGCGATCGAGATGTTCATCGACCGCACCGATGTCGTGTTCGCCTCACACCATTGGCCGACCTGGGGCCGGGACAACATCGTGGAGTTCCTGATCCAGCAGCGCGACACCTACGCCTATCTGCACGACCAGACCGTGCGGCGAATGAACCAGGGCGAGATCGGAACCGAGATCGCCGAGGACTTCCCGCTGGCCCCGGACCTGGCCGCACAGTGGAACAACCGCGGGTACTACGGCTCCGTCAGCCATGACGTGAAGGCCGTCTACCAGCGCTATCTCGGCTGGTACGACGCCAATCCGGCGCACCTGTGGCTGCACCCGCCGCGGGAGCAGGCCACCCGCTACGTACGGCTGCTCGGTGGCGTGGACGCGACCGTCGCCAAGGTGAAGGAGTTCGTGGACCAGGGCGATCTGCGCTTCGCGGCCGAACTCGGCAGCCACGCGGTCTTCGCCGACCCGTCCCACGCCGAGGCCAAGGAGACCCTGGCGGCGGTGTTCGACCAGCTCGGCTTCGGCTCCGAGAACGCGACCTGGCGCAACTGTTTCCTCACCGGCGCACAGGAACTCCGCCGGGGCGTCGCCCCCACGGCGATCGCCGCCAGCCAGGCGGTAGCCCTCGCCATGAGCATCACCCAGCTGTTCGACACCCTGTCGCTGAACATCGTCGGATCCCAGGCGTGGGACGAGAAGTTCAGCATCGCTTGGCATTTCACCGACAGCGGCGAGGAGTACCGGATGGAGCTGAGCCATGGCGCGCTCATCCACCATCCGGCCACCCGCAAGCGAGATGCCGATCTCGACATCACCCTCACCAAGCTGGGCCTGATGCAACTGATGGCGACAGGGAAGTTCGACGGCCTGCAGGCCAAGGGCGATACCGGGGTGTGGAAGCGGCTCACCGGCCTGCTCGACAAGGCCGATCCCAATTTCACGATCGTCGTGCCCTGACGCTCGGAAGACCACCGGACCGCCTCGACACCCCCCGGGGCGGTCCGGATCCGACTCGGCCACCACCGAATTCACCATCGAGGATTACCTGGATCCTGCCCTGAATCCCGACATCTTCTGATGGACGCACGTCCCCTTCGTCGACGCCGTCATGGCCATGAACGAATACTTCGGCACACCCCTGACCGGCACCCGGAAGCAACAGCTGTGGGCCGAGAGCGTCACCTGGCGGGAGCGGTATGGACTCTCCATGCAGCCGGTGTTCGGGACTTACGAAGAGTTCCAGAGTTATTGGGCGCACATGCTCGCCGAGGAGTCGAAGGCCAACGAGACCACCGACTTCGCGCTACGAGCCGCGGCGGACGACCTGGCCCCTGATTCCCCGGCCGCCGCGCTACGGACGGCGCGTCTACCGCAGGATCCGCGCCGCCGAAAGGGACTCAGCCGGTAGCCATTTCGCGCTGCACGGTGGTGGTGATCTCGGAGGCGGTCAGGATCATGGCCACCAGGAAGTCGATGAGCTGGGCACGGTCGATGTCCAGCTCGTCGCGCAGCCACTCGATGAGGATCTCCAGGCCGCCGTGAGCGACCGTGCGGGCGGCGAGCTCGGCGTGCACTCCGGTCACGGCGGCGTCGCCGAGCAGTTCGCGCCCCTGATCGAGCATGACCTGGGCGACCACATCGATGAGTTCGGTACGGCGGCGGCGCAATTCGTCGGTGGTCTGCATGTCGATGGCCAGCCGGCGGCGGGCGGGATGATCGGCGATGGCGGTGACACCGGCCTCGATCACGGCCCGCAGGCGGATCCGGGTGTCGGCGGGCGCGACGGCGATGACGCCCATGACCGCGGCGACGACCTCGGCCAGCTGCTCGTCGACCAGTTCGTACAGCAGCCGGTCGGTGTGGCTGTAGGTCTCGTAGAAGTAGCGATCGTTGAGCCCGGCGCGGGCGCACAGCGCGCGCACCTTCAACCCGCCGATACCCTCCTCGGCGATCACCTCCAGCGCGACTTCGCGCAGCCGCTCGCGCCGCTGGTTCCGGCGCTCATCAGCGCTGAGACCGGCGTATCGGCCACGGGATATGTCCACGGTTCCGCCCTGTCCGTTGCCATGCCGCAAGGTTTGGTGAAGACTATCACCAAAGTTCTGGTGACGTCCTTCACCAGAATCTGAACGCATCCAGGAGGCACGCAATGACGCGTTCCGAATTGCCCGATCCGGTGATCTTCCGGGAGTTCCCGTTCAATATCGGGGTCAAGATCCTCGCCCCCGGAGATATCCGTCCGACCCCCGAGCAGCAGGCCGCCTACCGCAAGTTCACCAAGATGGGCGACCCGCTGGCCGACGCCGTGGTCGAGATGTTCCGGCGACTGCCGACCGGGCAGGGCCGGGCCATGTTCGAGACGGCCCTGGAGCGCGGCATCGACGCGGTGCCGGACGCGCCCGCCGAGCTGAAAGCCTTTTTCGCGCACATCGATTCGGTGCCGTTCTGGCTCGACCAGGACAAGATGGACCGGGCCGCACGGGTCAGCGGCCGGGTCGGGCCGTGGGCGACCAACCTGGCCCTGTCCATGTTCTCGCTCAATGGCGGCTACCTCGCCTCACGGGCGGGCAAGGTGCTGGTCGGCACCGGCGGGCTGTCGGCCGAGACCATGGCGCCCCGCCGGGTCGTCGAGACCGCCACCTGGTGGATCGACGTGACCGCGCCGGGCGGACTGGAGCGGTTCGCGCCGGGATTCAAGAACACCGTGCGGGTGCGCATCATGCACGCGCAGGTGCGGGCGGGCATGAACCGGCGGCCGGACTGGGATTACGAGCAGTGGGACCACCCGCTCAACCAGTCCCTGACCGCGGGCACGCTGATGTTGTTCTCGCTGGCCACGATTGCCGGGTGCAATGCCGTCGGGCTGCGGTTCTCGAAGAAGGAGAAGGCGGCCGTCTATCACCTGTGGCGATACGTCGGCCATGTGATCGGGCTCGATCCCGAGATCCTGCCGGCCGACGAGACCGATACCTGGCGGCTGCTGTGGCTACAGGCCGACTACGAATTCCTGCCCGACGAGGACTCGCGGCGGCTGTCCAAGGCATTGGTGTCCGCGCTCGGACCGGTCTACGGGTTCGATGGTCCCGGCCTGCGCTCCCGCGCGCTGCGCTGGACCTTCACCATGTATGCGGTCTCCTACAGCCGAATCCTGCTGGGCAAGACCAACTCCGACTTCCTGGAGATGCCCTGCAGCCGGGTCTTCCTGGCGGCGGTACTGGCCACGGCCGCCGTCAACGGCGTACTCGAGGTGCCGCGCCGGATCATTCCGGGCGCGACCCGGCTGAGCGAGCGGCTGGGCCGCCGCGCCACCGAGCGGATGATGCGGCGGGCCGCCCTCGTGAACAATCCGGACCGCAGCTATGCCCGCCACGATCGGCCGGCTCAAACCCACGCGGCCTGAACTTCTTACCGGCGGTAACCTACGCCGGGTAACCCCTTGATGAAGGAATCTGGTCAACACACCGGCCGCCCATCGGCGCGACTGAGCGAAAACAGCACGACCGAGCTGGAATCAGGCCGATTCCAACGCTGTCCGAAATCCTCCGGGCACCCCATAGTGCAGACCTGCTGTACTGCGCTTTCTCGACCTGGAGGCCCCTGGTGAACAGTCCCAATCCCGCGCCGGAGACATCCGCCGCCCGGCCGTCGTGGCCCGACACCCTCGGACGTCTGGGTGCCGACTGGTGGTCGGTGATCGTGTCCGGCGTGGTGACCGTGCTCGCCGTGTTCGACGTGCTGCCGAAGATTCCGTGGTGACGCCGTGAGTGATACCACCGTGAATCTCGGAAAGAACGCCGAAACCGACTTCGGGGCAACCGACTTCGAAGAGCCCTCGGGTCCGCTCACCGTTGCCCGCCTGCTCGGCTACCTCCCGGGCATCCTGCTGCTCATCGCGGTCGGCGTGCTCGGCAAGTACGCACAGATCTGGTGGAACGCCGCCGCCAAGCACCAGCACTGGACCGTCCCCGATATCGAATACGTGCTGTGGGCCATCCTGATCGGCCTGCTCATCACCAATACCGTTGGCCTGCACCCGATCTTCCGGCCCGGTGTCGGCACCTACGAGTTCTGGCTGAAGATCGGCATCGTAGCGCTCGGCTCGCGCTTCGTGCTCGGTGATGTGGCGAAGCTGGGCGGTACCAGTTTCATTCAGATCCTGGTCGACATGACCGTGTCGGGCGCGATCATCCTGGCGGTGGCGCGTTGGCTGGGTCTGTCCGGCAAGCTCGGATCGCTGCTGGCCATCGGCACCGCCATCTGCGGGGTGTCGGCCATCATCGCGGGCAAGGGCGCGATCCGGGCCCGCAATTCCGATGTCGGCTATGCCATCGCGGCCATTCTGGCGCTGGGCGCGGTCGCGCTGTTCGCGCTGCCACCGCTCGGGCACGCCATCGGGCTCAGCGATCACGAGTTCGGGCTGTGGGCGGGCCTGGCCGTGGACAACACCGCCGAGACCACCGCCACCGGCTATCTGTTCTCCGATGAGGCGGGCAAGATCGCGGTACTGGTGAAGTCCACCCGCAATGCCCTCATCGGTTTCGTGGTGCTGGGCTTCGCGGCCTACTGGGCGGCGCGCGGCGAGGCCGAGGCCATCGCGCCCGGGCTGCGGGCGAAGGCGGTGTTCGTGTGGTCCAAGTTCCCGAAGTTCGTGCTGGGCTTCCTGGCCGTGTCCGCGGTGGCGACCTTCCACTGGCTGAGCAAGCAACAGGTCACCAACCTGGCCAATGTGTCCCGCTGGGCCTTCCTGCTCACCTTCGCGGGCGTCGGGCTCAATACCAATATTCGCGAGCTGGCACGCACGGGCTGGCGGCCGCTGGTGGTCGCCGTGGTCGGCCTGGTGACCGTCGCGGTGGTCTCACTCGGGCTGGTGCTGTTCACCTCGCGCGTCCTGCATTGGGGTGTCGCGGGCTGAGACTCACGCCCCGCGGAGCAGCACCGGAGCGTCGGCCTCCTCGGTGAAACGCTCGGAGAGAAACCGCATGGCCGGTCCCGCGAAGGCCATTGCGCCGCCGATGTGTTCACGTCCCCGCATGGTGTGCATGGTGACGTCCGCGCCCAGCGCCTCCCACTCCTCCGCGAGGCGCACGGCCTGCGGATACGGGATGACCTGCTCGCTGGTGCCGCCGGCCACCAGAACCGGTGTGGCGGGCATGATTCCGCCCAGCCGGTTCTCCAGCAGCCGGGCCTTGACCTCGGGCACGTCGAACGGGGGCCGGTGGCAGAAGGTCGAGACCTTCGTGGGCACGACCAGACCCGCACCGATCCCGAGCACGGCCGCGGCGGCGACGTGGGTGCGGCGGAACAGTGCGGCCAGGGCGCGACCCTGCGGCTTGAGGTGCTGCAGCACATTCAGTTCCGGATAGGCGGCCTCGATGCCGAGCACACCGTAGAAGAGCAGGAAGGCGTAGGGCGTGCCGTCCAGGAACTTCACCATGTCGACCATGTCGGCCGGCGCCGAGCCGACCACGCCGCCGGTAAGCGGCAGGTCCGGGGCATAGCCGGGCTGCAACTGCAGTGCCCAGCCCGCGGCATTACCGCCCTCGGAATAGCCGTAGACGCCCAGCGGGCCGTCGGGATCCAGGTCCGCCTCGGGCAGCCGGCGCGCGGCGCGCATGCTGTCCAGGACAGCCGGGCCCAGGGCGCGGCCCATGACGTACGGGTGCAGACCCGGAGTGCCCAGGCCCGGATAGTCGGTGATGGCGAGCGCCCAGCCGCGGCGCAGGGCGGCGCGGAGGAAGACCGATTCGTACTCCAGCCCGAAACGCAGCTGCCAGGACGCGGCGGCGACCGTGCCCGCCAGGCCCTGCGTGCCGATGGCGTACCCGACCAGCGGGCGCGAGCCGGGTCCGCGCCACGGCGTGTTCGGCACCAGCACGGTACCGCTGACCTGTGTCGGAGCCCCGATGGCGGTGGTCGATGTGTACTTGATGCGCCAGGCGCGAGCAGGCAGCGGAACCCCGGGCAGCATCCGTGCGGTCATCGGTTCGGCGGCCAGCAGCCTGCCGGGTTCGAACGCACCGGGATATCCGGCACCGACCGCCGCCTCGTCGAGGCGGTTGGTGTTCGCAGTCATCGTTGCCTGCCCTTCTTGCACACACTCGCGTTATGCAGTTGTCGCACAACCGGACCTGAGGGAGCGGCGTCAGCTGTCCCGGACAGTTCGGTTGAACGGAACCATACCCACTATGAGAGATAGCGACACCTCTTGTCACAACAACTCCCATTCGGTGGGACGGCGCATACGAGTCAACGACCCCGTGACCTCGAAATACTCCCGGCCCCAGCCATGTTGGCGCAGTTGTGACTATTCCCCGCATCCTGTTGATTTCGGGCAGCACTCGCGAGGGCTCGACGAACACCGCCGCGCTGCGCTCGATCGCCGCCGACGCCGGGTCCGACTTCGAGGCCGTCCGGTACCAGGGCCTGCTCGACCTGCCCGCTTTCATCCCCGGTGACGAGCCCGAGCCGCCTGTGGTGGAGGACCTGCACCGGCAGCTCGCCGAGGTCGACGCGGTGCTGTTCTGCACCCCGGAATACGCGGGCATGATCCCCGGTAGCCTGAAGAACCTGCTCGAGTGGACGGTCGGCAATGCCGATCTCAGCGACAAGCCGGTCGCCTACGTGAACGTCGCCTACGAGGGCCGCGGTGAGGCCGCCGTGGCCACCCTGCGCACCGTGCTCGGCTACGTCGGAGCCGAGCTGGTCGAGGCGGCCTGCGGCCGCATCACCGTGCTCCAGAGCGGTATCGGACCGGATGGCCTGGTTGCCGATGCGGATGCCCGCGCCCGCCTGAATGCCGCCGCCCGCACCCTGGCCGCGCATGCTGCCCACCCCGCCGAGCAGCTCACCTCGGTACAACTCGACAACTGACGCATCGCCTCGACCCGAAACGCCGGGTGGCATACCTTCGAGGCCTCCCGGAGGTGTGCCACTCGCCGAAGAAACCCATCAATCGTTCTCGTCCGGGAACGCCTGCTGGCGGTGGCCGCCGCGGAGGGTGCCCTCCAGGTAGGCCGCCTTGCAGGCGCGGCGGGCGATCTTGCCGCTGGAGGTGCGCGGAATCGAGCCCGCGGGAACCAGCAGCAGGTCCCGCACGGTGATGCCGTGGCGCTTGGCGATGGCCGCCCGTACGGTCTCGGTGATCGGCTCCGGATCGAGCTTGGCCGCGCCGGTCCCGCGTTCGGCCACGATGACCAGTTGCTCGGAGGCGGAGGCGGGCGCGCCGGTGTCGACCGCGGCCACCTCGGCCGGGAGCTGATCCCCCGCGACCGAGAAGGCCGCCACGAAACCCGGGCGCAGGGCGGTGCTGGACTCCTGGGCGGAGTACTCCAGATCCTGCGGATAGTGGTTGCGCCCATCCACGATCACCAGGTCCTTGACGCGGCCGGTGATGAAGAGCTCGCCGTCGTAGTACGCGCCGAAGTCGCCGGTGCGCATCCAGTTCCCGTCCGCCGGTGCACCTTCCGCGCGGCTCGCGGGCTGCCGGGAGGTGAGCCTGTTGTGGAACGTGGCAAGGCTCTCCTCCGGACGGCCCCAGTAGCCGCGGCCGATGTTCGCACCGTGCAACCAGATCTCGCCGACCTCGCCCTCGGCCTTCTCCGCGCCGGTGTCCGGGTCCACGATGGCCGCCCACTGGGACTTCGCCACGTAGCCGCAGGACACCTGGGCCACAGCGTTTTCCGCGTCCTCGTCGACCTCGACCATCTGCCCGGCATTGAGCTCGGTGCGGTCCACCCAGACCGTGCGGGCCTCGTCCTCACGCTTGGTGGCGGAGACGAACAGCGTGGCCTCGGCCATGCCGTAGCAGGGTTTGATGGCGGTCTTGGGCAGGCCGTACGGGGCGAAGGCGTCGTTGAACTTCTGCATCGAGGTCAGCGACACCGGCTCGCTGCCATTGATAAGTCCGATGACATTGGACAGGTCCAATTCCTCACCGGCCTTGGGCAATCCGCGGGCCGCGGCGTGCTCGAAGGCGAAATTCGGTGCGGCGGCGAAGATCTCGGCGCCGTCCTCCTGGGCGGCCAGCTCCTTGATCCAGCGGTAGGGCCGGCGCACGAAGGCGCTGGGCGACATGATGGTGATGTACTTGCCGCCGATGGTGGGCAGGATGACCGTCAGCAGCCCCATGTCGTGGAACAGCGGCAGCCAGGTGACGCCGCGGGCCTTCTCGGTGATGCCGATGGCATCGACTACCTGCAGCAGGTTGGTGCCGACAGCCCGGTGCGTGATCTCCACGCCGGCCGGGGTGCGGGTGGAGCCGGAGGTGTACTGCAGGTAGGCCACATCGTCCATCTGCAGGTGCGGCCGTACCCAGCTCGCCCCCACGCCGTCCGGGATCGCCTCGACCGCCACGATGCGCGGGCGCTGCGGCGCGGGTAGGTGTTTGAAGATCTCGCGCACCCCGGAGGCGGCCGCACCGACCGTCAGGACGGCCGCGGGCATGCAGTTCTCGAGCACGGCGTACAACCGGTCGGTGTGCCCCTGCTCGTCCGGATCGAACAGCGGTACCGCGATATTGCCCGCGTACACCGCGGCGTACATGGCCACGATGTAGTCGAGTCCCTGCGGCGCCAGGATGGCGACCCGGTCGCCCGGCTGCGTGACCTGCTGTAGTCGGGCGGCTACGGCGCGCAGCCGGATGCCGAAGCGATTCCACGTGATGTCGTGGTACTCGCCGTCGCGTTCGCGTGAATAGTCGATATAGCGGTAGGCGAGCTCGTCCCCGTTGGCCGCGGCGTGCTTGTCGACCAGGTCGACCATGGTCTGGTTCTCAGGGATCTTGATGTTGCCGTGCTCGTCCAGATAGTCATCGATGGTCTCGCCGATCATTCCCTATCCTTTTTCAACTCACAGTCGTCAGAACTGTGCAGTGACACCGAACAAAGATCGACACGAAAGCCCGAATGTAGCTGGGGGCTGGGGAACTCTAGCAGGTGCCGGACCCCGCGTCACTGCCTACAGCCGATGGAGATACCGCGTATGGCCGGGGCGATCAGTAGCGGCCGAAAGCGATGGCCACGTTGTGCCCGCCGAAGCCGAAGGAGTTGTTCAGGGCGTAGTCGTAGCGACCCGGCCGGGCCTGGCCTTTCACCACATCCAGGTCGATCTCGGGGTCCTGATTCTCCAAATTCAGTGTGGCGGGGATGATTCCGTCCCGCACGCTGAGGACGGTGATGACCGACTCCAGCGCGCCGACCGCGCCGATGGAATGCCCGAGGGCGGATTTCGGCGCGTACACCGCGGCGTGATTGCCGACGGCTTGCTTGATGGCGTTCGCCTCCGCGGTATCGCCGATCGGCGTGGCGGTGGCGTGCGCATTGATATGCGTGATATCGGATTTGGACAGGCCCGCGTACTCCATGGCGCGGGACATGGCACGCGCCGCGCCGGTGCCCTCGGGGTCGGGGGCGACCAGGTGGAAGCCGTCGGAGGTGACGCCCGCGCCCATGATGCGGGCGTGGACGGTGGCGCCGCGGGCCCTGGCGTGCTCCTCGGTCTCGATGACCATGAGCGCGCCGGCCTCACCGAAAACGAAACCGTCGCGGTCCATGTCGAACGGCCGCGAGGCGCCCTTGGGGTCGTGGTTGCGAGTGCTCAGGGCGCGCATCATGGAGAATCCGGCGATGGGCAGTGCCTGGATGGAACCCTCCACACCGCCGGTGACCACCATGTCGGCGTCGCCCATGACGACCATGCGCCAGGCATTGGAGATCGCCTCGGAACCGGACGAACAAGCCGAAACGGGAGTGCACACACCGGCCCTCGCGCCCAGCTCGACCCCGACGCAGGCGGCCGCGCCATTGGGCATCACGGCCTGCACTGTGTGCGGCACCACCTTGCGGTAGCCGCCGTTGACCAGCTTGTCGCGGGCGGACATGAGCATCTCCGCGCCGCCGAGACCGGTGCCGATGGAGACGCCGAGGCGATCCCGGTCCACCTCGGGGCTACCGGCGTTGACCCACACCTCACGACCCAGCATCACCGCCATCTGCTCGACGTAGGACAGGCGCCGGGCCTCGGCATTGGTGACCAGGCCGGCGGGCGAGACCTTGAGGTGACCACCGATGCGGACCGGTAAGCCGAAATCGTCGACGAAGCTGTCCTCGAGGACGTCGATCCCGCTCTCCCCGTTGAGTAGTCCCTTCCACGTCGAGTCGACGTCGCCCGCGATCGAGGTGGTCGCCGCGAGCGCGGTGACAACGACACTGGGGTACTGCCGGCGATAGAGCGTCTGCATGTTCACTCTCCGTAGCAATGCTTCGGCGAACCAGCGTGCGATCCGCATGGCTGTCAATGACTGGTTTGGAACTAGCGAGCGAGCCCGGCTATGAACGCATCGGCCGGGTATCAAGCCAATATTCGGCGAACTGAGCTAGATTATCCGAGGCGGAGCCGATCGGTCCCATTAAGCGACACGCGGGCATCCCTTTTCAACTCCACGGATCCCTCCGCCGCGGCGGCGATCGCCGGATCTCCAGCATTTCTCTCCTAACATCATTCCCCCAGCACCGGATCCATTTCGAGGGAGGGCACAGGATCGTGGCCAGGAGTCTCACGCAGTTGGAGCTGCTCATCGAGCTGGAACCGATTGCCGAGCAGAACGTGAATCGTCACCTATCGATGGCCAAGGACTGGAACCCGCACGACTACGTGCCTTGGGATCTCGGTCGCAACTTCGCAGCTATGGCGGGTGTGGACTGGGAACCGGAGCAGTCGAAGCTCAGCGAGGTCGCCAAGGCGGCCATGGTGACCAATCTTCTCACTGAGGACAATCTTCCCAGCTATCACCGGGAAATCGCCGAGAACTTCTCCCAGGACGGGGCTTGGGGTACCTGGGTGGGCCGCTGGACGGCCGAGGAGAACCGGCACGGCATCGTGATGCGCGACTATCTGGTGGTCACCCGGGGTGTGGATCCGGTGGCGCTGGAGCAGGCACGAATGATTCACATGACCGACGGGTACAACCCCGCGCATCTGATCAGGAAGTACTCGGGCACCGAGTTCATTCACGCCGATGCCGGATTCATGCATTCCGTCGCTTATGTGACATTTCAGGAATTGGCGACCCGGGTGTCCCACCGCAATACCGGCAGAGTATGCGACGACCCCGTCGCGGACCGCATGCTGCAGCGGATCGCCGCCGACGAGAACCTGCACATGCTCTTCTACCGCAACATGTGCGCCGCGGCCCTGGACCTCTCGCCCGACCAGGCCATGGACGCCATCACCAATGTCGTGGTGAGCTTCCAGATGCCCGGCCTGGGCATGCCCAACTTCCGCCGTAACGGCGTGCTGATGGCCAAGCACGGCATCTACGATCTGCGCCAGCACCTCGACGAGGTGCTGATCCCCAACCTCAAGAAGTGGAACATCTTCGAGCGCACCGACTTCGGCCCGTCCGGCGACCGGCGCCGCAACGAGCTCGGCGAATTCCTCGACAAGCTCCGCAAGGACGTGGTCCGCTTCGAGGAGCAGCGCGACCGCGCACTCGCCCGCGAAGCCCAGCGCTCCAGCAAACCCCCGGTACTCGTGGGCTGAATCATCCGGTGGCACACTGCGGAGCGGGCCGGGCCCGCCCCGCAGTGTGCCGCGTCTTCATTCCGGGTCGACCCCTGCCACATTCAGGACGGCCCTGCCCCGTTCACGGACGACCCCGTGCCGGGAGGAGCGACCGGGCCAGGATGGCGGCGGCCAACCCCGCGTGCGCGGGGCCCGCAGCCGACACGGTGACATTGGTGGCCGCGGGCATGGTGTAGGCCATACCGAAACCGATGAGCAGCAAGGGGATCGCGACCACCGGATAGGGTGTCCGGGCGCTGATGCAGACAAGGCCGATCAGCCCCGTCGCGCCGACGGTCAGGCCGGTGACGACCGACCCGGAGATGGCGTGCCTGCCGGTGTTCGTGCGGGGGTGCGGGGCCCGGCCTTTCAGGCGCCGCGTGGAACGACCTTTGCGGGGGCTGGGGTGGCGGTTCCGGTGAGGTCGGAGCTGATGGCGGTCTTGTCGATGCCGGCTGTGCGGTCGAGTGCCGCCCAGCCGGCGGGGGTGAATGCCATTGCGCGGGGGGTGGTTCCGGGGGCGCACCAGTTCTTGTCGAGCATGCGGCGCAGCATCAGCGCGCCGAGGCCGCCGGCCAGGTGGTAGCGGCGTTCGGACCAGTCGAGGCAGACCTTGACCGGTGGGCGGCGGCCGAAATGGCGGAGATCGGTTGGGGTGATGGCCAATTCGTCGAGGAGGGGGTGGGTATGGTCGGGGGCGGTCCAGTGGCCGCCGATCACGTTCAGCAGGGCGGCGTCGTGCAGGGCGTCGAAGATCGCTACCCCGACGGCTCCGGCGAGATGGTCGTAGCAGGTGCGGGCGAGCTTCAGGTCGCGGTTGGCGCGAGCGCCACGTAGCGAACGGACCGGTTGGACTGGCGAGATCAGGGCCATGGATTCCAGGACCTGGACCACCTCGGGGAGTGCGATGCGGTAGTAGCGGTGGCGGCCCGTCCTCTCGACGGCCAGCCAGCCCTGATCGACCAGCTTGCCCAGGTGCTCGCTGGCGGTCGCGGCCGTGACGCCTGCCGCCCGGGCCAGTTCGCCGGCCGGCTGGGCGCGGCCGTCGGCCAGGACGGTGAGCATGCGGGCCCGGGCCGGGTCGGCCAGGAGGCGGGCGGCTCCGGAGATGTCCACATCGCCGTCTCTGATCGGTTCCATGGGTCCAGTGTCCCGCCGCCGTCCTTCGGCCCGCGCCGAACGGTCCGCGGGTTCGGTCAGAACAGGGTCATGGGGTCGGTGGGGAGGGGGTCCGGCAGGGGTTCCATGTCGGGGAGGTGGGCGCGGACCTCGGCGTGGAAGCGGCGGGCGAGCGTGCGGGCCGAGGCGTTGTCGGGCGTGTGGATGAATACGGTCGGGGAGCGGCCTTCGCGCAGCCAGGCGACGGTGGTGTCGATCCACGGCTGCCAGCCGGCGACGGTGGTGGCGATGTCGTCGCGGCCGTGATAGCGCACAATGGGGTATTCGGTGAGGGCGCGGGTGCGGCGCCGGTTGTTGGGCTTCTTGGAGCGGGCCTCGTACTCGGCCGGGCTGACGGGCGGGCCGTCGAACAGGACGGTCGTGTCGAACGGGATCCACTCCGCACCCGCGGCCGTCAGCACCTGTTCGAGCTGGGCGGTGGCGCGGGGGTTTTCGAAGAAAACGGGGTGGCGCACCTCGACGGCGCAGCGGCAGTGCGACGGCAGGCCGTCCAGCAGCTCGGCGAGAGCGGGCAGGTTGGTGAAGGACGCGGGCAGCTGCACCCACAGCGAGTGCAGGCGGCGGCCCAGCGGTTCGATGGCGTCCAGGAACGCCGCCATCTCGTCGTCGACGCCGGTGAGGCGGCGGTCGTGGGTGATGGTGCGGGGCAGTTTGATCACGAAGCGGAAGTCGGGATCGGTTTGGCGGGCCCAGGATTCGACGGTGCGCCGCTGCGGGACCGCGTAGAAGGTGGTGTTGCCCTCCACCGCATTGCACCAGGAGGAGTACGTGCGCAGGCGTTCTGCCGGGGGTAGCGGCTTCTCCTGCCAGTCCGGGTGTGTCCACATTGCGCAACCGACGTAGAGCCGCATACCTGCCACGTTAGGTCAACGATTTCCGCGTCGTCAGGACACCGGCTTGCTGGGCCGCAGCCAGCCGAAGGTAAGCTGCACGGCCCGCTTCCAGTTGTCGTACTCCTCGGCGCGCAGGTCCGCATCCATGCGCGGCAGCCACTGCGCCGCGACGCGCCAATTGTGGCGCAGGCCCTCGAGATCCGGCCAGTAACCGACCGCCAGGCCCGCCGCGTAGGCCGCGCCCAGCGATACCGTCTCCGCAACGATCGGACGCATAACCGGTATGTCGAGCACATCGGCGATGATCTGCATGAGCAGGTTGTCCGAGGTCATCCCGCCCGCCACCCGCAGCGCCCCGGCCTGCAGCCCCGCGTCGGCGTTCATGGCCTCCACCACGTCGCGCGTCTGCCAGGCCGTGGCCTCGAGCACGGCACGGGCGATGTGCCCCTTGGTGATGTACGAGGTGAGCCCGATGAGCAGCCCGCGCGCGTCACTGCGCCAATGCGGCGCGTACAGCCCCGAGAAGGCGGGCACCAGATAGCAGCCGCCATTGTCTTCGACTGTGCCCGCCAGGGTTTCGATCTCCGGCGCACTGGCGATGAGCCCGATGTTGTCGCGCAGCCACTGCACCAGCGAGCCGGTCACCGCGATCGGCCCCTCCAGCGCGTACACCGGTTCCGGCCCCACCTGGTACCCGATGGTGGTGAGCAGTCCGTGCTCGGACCGCACCAGCTCCCGCCCGGTGTTCATCAGCAGGAATCCGCCGGTGCCGTAGGTGCATTCGGTCTCGCCGGGCGCGAAACAGGTCTGCCCGAAGAGCGCCGCGTGCTGGTCGCCCAGCGCCGCCGCGATCCGCACCCCGGGAAGCACCCGCCGCGCCGTGCCGAATTCACCGGTCGAAGGCTGGATCCGGGGCAGCATCGCCTTGGGAATATCGAAGAACCGCAACAGTTCTCGATCCCATTCCAGGGTGGAGAGGTTCATCAGCAGCGTCCGACCGGCATTGGAGACGTCGGTGACGTGCACCCCGCGATCGGCTCCCCCGGTGAGGTTCCAGATGAGCCAGGTCTCCATGGTCCCGAACAGCACGTCGCCGCGCTCGGCCCGCTCCCGCAGTCCGGGCGTACGATCCAGCAGCCACCGCAGCCGCGGCGCGGCGAAGTAGGTGGCCAGCGGCAGCCCGCACAGCTCCCGAATCCGTTCCGATCCGGGCGATTTCCGCAGCCGCTCGACGAGCTCCTCGGTGCGCACGTCCTGCCACACGATGGCCCGCCCGATCGGCGTCCCGGTGTGCCGGTCCCACACCACCGTCGTCTCGCGCTGATTGGCGATCCCCACCGCGGCCACCTGCCCCAGGGTGATCCCCGAATCCCGCAGTGCCGCGGGCACGATGCGCTCCACATTGCGCCAGATCTCGAGCGCGTCCTGCTCCATCCACCCCGGCCGCGGATAGTGCTGCCGGTGCTCGCGCTGTGCCACCCCGGTCAGCCGCGCCCGCTGATCGAAGAGGATGGCCCGGGTGGAGGTGGTGCCCTGGTCGATGGCGAGCACATAGCGTTGCGTCATCCGAGCCTGCTCCTGTCCGGGAAAGTCATTGCGCGCCACCGAGATCCCGGGACACCGCGGCGGCGGCGTCGCGCACCTGGGCGATGGTCGCGGACCGGAACCGCAGCTGCCCGTCGCAGAGCCGGTCGACCGGCCCGGTGATGCCGATGGCACCGACCACCAAACCACCCCGGGAGCGAATCGGCGCGGCGACGCTCGCCTCACCGGAACGGTATTCGCCGATATCCCCGGCCCAGCCGGTTCGCCGCACCTCGAAGATGGCCCGCCGCAACTCCGCCGGATCGGTGAGGGTACGGTGCGTGATCGTCGGCAGCCGGCCGTCGCGCGCCGCGTCGGCGAGCTCCCCGTCGTAGGCCAGCAGTACCTTGCCCAGAGCCGTTGCGTGTGGCGGCAATTCCTCTCCGACCGCCAGTTCCTGCTCGGTATTGTCGGGCCGGAAGACGTGGTGGATCACCACCACTTCCCCGTCCACCGGCGCGGCGATACGCACCGATTCCCCGCTGCGCGCGGCCAGCGCGTCGGCGCGGTTGATGGCCCGGGAACGCAGTTCATTGGCGTCCAGGTGCCCGGACCCGAGGTCCTGCAGTGCCGGACTCAGCAGATACTTGCCCGTCACGGGATCCTGATCGACGAACCCCACCCCGTGCAGCGTCCGCAGAATGCCGTGCGCGGTCGGCTTGGCCAGCCCCAGCGCCGCGGCGATCTCCCCCACTCCCATGCGCCCGGACCCGCGCGCGAGCAGCCGTAGCATGGCCGCGGCGCGCTCGATCGACTGAATCGGACCCGGCATGTTCGTAACCTATCAGCTAACCGTTCGGCATTGTCGAACGCATCCCCTGCCATAGGCACGTTCCACTTCGTAACGTTGCGCTCGGGCCCGGCCGTTACCGGTCTCACCCCCGCCACCTCTCTGGGGGACCCAGGCAAACGGACTCAATGACGAGCTTCCCGGAAGGACCGTGATGACGCAGTACGTCGGAGCCATCGATCAGGGCACGACCTCCACGCGATTCATGGTGTTCGACCACGGCGGCAATGTGGTTGCCCGCCATCAACTCGAACACGAGCAGATTCTCCCGCAGGCCGGCTGGGTGGAGCACAACCCGGACGAGATCTGGGAGCGCACCCGCACCGTCATCAAGAGCGCCCTGGCCGGAGCCGGTCTCACCGCGAGCGACCTGGCCGCCGTCGGCGTCACCAATCAGCGCGAGACCACCGTCGTGTGGAACCGCCACACCGGACGCCCCTACTACAACGCCATCGTCTGGCAGGACACCCGCACCGACCGCATCGTGGCCGAGGTGGAGAAGGCCGGCCACGGCGATCTCATTCGCGAACGCGCCGGACTGCCGCCCGCGCCGTACTTCTCCGGCGGCAAGCTGAAGTGGATCCTCGACAATGTCCCCGGCGTGCGGGCGGACGCGGAGAACGGCGACGCCCTCTTCGGCACCTCCGACAGCTGGATCATCTGGAACCTCACCGGCGGCGTCCACGGCGGTGTGCACGTCACCGACCCGACCAATGCGTCGCGCACCATGCTCATGGACCTCGAAACCCTGGACTGGGACGACGAATTGCTCGCCGTGTTCGGGGTGCCGCGCGCCATGCTGCCGCGCATCGCACCCTCGTCGAATCCCGAGGGCTTCGGCACCACCTACCCGGGCGGCCCGTTCAAGGGCGCGGTGCGGATCGCGGGCGTGCTCGGCGACCAGCAGGCCGCCACCGTCGGCCAGGTCTGCTTCCGGCCGGGCGAGGCCAAGAACACCTACGGCACAGGGAATTTCCTGATGCTGAACACCGGCACCGAGATCGTGCACTCCGAGCACGGCCTGCTGACCACGGTCGCCTATCAGTTCGGCGACGACAAGCCGGTGTACGCGCTGGAGGGCTCGATCGCCGTCACCGGCTCGGCCGTGCAGTGGCTGCGCGACCAGCTGGGCATCATCTCCGGCGCGGAAAGGGTTGAGGCCCTTGCCCGTCAGGTGCCCGACAATGGCGGCGTCTACTTCGTGCCCGCCTTCTCCGGGCTGTTCGCACCCTACTGGCGCCCGGATGCCCGCGGGGTGATCGCGGGCCTGTCCCGCTTCAGCAACAACGCCCACATCGCCAGGGCCACACTGGAATCCATCTGCTATCAGACCCGCGACGTGGTCGAGGCCATGCAGCAGGACTCCGGGGTGCGGCTCGACACCCTGCGCGTCGACGGCGGCGTCACCACCAATGAACTCGCCATGCAGATCCAGGCCGACTTCCTCGGCGTGCCGGTCTCCCGGCCGGTGGTCGCCGAGACCACCGCGCTCGGCGCCGCCTACGCCGCTGGTCTCGCGGTCGGATTCTGGCGTAGCACAGACGAACTCGTCGCCAACTGGCACGAGGACAAGAACTGGCAGCCCACCATGACCGAGGAGCAGCGGCAGCGCGGCTATGCGCGCTGGGTCAAGGCCGTCTCGCGCACCCTCGACTGGGTCGACTTCGACGACGAGGACTGACCGGTGCCCCTTCAGCTTCGAAACACCGATAACAAGGAGTATTTCGTGTCCGCACAACTGGATCCCGCCTACCGCGCCCGGGCGATTGATTCGCTCGGCGACACCGAAATCGACGTTCTGGTGATCGGTGGTGGAGTGACCGGGGCGGGCGCCGCCCTCGACGCCGCCGCTCGCGGCCTGTCCGTCACCCTGGTCGAGGCGCGCGACTTCGCCGCCGGTACTTCCAGCCGGTCCTCCAAGCTCATCCACGGCGGCCTGCGCTACCTGGAACAGTACGACTTCGCGCTGGTCCGTGAGGCTTTGAAGGAGCGCGGCCTGCTGCTGAACAAGCTGGCCCCGCACCTGGTGCATCCGGTGTCGTTCTTGTTCCCGCTGCAGAAGCACTACGAGCGCTTCTACATCGGCGCCGGTATCGCCCTCTACGACACCATGGGCGGCGCGCGCTCGGTGCCCATGCACCGGCACCTGAGCCGTTCCGGCGCACTGGAATTGGCGCCGGCGCTCCGGGAAGACGCTATGACCGGCGCCATTCGCTACTACGACGCGCAGGTCGACGACGCCCGGTACACCATGATGATCGCCCGCACCGCGGCCCAGCACGGCGCGACCGTGCTGACCCGCACCCGGGTCACCGGGCTGCTGCGCGATGGCGAGCAGGTCGTGGGCGCGAAGGTCGTGGATCTGGAAACCGGTCTGGAGCACAGCATCCGGGCCAAGACCGTGATCTCGGCGACCGGAGTGTGGACCGACGACATGATCAAGATGACCGGCGTGGACTTCCCGTTCCACGTACGCATGTCCAAGGGCGTGCACATCATGGTCCCGCGCGAGAAGCTGGACCTGAACACCGGCATCGCCATGAAGACCGAGAAGTCCGTGCTGTTCGTCATCCCGTGGGCCGAGCACTGGATCATCGGCACCACCGACACCGACTGGTCGCTGGACAAGAACCACCCGACCGCGACCGCCGCGGATGTGCAGTACATCCTCGACCACGTCAATTCGCTACTGCGCGAACCGCTCACGCGCGCCGACATCGTCGGCACCTACGCGGGCCTGCGGCCGCTCATGACCGGCGCGTCGAAGGAGACCTCCAAGCTGTCGCGCGAGCACGCGGTGGCCGAACCGGCCCCGGGCCTGTTCGTCATCGCGGGCGGCAAATACACCACCTACCGGGTGATGGCCGCCGATGTGGTGGACGCCGCCGCCGAGCGCCTCGGCAGCGACGCCGCGCCGTCGGTGACCGCGAACCTGCCCATCCTGGGCGCGGTCGGCTACCAGGACATGGTCGACACCATCGCCGATGTGGCGGCGCGGGCCGGACTGCCGGTCGAGACCGTGGCGCATCTGCTGGGCCGCTACGGCTCGCTGACCGCGGAGATCTTCGACCTCATCGCCGCGGTTCCCGAACTGGGCCAACCGATTCCGGGCGCCGAAGACTACCTGGGCGCCGAGGCCGTCTACGCCGTCACCCACGAGGGCGCGCTGCACCTGGACGACCTGCTCACCCGCCGCACCCGCATCTCCATCGAGGTGCCCGACCGCGGCCTGCGGGCGGCGCCGGAGATCGCCCGCCTCATCGCCCCGCGCCTGGGCTGGGACGACGAGCGCACCAATGCCGAGATCAACCGCTACTTCGACCGCGTGCACGCCGAACTGGCGGCCAACGAGGAGAAGGACGACGAGTCGGCCAACGCGGCCCGCATGATCGCCGTCGGCTGAGGATCACCCCGAGCATTCCGGCGCCGCACGAGTAATCCCGCGCGGCGCCGGAGTCGTATTCATTTCCCGAAAAACCCCGTGCCGGAATCATTTTCACCAGGAAGAACGCCGATCGAGCCTACGCCTGGGTTCCGGTACTCGGCTCCCTGGCCGACGGCGCGCTCGCGGGCCTGATCGCCCGGGAGCACCTGTGGTTCGCGGTTGCGCCGAATCACAGCCCGATGGTGGGCATCTCTCCGAGGGTCGCACCGAGACTCAGGAAGTGCTCCGGCGCAACCTCGACGAAAATCGCCCGCCCGGTGGCGATCACGGTGTCGCCATCGGTCAGCGTGGTGTCGATGAAGAGTTTGCGGCCCTCACGTCCGGCGAGCACCGCGGTGACCACGAAATCGCGGTGCAGGCGAGCGGGGGCACAGAAGGTGACGTCGAGTTTGACGGTGACGGCGGGCTGGCGCAGTGGGACCAGGATCGCGCCGCAGGCGTCGTCCAGGGCCGCGGCGATGATGCCGCCGTGCGCCACGCCGGGCGCGCCCTGGTGCCGCTCGTCCAGTGTGAAGGTGCCGCGCACGGTGTCGCCCCGACGCCCGAAGGCGATCTGCGGGGACGCCGGATTGGCGGGGCCACAGCCGAAGCAGCCGGGGTGATGCGGCGGGAAGGGCCCGTCCGCGACGAGGTCGCCCAGGGGCAGCGGCGCGGCGTCGCGATCAAGGTCCATAACCAGAAGTTAACGCATATTCGAAACCGACATGCAACCGCCCCGAGCGCGCAGGCCGATCGATAGCAGTGGCCGGGCGCGCCCGGCGACGCCGTGACCACGTTCGATGTGGACGCGCCGACGGATAGCGGGCTGTGGCACCGGCGGGTGTGGGACGTCCCCGCGCAGACACCGAGCTGACCGCCGCGCCGGATCGGTTCCGGCGCGGCGCTTTTCGTGTACGAGAGTACTCAGTGCTTGGTGGGGGACGCCTTACCGCCCGACGCCTTCGTGCCGTGCTTGCCGTGGCCATTTCCGCCGGCGTGCTTGGCATCCGGCTTGTCAGGCTTGACCTTGCCGCCCTTGCCGACGGTCATGACCGATTCCTCGGTGATCTCGGCGTCGGTCTTCGTCCCACCGCTGTGGTGAATCGCCTCGATCTGCAGACCGCTGCCGTCGGCATCGATGCGCACCGTGTCGCCGGGCGCCAGCGCGCCCTCGAGCAGCTTCTTCGACAGTGCGTTGTCCAGCTGCTTCTGCACGGTCCGGCGTAGTGGCCGGGCGCCGAACTCGGGCTGATATCCGTTCTCCGCCAGCCAGTCCATCGCCCGGTCCGTGACATCCAGGTCGATGTTCTGGGCGTGCAGCCGCCGCTTGGTGCCGTCGAGCACCAGGCCGACGATATTGCGCAGCTGCGACCTGTCGAGCCGGTGGAAGATGATCTGCTCGTCGAGCCGGTTGAGGAACTCGGGCCGGAACTGCCGGCGCAGCCGCTCCTCCAGCTGCGGCGTGATCGAGTCCAGGTCGCCGTCCTTCGCGGACAGGATCAGATCGGAGCCGATATTGCTGGTGAGAATCACGATGGTGTTCTTGAAATCCACCGTGCGGCCCCTGGAGTCGGTGACCCGGCCGTCGTCGAGCAGCTGCAGCAGCACATTGAACACGTCCGGATGCGCCTTCTCGACCTCGTCGAACAGGATCACCGAGTACGGCTGCCGGCGCACCTTGTCGGTGAGCTGGGCGGCGTCGTCGTAGCCCACGTATCCGGGCGGCGCGCCCACCAGCCGCGAGACGGTGTGCTTCTCCTGGAACTCGCTCATATCGAAGCGAATGAGCCGGTCCTCGTCACCGAAGACGGCCTCCGCCAGGGCTTTCGCGAGTTCGGTCTTGCCGACGCCGGTGGGGCCCAGGAACAGGAACGAGCCGATGGGCCGGTTGGGGTCCTTGAGCCCGGCGCGGGCGCGGCGCACCGCCTCGGCCACCGCGACGATGGCCTCGTCCTGGCCGACCACCCGCCGGTGCAGATCCTGTTCCAGCTTCAGCAGTTTCGCGCGTTCCTCGGTGGTGAGGTCGGCGACCGGGATACCGGTCTGCCGCGACACCACCTCGGCGATATCGGTGATCCCGACCGTCGGGATCTCGGTGCGGTCCACCTCGTCGGCGGTCTTCTTCTCCAACTTCGAGATCTCGGCCTTGATCTTGTTGGCCCGCTCGTAGTCCTCGCCGGCGACCGCCGCGTCCTTCTCCCGATTCAGGTGCGCCAGTTTGTCTTCCAGCTCACGCACCTTGGGATCCGGTGTGCGCGTACGCAATCGGACCCGCGCGCCTGCCTGGTCCACCAGGTCGATGGCCTTGTCCGGCATGAAGCGGTCGGTGATGTAGCGGTCGGACAGCTCGGCCGCGGCGATCAGCGCCTCGTCCAGGTAGCGCACCTGGTGGTGCTCCTCGTACACATCGGAGAGCCCGCGCAGGATCTCGATGGTGTCGGCCACCGACGGCTCGGACACCATGACCGGCTGGAAGCGGCGTTCCAACGCCGCGTCCTTCTCGATGTACTTGCGGTACTCGTCGATGGTGGTGGCGCCGATGGCGTGCAGTTCGCCGCGGGCCAGGGCGGGCTTGAGCATATTGCCCGCGTCCATGGAGCCCTCGCCACCGGCGCCCGCGCCCACGATGGTGTGCAGCTCGTCGATGAAGATCACCAGTTCGTCGGAGTGCTCACGCACCTCGTCGAGCACCTTGGTGAGCCGCTCCTCGAATTCGCCGCGATATTTGCTGCCCGCCACCATCGAGCTGACGTCCAGCGCGACGACCCGGCGATCGGTCAGGGTGGCGGGCACATCGCCATTGACGATGCGCTGGGCCAGGCCCTCCACGATCGCGGTCTTGCCGACGCCCGGATCACCGATGAGGACCGGATTGTTCTTGCGCCGCCGCGACAGGATCTCGACGGTCTGCTCGATCTCCTCGGCGCGGCCGACTACCGGATCGATCTTTCCGGCCCGAGCCTCTGCGGTGAGGTCGCGGCCGTACTCGTCGAGGGTCGGGGTGTCGGAAGGCTCCTTGGCGGTCTGGGCGGCGGGCATCTTCGCGCCCGAGAGGGCCTGGGCGGCGGGGCTGTCGTGCACGCCCGCGATGCCGAGCAGAATGTGCTCGGGCCCGATGTAGCTGCTGCCCGCTTCGGCGGCGCTGCGCTGCGAATTGCGCAGGGCCAGCTTGGCACCGGGGCTCAGGGCCAGGGCATGGTCCTGGCCGTGCGCGCCGACGCCGCTGCCCGCGGCGGTCCGCATCTGCTTGCGCAGTTGTTCGGGGTCCCTGCCGATTTCGGCGATGATGCTCTGGGATGGCTCGATGGCGGCGGCCGCGTAGAGCAGGTGCTCGGGGGTGATCTCGGCGCTGCCCCAGTCGTGGGCGGCCTGCCGGGCGGAGTCCACGACCTGTTTGGCGCTCTCGCTCAGCAAACGACTCAGGTCGATGCGCTGCACCGGCGGCTGGCGGGACATTCCGGATCCGAAGAATCGGTTGAAGATATCGTCGAAGGAGTCGAACGACCCCATCGAACTGGGCCAACCCTGGGTCATGGTCACCTCGTGGCTTCGGGTGACGCTCGGAAGGACTCGGGTTCGCAACGAGCCTGCCGACGCGTCAGCTATCGGATGGCGAACTCGGGGTCCACAGTAGTAGCCTCGGCGCGGACGGCAAATGGCCGTAACGACTTTGTTTCGGATCGGTTCGGCCCTTGCCCCGTCGTCGGAATACCGGCCGAACGGAGTCCCGATGCCCGCGATCCACGACGAACTCGACGCCCGCGCGGCTGCGGTCGCCGGACAGGTGGTGCGGTGGCGGCGGCATCTGCACGAGCATCCGGAACTCTCCAATCGCGAGGGGAACACCGCGGCGCTGATCAGCGATCACCTGAAAGCATTGAGCCTGGACGAGGTTCGCACCGGCATCGCCGGGCACGGGGTGGTCGGTGTGCTGCGCGGCGGGCAGGCCGGCGACCGGGTGGTGGCGCTGCGCGGGGACATCGACGCACTGCCGGTGCCGGACCTGTGCGGGGTGCCGTTCGCCTCCCACATGGTCGATCAGCAGTACCCCGGCGGGCCGTTCCCGGTGTCACACGCCTGCGGGCACGACTGTCACACCGCCATGCTCATGGGCGCTGCCACTGTCCTGGCCGACGTCCGCGAAAAGCTGCCGGGCACCGTACTTTTCGTGTTCCAGCCCGCCGAGGAGGGCCCGCCGGTCGACGAAAAGGGCGGTGCGCGTGAGATGCTCGCCGAGGGCGCGCTCGACGATCCCGTGCCGACCATGGCGTTCGGATTCCACGTCACCCCATACCCCAAGGGCTACATCGGATATCGGGTCGGGAACCAGTTCGGGGCGTCCTGCCTGACCAGGATCACCCTCACCGGCCTGCAGGTACACGGGTCCACGCCGTGGATGGGCATCGACCCGATGCCGGCGGCCGGAGCGATCCTGACGGGTATCGGGCAGCTCTATCGGCAGGTCAGCGCCTTCGACCCGGTCACGGTGAGCATCGGGCACGTCGAGGACGTCGGGCGGTTCAATATCATCGGCCAGACCGTGACGCTGTGGGGCACCATCCGCTGCGCGGTGGAGCACGACATGGGCGAGGTGCAGACACGGCTGCGGACGCTCGCCACGAACACCGCGGCCGCCTACAACTGTTCGGCCGCAGTGGATTTCCTGCAGGATGTGCCCGCCGTGCACAACGAGCAGGCGTGGGTGGATGCCGGGCTGCCCACCTTCCGCCGGGTGGCCGGGGACGACCGGGTGGTGCAGACGGGGGCCACACTCGGATACGACGACGTCTCGGAGTTCGTCAACAGATACGGCGGGCTGTACGTGACGCTGGGCGTGCAGGACACGCAGCTCGATGCCGCGGGTCTGCCCACGCCGATGCCCGGCGGGCGCGGACTCTTCATGAACCACAACCCGCACTTCTACGCCGACGACGACACCCTCGTCACCGGCGTGCGACTGCACGCACAGGTGGCCTATGACCATCTGAGCGGCGCGCTGGTACCCGAATAGTTTGTACCGCAGTCGATTTGCACGCCGCGATCACCCTCGCGACGGAAAACCGTCAGCGCCCGGCGACGACCGGCATGAAGGGCGCGTAGTCGCGGACGTGGCCCTCGGTCCAATCCCAGAGGGACTTCGGGTCCACGGACACGCCGCGCTGCAGAATCAGCCGCCAGCCATCGTCCCGCTTCTCCCAGATATCGCCGTCGCGGTCCACGTACATGCCGGTGCTCTCGGGCTCGATGCCGGTCTCTCCCAGGCCCCTGGGGAAATCCACTGGCTTCGTCACACCAACCACCCCTTAACTTCAAGGTTGCTTCCAGTCAGAAGTATTCTTCCCGCCCACTCTTGCGATCCACTTCCGGCCGGGTTGTGCGACGTATTCGCACCGGTAGCATTGGAAACGGAATTCCGTACCACATGGTCTTCTTTATGGCCGCGACCCGCCGATAACTATCCGACAACCATTCGGCTACCTTTTGGCATCTCCAGGTTTTTGAGGGATAGTGCTCTTCTTGCGGCGAATGACCAAGTTCGCTTCCGGTCGCAGGAGGACACCGATGGCAGGCGCGGAGCTGAGAGTGCTCGGCCCCCTGCAGCTGTCCGTCGACGGTCGCGACACCCCCCTGGGCACCCCCATGCAGCGCGCCGTGCTGGGCCGCCTCAT
This sequence comes from Nocardia sp. NPDC051981, assembly GCF_040680715.1. Lineage (NCBI taxonomy): Bacteria > Bacillati > Actinomycetota > Actinomycetes > Mycobacteriales > Nocardiaceae > Nocardia > Nocardia sp. NPDC051981. Next base: position 77,480 of record NZ_JBFAXK010000024.1, on the reverse strand, counting down.
CGTCGCGCACGGCCAGGTCGTGAGCACCGAACGGCTGATCGACGACCTGTGGTCCGGGCACCCGCCACCCAAGGCCACCGCGGTACTGCAGGTGCACATCCACAACCTGCGGCGACTGTTCGAACCCCAGCGCCCGCGGCGTGCGCCCTCCCGCTTCATCGTGTCCGAGTCGTCCGGGTATGCCCTGAAGATCCCCGAGAACGCCGTGGACGCATGGCATTTCGAACAGCAGCTGCGGACCTATCAGGAACTGGTCAGCAACCCCGAGATCCACACCGACCCCACCGAGCGCAATGCCCTGCTGGAGGCCGCCCTCTCGCTCTGGCACGGTCCCGCGCTGGAGGCCTTCGCCGAGGCCGACTGGGCCGTCGCCGAGGCCGACCGGCTCACCGATCTCTACCTCACCGCTGTCGAACTCAATGCCCGCACCGAATTGGAATTGGGCCGCTCCGGCGAAGTGGTCCGCGAACTCCGCCAGCTCTTCGAGGACAATCCCGGCCGCGAGGAAATCGTCCGCCTGCTCGCCCTGGCGCAATACCAGCTGGGTCAGCAGCTCGAGGCGCTCACCACCATCCGGCGCTCTCGCGAATTCCTCGGCGGCCTATTCGGCGTGGATCCCTCCCCCGCGTTGCGCCAACTCGAAATAGCGATTCTCAATCACTCCGCCGGCCTCGCCCAGACCCCGCCCCTGCCGGCTCACGACCGCCGCCCCACCGGCCCCGCCGCACCCCCTGCCACCACCACGAGTAGGGCCGCTCCCGCGCCGGTCTCCAGCCCGGGCATCGTGACCGCGAAATCCAGCGCCGCACCCGGAGCTGCCGACGGGTTCCATTGCGCTACCGGCTATCTCACCGAGTTGTCGGAGCTGCTGAACGCCGCCGAGGCGGCGCGGGCCGGGCAGTTGCGGGTCGCCTGGGTTGCCGGAGAGGCGGGAATCGGCAAGACCGTGCTGGCGGAGGCCACCCTCGCCACGCTGTCCACCGCGGGCTGGACCGCGATGACAGGAACCTGCCCGGAGATCGACGGCGCGCCCGCGGCTTGGGCCTGGACCGAGATCAGCACCGCCCTCGACGTGAGCGAGCCGAACCGGGCTGCGGCTGGGCAGCCTTCGGAGAGCGCGGCCGGCGCACCGGGCGCTCCCGCCGCGGCACCGCCGGATACCGTCTCCTCCCAGCCGATTTCACCGGGCGCACCGCGGCCGAGCGCGATCGACGCGGGGACGCCGGCCGAGGACGTGTTCACGCTGGCGCGGGTCATCGCGGAAAAATGCAGGCGCGCGGCCGGTTCCGCGCCGGTGGCGCTGCTGCTGGAGGACGTGCAGCGGGCCGATCCGGAGACCTTGCAGGTATTGCGGCAGGTGGTGAGCTGGCTCCGGGACGAGCCGGTATTCGTGCTGGTCACGATGCGGCGATCGGAGGCGGCGCAAGGGCCGCACAATACGGTCGCGGCACTGGCGCAGCATACGGGCGCCTGGCTGGAGCTGAATGGACTGGACGCGGAGGGGACGCGGCGAGCCGCGGCGGCTGCCGGGCTGACGGGGATCGGGGCCGAGGCGCTGGAACAGCTGCACCGGCGGACGGGCGGGAATCCGCTGTTCGTCCGGGAGGTAGCGAAAGTGGCTGCCGCACAGGGGAGTTTGGATGACGTGCCGGATTCGATCCGCGAGCTGATCGAGGATCGGGTGGCGCAGCTGCCCGACGGGGTAGCCGAGGTGCTGCGGCAGCTGTCCATCTGGGGTGAGAGCGTCGATCTGGCGATCCTCAGCGCGACGGCGGGGCTGGCCGAGGACACCGTGATCGATCTGGTCGCGGCGGCCGAGGCGGCCGGACTGGTGGGCTCCGGGAGCGGCGGGAGTATCCGGTTCGAGCACGGGCTGATTCGCGATGCCGTGTATCTGGGCATATCGCCGCTGCGCCGGGGCCGGATGCACTGGGCCGCACTGGAGCTGCTGGAACAGCGTGCCGACGCCTATCCGGCGGTGGCGCGGGATCCGGATGTGCTGGCCCGGCACGCCCTCGCCGGCGCGACCGCCGAAACCGCCTCGCGCGCGATCGAATACGTGGAGCGGGCGGCCGAGCGGCGCACCAGCCGCGGGATACGCAGTGCCGGTGTGCGGCTGCTGCGGTCGGCGGTGGACCTGCACCGGCTGGCGCGCCACGACGCCGACCACGCGCCAGCCGGCGACCGCATCGCACTGCTGCGCACCCGCTGCGCGCTGGTCACGGCGCTGGCCTACGACAATCGGCATCTGGAGGCCCGCGTGGAGCGCGACCGGGCCCTCACCCTCGCCGAGCAGCTGGGCGATCCGGACCTCGTGGTCCGGGCGCTGACCTGCTGGCGCGCCCCGATCATCTGGGCAATTCGCAACTGGCGCAGGCCCGATCAGCACATGCGGGGGGCGCTGGCGCGCGCCCTGACCCGGTACGGCATCGGCGCGTCCACCCTGGCCCTGCTGGTGAGCGACGCTCCCGACCCCACGGCGCCTATCCATCACGACTCGAATACCGTTGCGGCACAGTCCGATTCGAACGACGTGAGGGATTCCGATCTGGTACGCCTGCTGGTCGCGGCGACCTTCGAGACGGGACTGGTGGAGTCGGCCGCCGGGCGGCGACTGGCGCGGCTGGCCCTCGAGGCGGCGCGGCGCACCGGCGATCCCGAATTACTGTGCGCCGCTATCAATGCGGTGACCTATCTCGCATTCGAGTACGACGCGGAGTTCTCGGCACTGGTCGACGAACTGGAGGGGCTGGCGACCGCCGCCGGACTGGCCGAGTACCGGGCGCTGGCGCACTATCTGGGATATCGGGCCGCGGTGGCCCGGGCGGATCTGCGGGAGGCGGGGCGGCGGGCGACGGCCGCGGTGGAGTTCGCCGACGAGGGCCAGTTGCAGCCGCTGCTGGATATGGTCAGCTGTTTCGCCGGGACCATGGAACTGCTGCGCGGGAACATCGACGCAGCCGATGAGCTGTACCAGCGGTTCACCACCCGCACCCGGCTTGCCGGCGTCGCCAATCACGCGGAGGCGGAGTTGTTCTGCGCGCTCTCGACCGGATGGGCTCGGGGTGAACTGGGGAGCCTGACGGATCGGCTCGCGAACGCCTATGCGGCCCTGCCCGCGGCAGCCGCCCCGGCCTACACGCTCGCGCTGCTGCAGAGCGGACAGCGCGAGCGCGCACGCGGCGTGTACGAGGACTCGGATCCGATTGCGGCGGGCTTCTATCCGGTCCTCATGTCGGCATTGCGGGCGGTCGCCGCTATCGAGCTCGGCGACACTCCAGCAATTCAGCGGCTCTACGAATACCTGGCGCCGCACAGCGGCACCCTGATCGGCCTCGAAACCGGGATGACCGAGTTCGGCCCGATGGACTCGATCCTGGCGGCGCTGGCCGCCGCCCAGGGGGACGCCGAGGTGGCCGCTGCGCATCGCGACCGCGCCAAACGGCTGCTGGAAAGGATTCGAGCCGAACTTCCCGAGTGCGGCGCCGCACTACTGCGCGCGGCTTGACGTACGAGAAATCCGGATCGAGCCATTGGCCTGAAATGTCCTCCCCGCGCTTAGAGCCGATGCCCGCAGGCTTCGGCTCCCAGCGAATTCCCAGCGCCTTGATTTACGCTGGCTAATTCTTGGCGCGCTGGTAAGCGTCGACGATCTCGGCCGGGATACGGCCGCGCGAGGAAACCTGGTGCCCCTGAGCGCGCGCCCATTCGCGGATCGCGGTGCTCTCCTCGCGGTCCACAGCCGGACGGGCGCGGCCGCCCGCGGCTACCTTGCCGGTCCGCTTGGAACGACCGACCTTGCGGGCCTTATCGGTCCACGGTTCCAGGGCCTCCCGCAGCTTGCCGGCGTTCTTGTTCGACAGGTCGATCTCGAAGTCGTTGCCGTCGATCGAGAAAAAGACGGTCTCGTCGGCCTTCGATTCGCCGTCGTAGTCGTCAACCAGAGTTACGGTGACTTTCTTCGCCATGGACTGCCCTTCCACGTGTGAGGTGCCGCTATTCGCCGAAATGTTAATGCCGCGCGATGCAGGATTCAAACCAGGCGCGAATCGAATTAGAGGCGACCAGACTATTCTGCTATTACCGCAGAGACCGTCCGGTCTTCAGCACACCCGGAATGCGGCCAAACGCCACCCGGAACGACCGTGGACAATGCGGGCGGCGAGCGCGAAACGCCGCCCGCCGCGATCGTAACCCGCGCAAACTTCCGCCTGCCCCGGCCCGGCCATGATCACATCCACCCTGGTGAGGGTGGCGGTGCCCAGCTCTCGCCCGGGTAGCCGTCCCGCCCCCGCCAGGGTGCGCACCGCGGCCACCACCGCGGGCTCGGCGAGCGGGCCCAGTTGCCTCACCGCACGGCGGCCGTCCAGCACCTCGAGCGCCAGCCGCAGCGCCGCACCGGCGAATTGTCTTGCCGCAGTGTTGTGTTCATCACCACCCCGGGATTTCACAGCATGCGAAGAACGCAGCAGCCGGTGCAGGCCGGCCGATCCGGGCGCAGCAGACACCGATCGGCGATCCACTCGATTCCGGCATCCGGGTGATCGGCCCGCGGTGGCAGCCGGCCACTGATCGGGCTGCGGCACCTGGCGGCCCACCTCCGGTGCGTGGCGGCCTGCCCTCGGGACCTGACGGACCGGCTGCGGCTTGCCGCGACACTGTTCCAGCGACGGCTCGAATCGTGGTGCGGGCAGCAGGAATCCGCCCGCCACTGTCCCCGAGTCCGCCGCTGCCCGCGACTCGACCACCGCTCTCGTCTCGACTCCTCCCATGGCGCGAAAGCATGGCAGCCCAGCCGGACGCACACGGCCGAAATCAGGGTTCGCACCCCTCGGGCTACTTCAGCAGCGCGAGCCGCCCCACCGCCGCCGCCGCCACCCGCACCGACCGCATCGAACCGCCGAACCGCGTGGATGTCATGGCTGACATGCTAGCCAGCATGCCCGAGAGCGAACCGCAGGCACTACGCGGGGGCGAACCGGAGGCACTGCGGCGGAAGCGAATTCAGTGGACCGGTTCGACCACCTCGGCCGCCGCGACCGGCCGCAGCGTCTGGCCGAGGTCGGTGCGCAGGACCATGGCGGTGTCCAGCAGGTAGTTCTGCCGCACCTGCCACGGATGCCGATCGCCCTGGCGCGGGAAGTCACCGATCGAGCGCTGGACGTACCCGGAGGCCAGATCCAGCAGTGGCCGCTCCCGCAGGGTGCGCTGCGGCTGCGGGACCACCGCGCGGTAGCCGTTGCGGTCCATGTACCCCAGCACCTTGCAGACCAGTCGTGAGGTCAGGTCGGCGCGCAGCGTCCAGGAGGCGTTGGTGTAGCCGATGCACACCGCGAAGTTGGGCACGCCGGTCAGCATGGTGCCCTGCCAGACGAACTGCTCGGACAGCTCCACCGGTGCGCCGTCGACCACCAGGTCGACGCCGCCGAAGGCGAGCAGCTGCAGGCCGGTGGCGGTGACCACCACGTCGGCCTCGAGCACCTTGCCCGACTTCAGCCGGATGCCCTCGGGCACAAAGGTTTCGATGTGATCGGTGACCACCTCGGCCTTGCCCTTGCGCATGGCCTTGAAGAAGTCGGCGTTGGGCACCGCGCACAGCCGCTGATCCCACGGATTGTATTCGGGCGTGAAATGTTCGGCGACCAGCTTCTCGTCCTTCAGGATTCGGGTGGTGAGCCCGGTGAGCAGCTTGCGGGCGGCCGCGGGCCGACGCCGGCAGTACTGGTAGAAGCCGATGTTGAACAGGATGTTCTTGGTGCGGATGAGCCGGTGCGCCAGATTCGGCGGCAGCAGTTCGCGCATCCGGTCGGCCACCTTGTCGCGGCCGGGGACCGCGGAGATCCAGGTGGGGCTGCGCTGCAGCATGGTCACCAGTTCAGCTTGCTCGGCCATGGCCGGGACCAGGGTGACCGCGGTCGCGCCGCTGCCGATGACCACCACGCGCTTGCCGGTGTAGTCGAAGTCCTCGGGCCAGAACTGGGGGTGCACCACGGTGCCGGCGAAGTCGGCGATGCCGGGGAACTCGGGCTCGTGGCCGTGGTCGTAGTTGTAGTAGCCGGCGCAGGAGTAGAGGAAGTTGCAGGTGAGCGTGCCGCGCTCGACGCCCTCGGAGGTACGCCGCTCGAGCGTGAGGGTCCACCGCGACTCGCCGCTGTCCCATTCCGCGCCAACGACTTTGGTGCCGTACCGGATGTGCTTGTCGATGCCGTTCTCGGTGGCCGTCTCGGTGATGTAGCGCAGGATGGCCGGCCCGTCGGCGATCGACTTGGCATCACGCCAGGGCTTGAACGGGTAGCCGAGGGTGAACATGTCGCTGTCGGAGCGGATGCCCGGGTAACGGAACAGGTCCCAGGTGCCGCCGAGCGCATCGCGCGCCTCGAGGATGGCGTAGCTGCGGCCGGGCTGCTCGGCCTGCAGGCGATACGCCGCGCCGATGCCGGAGAGCCCGGCTCCGACGATGACGACGTCGAGGTGTTCGGCGAGAGGTTGCGCAGCGTTCATGACTTCCAGTCTGTTGCGCCCGCCATCCGGTTTCTTGACTCTGCACGACAAGTATTTGATCCTTGACGACATGTCGGTGATCAGATCCGCCGGACTGCGGGGTTTCCGCGCGACCGTGGCCGAGCTCGGCGGGGACGCCGAGGAGCTGGCCGCCGCCTGCGGACTGCCGCTCGCCGCCCTGGACACCGACGATCTACTGGTCCCCGACCATGCGGTCGGGGCGGTGCTGGAGCTGGCGGCCCATCGGCTCGACTGCCCGGATCTGGGGCTGCGGATGGCGTCGCGGCAGGACCTGGACATGCTCGGCCCGCTGGCGCTGGCCATCCGGAATGCCACCACCCTGGCCGCGGTGCTCGACTGCACCTCGCGGTACCTGTTCGTGCACGCCCGCTCGCTCAGTCTGACCATGGCACCCGACCCGTACGGCGATCGCGGCGTCATCGCCCTGCGCTACGGCGCCACCGCACCCGGCCTGCCCACCCCTGTCCAGGGCACCGATCTCGGATTGGCCTTCGTACACAGGACGATTCAGCGCCTGGCCGAGGACCGCTATGGGCTGCGCTCGGTGGAGGTCCCCTACCGGCCCGCCGCCCCGATCCAGGCGTACGAGGAATTCTTCGGCGCGCCAGTGCGAATCGAGCGTCCGACCGCACTGCTGCGGATACCGGCCGCGCTCGGCAATCGGCGACTCTCCGGCGGCGACGAGAACCTGCACCGGATGGCGATGGCCTTCCTGGCCCAGCAGTCCGGCGGCGCGGCCACGGCGATCGCGCCGCGCGTGCGGACCACGCTGCAGAAGCTGCTCGGCACCACCGCCCCCGAAATCGATGCCGTGGCACGGCTGCTCACCATTCATCCGCGCACCCTGCAGCGACGGCTGGCCGCCGAGGACACCAGCTTCGCGGCAATTCTCGACGAGGTCCGGCGCACCGAGGCGCGACGCTACCTGACCACGACGGATATGCCGATGAGCCAGGTGGCCTCGCTCATCGGATTGTCGGAACAGTCGGTATTCACACGTTGTTGCCAGCGCTGGTGGGGTGCAACGCCGACCGCGGTGCGCAAGGGCAAAGCGGGCTGACCACACCGGATATCAATGGAACGCCACCGAGTTTCGATGGGCCCATTGGCAAATCACGCACGGCGAGTCGCTCACGACACGCACTCGATTTGCGAGTCGCCGCGTGTCGATCATGGTCAATCGGCGCTCCCGCGTCCAGGATGTCCTGATGATCGCCGAATGCCCTTCCTGCGCTTGGCCCTCTCCCACGGCTGTCTCCTCCCACCGCGGGGTGCAGTACCTACGCTGCGTGTGCGGCCAGTGGCTGATCAGCGTGCACGGGAAGGTGGTCGGCGCGGCCGGGGGCACCACGTTCAGCGGGAACAATCCCCTGGCGGAGATCGCCGGGATCCGGGATTAGCTCGCCGGCACGAAGATTCGCGCCGACTCGATGCGCAGCCCGCGGTCGGCGAAATCGAGTTCGGCGATACCGCGGCCCTCACGGGTCTCCACCGACACCGTCACCGAGTGCCCGGCGGCAATGGCCTTGCTCCAGCGCAGGCCCTTCACCCGGGTGGTGAAGTCCTCCAGCGACATCGCGCCGTCCACACCCCACTCCAGGCGCGGGACCGGAGCCAGAACCGCACGGGCACTGGACGAGTCCCCGGCGGCCACGGCATCCAGCAGCTGACCGGCGGCCCGCTTGCCCGCCGCGCCGACACCGCGCAGGCCGGACATGAAGCCCATCGCCCCGCCGATGCCCTGATTGCCGAGCAGCTGCGGGCCCAGCTTGGCCCCTGCCAGCAGCCCCTGCGTGCCCGATCCCAGCAGCTGGCCGATCATGCCCGCCAGCTCCCAATGTGCGCGCAGGGCACGGATTTTCAGCGCGCCGTCCACCTCGGCCAGGTCGTAGCGGAGATGCATGGGCACGTGCAGGGTGACCCCGGTGGACATGGTGGTGGCGATGGTGAGATCACGGAAGACCGTCATGCCACACACCACGTCACCGGTCACGTCGAAGACGATGCCGTTGGGCGCGATGAAGGTGTCGTAGAAGCGTTCGATGGCCGCGCGCCCGATGTGCGGGCGTGAGCCGACCGGGTCCTCGACGCTGCCGTTGTCGGCGAAAAGGCCCACCCAGGCGGCCTTGTCGTGCGCGCCGACCGCCCGCGGTGACGCTTCGACGGTCGCCAATAGTTCGGCGGCGGTGGGATTCGCGGGCACAGTGTCCTCCAGATGTTGGCAAGCGCGCGCGATGATACCGAACGCCCCGGCCCCGGACTAGATGGTCGCCAGGCGCGGGAGCAGGCGTTCGGCGAATTCGGTCGTGAAGGCGATGGGATCGCCATCGGGCATGAAGTCCAGCTCGGTGATGCCCAGGGCGGCGAGCTGCTCGGCATCCCGCAGCACCTGGTCCGGATCGCCGAGGGCATCGGACACATAGACCCCGGTCTTGCGGATGGCGTCGTAATCGCGGCCCTCGGCCTCGCAGTGCGCGCGCAGCACGGCCAGCTTGGCGGCGACCTCCTCGGGGCTGCTCGCGAAGAGATTGCAGGCGTCCGCGTAGCGGGCCACCAGCAGCAGCGTCTTGCGCTCACCGCCGCCGCCGATCCGGATGGGCGGCCGCGGCCGGCTCAAAGGCACTGGCACGCACAGGGTCTCGGCCAGCTGGTAGTGCTCGCCCTTGTACGGCCCATTGTCGGGGCCCCACATCTGCAGGCAGATCTGCAGTGTCTCCTCGAGCCGTTCGAACCGCTCGGCCATCGGGACGACCGGTACGCCGAGCCCGCGCTGCTCGCGCTCGTACCAGGACGCGCCGATGCCCAGTTCGGCCCGGCCGCCCGAGAGCACGTCGAGGGTGGTGACGATCTTGGCGAGCAGGCCGGGATACCGGTACATCACCCCGGTCACCAGCAGTCCCAACCGCATACGCTCGGTCAGCGCCGCCAGGTAGCCGAGGGTGGTGTAGCCCTCCAGCATAGGTTCCTCGGCGGTGCCGCGAAGCTCCATCTGGAAGTAGTGGTCCATGACCGTGAACTGCGCGAATCCGGCCTGTTCGGCAATGCGCGCGGTATGCGCCAGCGTCGACGCGATCCGGTCGGTCGCGGCGGGGTGCGAGTAGTTCCAGTAGTGCAGGCCCAGCTCCATGGCGGACTCCTCCGTTGGGGACGACATGCCTTTGTTTCGTGCGTGATGCCATGCGTTCGTGCGCAATACAGTCTGCCCCACGATCACGCCGGGAAGGTCGACGGCGGGATCGGTACCGTCGCAGGCGTGCCTGCTCTCCGGAGGGTCATCGCAGGGGTTGTCACCGTGACGGCGCTGATCGTCGCTCTCGCGTTCGCGGGGCTGCCGGTGTTCGTGCACCCGCAGCTGGATCCGCTGCGCCGGGCCGACGCCATCGTGGTGCTCGGCGGGACGGCCTACGCGCGCTACGACGTCGGGCTGCGGCTCGCCGAGCAGGGCTATGCGCCCGAGCTGCTGATCTCGCGATCCACCGGCCAGAATGACCCGGTGATGGACCGCTACTGCGACGGCGGGTTCGACTTCACGGTCTCCTGCTTCGTGCCGAACCCGTGGACCACCCAGGGCGAGGCCGAGGAAATCCGCCGGCGGGCCCAGGCCGGGCACTGGCAGCACATCATCGTGGTGACCTATACACCGCACGTCTCGCGCGCGCGATACATCGTGGGGAAGTGTTTTTCCGGACAGATCACCATGGTCGCCAGCCCCAGCGATTCGGGGCTGTTGTTCTGGTCGTGGATGTATGTGCGGCAGTCGGCAGGTTATGTGCGCGCGTTTCTGCAGCGCGGATGCTGAGCCGAAAGATGGGCCACGGCCGCGCAATTGAGCGGTTACGATGAGTCCGGGCAAAGGGAAGCGCGTCCGTCGCGGGGGTGGATGCGGGTGCGGGAGGATTTCCGGTGCGTATCGACGACCTTCGTGCCGTGCGGGACAGCGAGCTGACGGCCGACCTGTGCATTATCGGGTCCGGACCGGCGGGTCTGACCCTGGCTGCCGAACTCGCGGGAAGTTCGCTACGGGTGCTGGTGCTGGAGAGCGGTGGGCGCGAACTCGACCCCGGCACCGATGAGCTCAATGACATCGAGAATATCGGCGCCGCGCGGGCCCAGCCGTATCGCAATGCCCGCAATCGCATTGTGGGCGGCAGTTCGCACACCTGGAGCGGGCGCTGCGCACCGCTGGACGAACTGGATTTCACGGCCCGCGCCTGGGTCCCGTTCTCCGGCTGGCCGATCGGATTCGCCGAGGTCCAACCGTATCTGGATCGGGCGGCGGGACATCTGGGGCTGGGGTACGGGGCCGGGTTCACCGGCGACCGGTTCTGGGAGCTGGCCGATCGGATTCCGGCCCATCCGGAGGTGGACCGGCGCTGGCTGCGGCCCTACTTCTGGCAGATCAGCAAGGACCCGGCGGATCCGTTCGACTCCAAGCGATTCGGCGTCCATGCCGGGGAAATCTCCGCGGCCGATGTTCGAATTCTGCTGAATGCCACCGTCTCCCATATCGATACCGATCCGGACGGCAGCCGGGTCGAGGCATTACGGGTGGTGGATTCCGACGGAAATACCCGTATCGTGCATGCGACGCGAATTGTGCTGGCCGCCGGAGGAATCGAAAACGCGCGCCTGCTGCTCGCGTCGAATCGCATTGTGCCGGAGGGTATCGGTAATCGTCACGACGTGGTGGGCCGGTATCTGCTGGATCATCGTTGCGGTGTGGTGGGCGCGCTGGACCCGCACACCTCGTCCGCCGCGCGTGACCGATTCGGCAAATACGTGGTGAAAACCCGCGGCGGCAAGCACACCTTCCTGCACGGGCTGGCACTGTCGCCGGAAATCCAGGCCGACGAGGGACTCCTCAACTGCGCCCTGTGGATTCAGGAGGTGCCCGCCGAGGACGACCCCTGGGAGTCGGTGAAGAACCTGCTGCGCGGGCATCTGAACCTGCACGACGCCCGCACCGTCGCCGGCCATCCCGGCCTGCTGCTTTCCGGGGCCAAACGCCGTCTCATCGACCACACCGGCCTGCCACGCAAGCTCGAGCACGTGGAGCTGCGCTGCATGGTGGAGCAGACCCCGGATCCGCGCAGCCGGATCACATTGAGCGACACCGTGGATCGCCTCGGCATGCCGCATCCGCGGATCGACTGGCAGGTCAGCGCCCAGGAGGACGCCACCGTCCGCCGCGCCGCCGCCCTGGTCGCCGGCGAGTTCGCCCGCCTCGGCTATCCCCCGCCCGCCCTGGACGAATGGGTCCGCGAGGCCAGTGATCTCCCGGTCCGGCTGACCGACTGGGCACACCCCACCGGCGCGACCCGCATGTCGGCGGACCCGCGCACCGGCGTCGTGGACGGCGACTGCCGCGTGCACGGCGTGAGCAACCTCTATATCGCCGGCAGTTCGGTCTTCCCCACCAACGGCCACGCCAACCCCACCCTGACCATCGTCGCGCTGGCCGTGCGGCTGGCCGACAAGCTGCGCGGCGCCGCCGCCTGACGGGTGCACCGAAAGGCCCGCCGAGCTCGAAAGCTGCGGCAGGCCAAGGTTTTCCGGGACCCTGCTACTGCTTGGGCAGCGGTAGGTCGATGCCGCCGACGTCGGTGACCTTCCAGTCGCTCCCGGGGTCGACGCTCACCGTGTAGTAGATGGTGGTGAGGACGCCGTCCGGGTTCTGCGCATTGGTGGAGTTGACGTTCAGATAGACGTTGACCTTGTAGGCGCCGTTGTCGCGATTGGTGACCTGCGAGCTGAGCAGGGTCGGGCTCGAGGTCCACTTCAGCGGAACCAGGATCTCCTGCAGCTTCGAGGAGGTGGCGTCGAACTTGCTCGCCAGCGCCGGGGTGGTGTTGGACTTGAGGCGAGCGGTCCAGGCGTTGAAGTCGGAGAAGTTGAGGTTGGCCGCGCCCATGGCATAGTCGGAGGCCACCTGCTCGGCGTGCTTGTCGTTCGCGGCCTGGGCGTCGCGGTCCTTCAGGTCGCCGCGCGCGGACAGCCACAGCACGGTGACCGTCACCAGCGCGCCGACGAGCAGCACCGCGGCGACCGCGGTCACCAGAGTCGAGACCTTCAGCTGCACCGTCTTGCCCGGGGCCGGCGCCGGATCCGGGTCGACCGGCTGCTTCGATTCGGTGTCCTGAGACATGGTCTCCTCCTTGCTGATACTGCTACTTCACGCCGACCTGCACGCGCACGGCACCGTCACCGGTGGACGCGAGCGCCTGCGAGATCAAGCTGCTGATATTGAGCTGAGGCCCGGCGGTGCGTGCCGCGTCGGCGAGCGGCTGCAACTGGGGCGCGAGGGCCTTGAATTCGGGTCCGGCCCGCTGTAGCCATTCGGTCAGCTTGGCCAGGAACGGCGCCAATCCGTTGCCGGAGACATATGCCTGCGGCCCGGGAGCACGGTCGACCAGTCTACCGACGGCATTGATGAGCTCCTCGAGTGACTGCTCGAACTGCACGAACGCCGGTGCCGCGGCCGCCGTGGCCTCGCCCATGCCATCGATATTCGAGGCAGCCGTCTGGAAGCTGTTGAGTAGCTGAGCAATCTTGGGCTCGCGGCTGATAATCGCCGCAGCGAGTAGATCACCGGCACGGGTCAGGTTCGGCATGGCCGAATCCGTGTCGTGGAAGGCCGCTCCCAGCGTGCTCGCCAGCGAGGCAGCGACCTTCGGGTCGAGCTGGTTCATGACCTTGTTGACCAGTCGCGACACCTCGGGAATGGACAGTGGCGACTTCACCGCCGCGGCATCCAGGCGCTGGCCGTCCCTCAGGTACGGCCCGCCCGCGGTGCGGGGCCGGAATTCCACGAACGGCTCGCCCAGCGCGGACAGCTGCTCGATGGTGACGTCACTGTCGGTGGGCAGCCTGCGGTCCCCGTCGATGCGGAAGCCCACCTCGACGCCGCGCGCGGTGGAGTCCACCGACGTGATCCTGCCGACCCGCATGCCGGTGAGCAGGATGGGCGAACCCACGCTCAGCCCGCCAGAATTCGCCATCACCATGGACCCGTCGGTGTGGTGCGCGAACGGATCCGCCCGTACCACGCCGAAGGTCAGATAGCTCGCGCCCACCACGGTGACGGCCGCGATGCCGCCCAGCGACGCCAGCGAACCCCACTTCATCGCACCGCTCCGATCATGCGCAGCCCGGCCAGAATGTTGGAGACCTGATCGTCGCGGGAGACCGGATCCGCCCGGACGCCGGTGATGTTCACCTTGGGCCCGTTCTCGACGAACGGAATCAGCTTGTCCCGCAGCAGCGAGGTCAGCAGCGACAGGTTCGAGGGCACCGACAGGTCCAGCGGACGTCCCGAAAGCGCCAGCGGCGCAAAGGATTGCGTCACCGGATCCAGCGCGGTGGCCAGCGGGGCCAGCCACACCAGCGACTGCCCGAGCCGGCCGAGCGCGGCGAAGATCTGGGTGACGCCCTTGATCGAGCCGGTGATCCCGGTCATGGCGTCCACCGACTCCTGGCTGAGCTCGTGGTCCAAGAAGTCCGCGCGATCGTGCAGCACCTGGGCGTTCACACCCAGACCGTCGAGCAGCTTGTCGACCTGGTCCAGATTGGCCGCCAGATCCACCGCGTTCCCGGCCGCGTTCTGCGCGATCCGCTTGGTCTCCTCGGGATCGCGGGGCAGCACCGCATTGAAGTGGTTGATGATGTCCTGCAACTGATTCACGGCCCCGCCCTGGGTGAAGGCGGCCAGCGCGGCCATGGTGTCCTCGAGCTGCACCGGCGGGCGGGTGTGGTCCTGGGTGATGGTGCCGCTGTCCTTCAGCAGCGACCCGAAACCGTCCGGCGGCGTGGTCAGCGCCAGATGGATGTCACCCAGCACCGTGTTCTGCCGCAGCTCGGCCACCGTCGTGACCGGCAGCTGCACCTTGGACGAGATGTCCGCGTCCACCACGACATAGCCGCCGCGTCCGCCCGCGTGCGCCGGATCCACCACGCGCACACCGCTGACCGAACCGACCTGCGCGCCATTGGCGATGACCTTGGCCTTCGCGGGCAGATTCAGCACATTGCCGAACTCGATGTGAATCCGGTAGGTGGGCCCCGAAATCGTGGTGCCCGGCACCGGCACCGAGGACGGATCGAAGGCACAGCCCCCCGCCCCGGCGAACAACCCGGCAGCCAGCACGGCGGCTCCGGCACGCCTGGCCGCGCGTCCCCGCGGACGCACGTCGGAGCCTGCCCCCTGCGCAGGCTTCGACCACGCCGAGCCGCCCGCTCCCGCCCCGGAACCGAGCCGGGTGGCGACGACGATCTCCCAGCGTCCGAACCTCATCGCACACCTGCCATTCCGAGCACCAACGGGACCAGCGGGACGTTCACCATGCCGTTGGCGGCGTCGGTGCAGCTGCCCGGAGTGACGGCATTGACGGCGGCGCAGACCTGTTCGGCCTGCGGGGCCGGCAGGGCCGCGCGCGGGGAGCCGTAGGTGATGCCGTTGCCCATGATGTTCTGGGCCGCATTGGTCAGCACCGGGAGTTTCAGCATGACCTCGGAGAGCGAGCCGACATTGGCGCGCAGCAGCCGGACCAGCGGCAGGGTGTCGTCGAGACCGCGCATGATCGGGTCACCCGCGATGGTGACCAGATCATTGAGCATGGGCAGCACCTCACCGAGCCGGTCGATGAGTCGCGCACCGGGACCGAGCAATTCGGTGCTGGCATTGTTCAGCGCGGGGGCCAGCCGCAGCAGCATGGAGCGCAGGTCGCCCCAGTGCTGCTCGACCTTCGCACCGACCGCGGCGAAGGCGTCGAAGACGCCCGCCAGGTGCCCGATGTCGGCGTCCGGCTGGGCCAGCGCCGAACCCAGCCTCTTGACGATCTCGTTGATCCGCGGGCCCGCGCCCTGGGTGGCCGAGTCCAGCGCGGACAGGCCGTGCGCCAGCGCATCCGGCGCTCGCGCCTGTTGCAGCTGCGAGGACAGGTCGGCCAGCGCCGTCAGGGTCGCGGTGATGCTCTTGGGCGTCAGGGTTTTGGTGATGCACTGCGACGAATCCCAATGCGCCAGATCCTTACCGCTGTTGAGCACCGCCAGATTGCGATCGGCCACAATCGAATCCGAGACGGTGGTGGCGGCGGCGTCCGCGTACACGGGGTACTTCGCGTCGACGGAGAACTTCACCTTGACCCTGGTGCCGTCCGAATCGATGGAATCGACGGTGCCGACCGGGATTCCGCGCATGGTCACCTTGTTGCCCGCGTACAGACCGACCGCGTCGGGCATGACGGCGCAGTAGGACACGGTCTTCTTCATCGGGTTGAACCACAGCAGGTACCCGACCACCGCCAGCAGTACCACCAGCACCGCACCGGCGACCGACATGAACGCCTGCGATCCGAGCATCCGCTTGAACATCAGCAGTCCTTCCCCGGCACCGGAATGCACACCTGCGGCGGTGCCACGGGCTGCTGTGGCTGTGCCACGGGCTGTTCCGGCAGCGCGACGGTCTGCTGTGACTGGTCGATCTGCACGCCGCCATCCGGAACCACCAGGTCCGACAGCTTCTTCCGCAGGTCCTGCGCGGCAGTCAGGGTCGGGACGAACTTCTGGCCGAGCTGTTCGAGCAGGGTGATGGCGTCGGTCAGCTTGGGCTTCAGATCCGACCAGGTGGGTTCCGCACCGCCGAGCCGGCCGAGCACATCGCTGAGCAGCCGGATGGCCTCGGCCACCTCCGCGTGCTTGTCGTCGAGCACGGTGACCAGCAGGTTGGCATTGTCCATGAGCCGGCCCAGATCGGATTTCGCGCCGTCGTACATCCGCACGTACTCGTCGGCCACGGCCACCGCATCGGATACCTGGCCGCGCTGCTTGTCCAGCGCGTTCACATAGGTGTCGATCGTGGCCAGCGTGGTGCGCAGGGTGTCGGGCGAACCGTCGATCGAATTGCCCAGTGCCGCAAGGTTCTTGTTCAGCATCGAGCCGTCGATCTTGGAGAGCGGGGCGGCCGCGTCCTGGAAGGTCTCGATCAGGCTGTAGGGCAGGCGCACCCGGTCCGCCGGGATGGCCGCCGACCCCAACGGCTTGCTCCCGGCCGGGAACACCGCCACATAGTGGCCGCCGACAATGGTCAGCATGCGAATGTCCAGGGAGGTCTGATCGCCCAGGAACACATCGGATTTCACCGTGAAGCGCATGACGACCCTGTCCGGCTTCAGCTCCAGCGACTTCACCTCGCCGACCGAGATGCCGGCGATGCGCACGTCGTCGCCCGCCTTCACCGACTGTGCCTCGGACAGTTCCGCGGTGTAGGTGTGCTTGCCGAACGGAATCACATACAGCGCACCGGCTGCCGACAGGCCCAGCACCACCAGCACCGCGCCGATGACGCCCTTGCGCAGGTGCCGCTGCTGCTTGGTGGCGTCGTCGACCACCCGATCGTCACGTTTCCAACCGAGCCCGCTCCAGAAGCGGGGCAATGTCATCCGTTGCATATCGCCACCTGCTGTCCCGACACGAGCACCCTGACCACCGCTGGCACATCGGCGGTTCCCTTGCTGCACACCGGCTTCCAGCCGCTCGGGCTGGCCGGCAGGGCCGCGTCGGCCGCGCCGAGTACCGCGGGCAGGCGGCCGAAGGCGTCCACCGCCTCCTTGGCGTCGGGGAAGATCGTGCGGATCAGCGCGTCCACATCGGACCCGCTGTCGATCCCCAATGAGCGCAGCAGATTGTCGATGGGCCGCAGCACCGAGGGCGCGGTGACCGCGAATTGCGCCAGGCCGCCGATGTTCTGCTGCAACGCCTCGAAGATGTCGGAGAGCTGCTTCAGCAGCGGCACCAGGTAGTGCACGCGCCCGCCCAGCCGGTCCGACAGATCCGACATATTGTGGATCAGCGTCGAGATCACCTGCTGCCGGTTGTCCACGTACGACGCCAGTTTCCCGATCGCGTCCATGGCCGGGCCGATCCCGCTGCCGTCACCCTCGATCAAGGCCACCATGCTGGCGCTGAACTGGTTGATGGCCTCCGGGGAAATGGTCTGCAGCACCGGCTTCAGGCCGTTGAACAGCTGCGTCACATCGAACGACGGGACGGTGTGGTCCTCGCCGATGCGCGCGCCCGCCGGAATCCGGTTGCCCGGCTGCGGCTGCTGCTGCAGATCGATGTACCGCTGTCCGGTCAGATTCTGGTAGCGGATGGCCAGCTTGGAGTTGTCGTAGACGGGCGCATCGGTCTTGACCGACAGCTGCACCCGTGCCTTCGCACCCTCGAGACCGATCTGCTTCACCTTGCCGACCTGCACGCCGAACATGCGCACGTCGTCGCCGACCTTCAAACCGTTGGCGTCGGTGAAGATGGCATCGTGGGTCTCGGTCTTCCCCGACACCGGGCGCTGAATCGCGGTGAGCACCAACATGAGCACCACCACGATGACGCCCGCGAACAGGGCCAGCCGCCAGGCCGCGGCTTTCACATGCCCACCCGTCGCCCCACCGCCACCCCCGATGGAATCGCTGCGCGATGCCCGCCTCATTTGGCCCCTCCCAGCAGCGGCACCGCGATGGCAGGCACACCCTTCAGATCGACCTCCACATTCAGCTCCGGCCCCTGCCCGGTGTCCGGCATGGCCGCGCGCAACCGCTCCAGCAGCAGGCGCAATTCGGCCGCGGACTGCTGCGGCTGCGGCACCATCTGAGCGAGTGCGGTCAGCACCGGGACCAGCATGTCGGTGGTGCCGGACAGCTGATTCCCGGCCTGGGTGAAGGTGGTCGCCAGCGCCGGCAACAGCTGACCGGTGACCGTCGCTACGCCCTTGTCGTAGACGGCGCGGTCGGTCTGCAACCGCTGCATACTGCGGATCAGATCCACCACCTGCACGGTCGCGCCCGCGAACCGGCCGCCGCCCTCGAAGGCCGGGCCGAGGTTGCCGACCAGCTCCGACATCGGCATCTTCTGGTTGTCGGTAATGGTGCGCTGCGCGGTGATGAGCGCCTGCGCCAGCGGCATGAGCGCCTGGGTATCGGCCGCGGCCTGTGCGATCACCGACGCCATCTGCGGGGTCAGCACCGAATCGCCCACCTGCGAGGCGCTGCGCAGCAGCGAGCCCATGGTGGCGTCGTAGACCGCGGCGGCGCGGCTGCCCGTGAAGTCCAGCACCGTGCCCGAGCGCAGCGGGGCACCGCCCGCGCCCCGGCGCAATTCGATCTCGCTGATGCCGAAGAGGTTGGCGGGTGCGTAGTCCACCTGCAGGCTGTCGTCCAGCCCGAACAGCTCGGCATCGTCGAGCCGCAGCGAAATCTGCTGTGTCCCGTACTGATCCGGCGCGATCTCGGTGACCTTGCCGATCACCACGCCATTGGCCCGGACGTCGGTGCCGACCAGCACGCCGTCACCGATCTGCTCGGTGCGCAGTGAGATCGGCAGTCCGGCCTCGGTTTTCTGTGACCGGTACAGCACCCAGCCCGCCACCACGGCCACCACCAGCGCCAGCGCGACGGTGCCGACCGCCATCGCCCGCTTGCGATCGACGGCCACACCCGGCATTCCGTAATTCGGCATCCCCTACCCCGTGAACGTAATAGCCGAGTTGAAGCCCCACAGGGACAGCGACAGCACCATGTCCATGGCCACGATGGCCACCGAACTCGCGCGCACCGCCTTACCCGAGGCGATGCCCACGCCCTCCGGCCCGCCGGTCGCGAAAAAGCCGAAGTAGCAGTGGATCAGGATGACCACCACCGCGAACACGGCCACCTTGACCACCGCGGCGATCACGTCGAACCCGGACACGAACTGGAAGAAGTAATGGTCGTACACACCGGCGGACGCCCCGTGCACCAGCGTGATCAGCCCTCGGCAGGCCGCGTAGGACAGGATCAGCGCGATCAGGAAGGTCGGCACGATGGCGACCGCGCCCGCGAGCACGCGGGTGGTCACCACGAAGGGAACCGAACGCAGACCGAGGGATTCGATGGCGTCGATCTCCTCGGAGATACGCATCGACCCGATCTCGGCGGTCATGCGGCAGCCCGCCTGCGCGGCGAACCCGATGGCCGCCACGATCGGCGCCAGCTCACGGGTGGTGGCGTAGGCCGATACCAGGCCGGACACCGGGCCCATGCCCAGCATGTCCAGCGTGGTGAACGACTCCACCGCCACCGACGCGCCCATGACCAGGCCGAGCACGATCATCATCGGCACGGTCCCGCCGCCCACGATGACCGAGCCGCGGCCCCAGGTCATATCCGAGATAGCCCGCATGGTCTCACTGCGATAGCGCTTCAGCGTCAACGGAATCGACGACAGCACCTGCCAGACGAAGGCCAGCGTGAAGCCCAGGTTCTCCACCCGGCGCAGGATCAGGCCACGGCGGCGATAGGCGCGCGCGGCCCAGCCCAGCCCCCTGGGCACATAGGTTGCCGACATCAGGCCAGCCTCGTGGGCAGGAAGAGATCGGTGATCTGGGTGGCGACCAGATTGACGGTCACGATCGACACCACCGACAGCACCACCGCGGCGTTCACGGCGTCGGCGACACCCCGCGGGCCGCCCTTCGCCTCGAGCCCGCGCTGGCAGGCGATGATCACCACGAGGAAGCCGAAGATCACGGCCTTCAACAGTGACACCCACACATCGGCGGTGGTGGTGAAGGATCCGAAGGTGGACCAGTACGAGCCCGGCGTCACGCCCTGCCCGCCGATGGCGACGCCGTAGCCGGCCAGCACGCCCACGAAGATGATGAGCACGTTGAGCAGCGGCGCGACGAAGACCATGGCCACCAGGCGTGGGATCACCAGCCGGTGAATCGGGCTGATGCCCATGGTGTTCAGCGCGTCGATCTCCTCGCGAATGGTGCGCGCACCCAGATCCGCCGCCAGTGCCGCGGCGCCCGCGCCGCCCAGCAGGAAGCCGGTGGCCAAAGGCGCGCCCTGTTTGATGACGCCCAGGCCGCCGGTCGCGCCCAGCAGTGAATCCGCGCCCAGGGTGTGAATCAGATTGCCCACCTGGACCGAAACGATGACACCGAACGGAATCGCGATGAGCACGGCCGGAATCGCGGTCACGGTAATGAGCCGCCAGGCCTGGAGAATGGCTTCTTTCCATTGGAATTGGCGGCGTGCGATATCGGTGACGGTGCCGACCACCGTTTCCTCGGCAATTCCGACCGCGCGACCGAAGGTGCGCAGCGACGCCACCGAGGTGCTGGAGAAGTTGTCACGCACGATGCGCACGGCGGACCGATTATGGACGGCCCGGGTCATCGCAGGACTGCTTCTTCGAGACGCCGGAACCGACGTGTGGTGGCGAGCTTCAAATTTCTTCTCCGTGATCGGCAACACTGCCTGCCATCAAAGCTAATGGTTACGCGGAGTTACAACAAATCGGCCCGAGGTGTGACCGGAACCTCCAAGTTACCTACCGGTACATCCGCAGTCGGTCCCGGTCAGTGGGACGAATGGCCATATGACCTGCAGTTCTAGAACGTGTTATCAGAGCAGATCGGCTATAACTATGATGCTGAACACGCCCCGGGCGAACCCCCGGCGAGGCGGCTTCGCGGCCCTCAGCGATACCCGAAGCCGAATTGAGTGATCTCGCAGCAACCTCCGATTTCACATCGAACCGACGCGTAACCCGGACAGTGCGTGTTCACTGTCGCTGTGGACAACACGGTGTCGGCGGTCCTGTACACGATCGAAGCCGGCGACTGGGCGGAATTCGCGAAACTGGTGCACCCCTATGTGCATTGGACCGAGGACGGCGTCACCACCCGCGGACGAACCCGCGTCATGGCGCTGCTGTCCCGGCACGATGCCACCAATCCCGCGACGTCCTACGAACTGCGCGACGGCCAGATCTATCGCTGGAACTCCTGATTACGGACTGACCGCCAGAAAAACGAAGGCCGAGAACAACACCAGGTGCACACAGCCCTGGAGCAGGGTCGCGCGTCCGGGCACCACGGTGAGCGCGCCGACCACCACGGTCAATGCCAGTAGCACCATCTGGGTCGCGCCCAGGCCGAGCATGAGCGGGCCCGCGATCCAGACCGAGGCGAGCGCGATGGCCGGAATGGTCAGGCCGATACTCGCCATGGCCGAACCCAGCGCCAGATTCAGCGAGATCTGCACCCGGTCGCGCCGCGCAGTACGCACGGCCGCAATGGTTTCGGGCAGCAGCACCAGCATCGCGATCACCACACCGACCGCGGACTGCGGCAGCCCGGCCGCGGCGATACCGGATTCGATATTCGGTGTGTCCACCTTCGCCAGCCCGACCACGCCGATCAGGGCAATCAGCAGCAAACCCAGACTCAGCAACGCCTGCCCGCGGGTGGGCGGCTCCTCGTGCTCATCGTCGACCGCCTCGATCCCCTCGACGGGCAGGAAGTCGCCGGGATGCCGGACCGTCTGCACCATGACGAAGACGCCGTAGAGAACCAGCGACGCCACGGCGGCGAAGGTCAGCTGCGAGGTCGAGAACACCGGGCCCGGTTCGCTGGTGGTGAAGGTCGGCAGCACCAGGCTCAGCGTCGCGAGTGTCGCGACCGTGGCCAGCGCCGCGCCGGTGCCCTCGGCATTGAAGACCGCCACCCGCCGCCGCAGCGCGCCCACCAGCAGCGAAAGGCCGAAAATGCCGTTGCACGTGATCATTACGGCGGCGAAGACGGTGTCGCGGGCCAGCGCGGCGGACTTCTCCGGACTGGACACCATGAGCGTGACGATCAGCCCGACCTCGATGATGGTCACCGCCACCGCCAGGATCAGTGATCCGAACGGCTCGCCCACCCGGTGCGCGACCGTCTCCGCGTGGTGCACCGCGGCCAGCACCGCGCCGATCAGCACGGCTCCCACCAGTACCGCCGGGACCGGGCTGAGCTGCCGGCCCCAGGCCACCACCAGCACCGCGGCGCCCAGCACCGGGAGGATGGCCGACCAGTACCGCCTGCAGAAACCCACCATGACCCCATGGTTGCAGCAAACCGTCCGCACACCCCGTAAATGGGAGCCATGCCTCCCCCGCACGCATTACCGCATGAGTGCATCCCGGTGAATTAGGCTGCCCACGTGGACGACACCGACGACGCAGCGCTACCGCACCCGCACGAGCCGCACGACGAGGGCCTCGCCGCCCGCCTCAACTGGTTGCGGGCCGGTGTGCTGGGCGCCAATGACGGCATCGTCTCCACCGCCGGCCTGGTGGTCGGCGTCGCCGCCGCGTCCACCGACTCCAGCGCCATCCTCACCGCGGGCGTCGCGGGTCTGGCCGCCGGCGCCCTCTCCATGGCGGTCGGCGAATACGTCTCGGTCAGCACCCAGCGCGACTCCGAGCGCGCCCTGCTGTCCAAGGAGAAGCGGGAGCTGGCCGAGGAGCCGGAATACGAACTGGCCGAGCTGACCCAGATCTACCGGGCCAAGGGACTGTCCGCCGAGACCGCCCGCCAGGTGGCCCGGGAACTCACCGCGCACGACGCCTTCGCCGCCCACGCCGAGGCCGAATTGGGTTTGGACCCACACGAACTCACCAATCCGTGGCAGGCGGCGCTGTCGTCGGCCGTCTCCTTCACCATCGGCGCCATCCTGCCGATCCTGGCCATCCTGCTGCCCCCGACCGAGTGGCGCATCCCCGTCTGTTTCGCTGCCGTGCTGGTGGCGCTGGCCCTGACCGGATCGGTGAGCGCCCGGCTCGGTGGCAGCAATCCACGCCGCGCCGTGCTCCGGGTGGTCATCGGCGGTGCGCTGGCCATGGCCGTCACCTACGGAATCGGCCAGCTGGCAGGCATTTCCGGACTCTAGCCGGAGTGCCGGCCCGAATCCTCCGGCGGTGCGAGCGGATTCGCCGGCCTACCATCCGGGCCCACCAACGCCGGGATATTCACCGGATGCGGTGCGACGGGCGCCGGAATCACCACTGGCGGAGCCGGATCCGGGGCCAGCCCCGGAGCGGACGGAACCTGTTCGGCGGGAGTGACATTGGGCGGGCGCGGGGCGGGCGCGACTTTGGGCGGATGCGGAGCGGGCGCGAAATGGTCGTGACGCGGGCGGGGGACATTCACGATCGAGGTATCGGCGATCGGGCGATCACCGGACGAGGTGAGCCAGATGCCCGCCCCGACAGCCATCGCCATGAGGACGGCGGCCAGGACCACGCGGACCAGCCGCCGGGGGTCGATATCGCCTTGGTCGCGCCGGATCTCGTCTGCCGTGCCCAGCATGGCTGTCCTCCTTCGGATTCCGGGCCGCGACAACTAGGGAGCGGGCGGGGGCGGGGGTGGCACCAGGAACGGGAGGATCGGGGCCAGAATGTCCGGCAGTGCGGGGGCCGGTGGGGGAGGCGGCGCGACCGGAGCGGGTGCGGGCGGCTCGGGAGCCACCTGGACCGGCGCGGGCGGCGGGACGTATTGCTCGGTTTGCGGGGCGGGGGCAGGTGCAGGAGCAGGGGCGGAGGCAGGTGGGGGCGCCGGGGCGGGCGTGGGATTCTGTGCTGCGGCCGGGGCGGGCGGTGGCGGTGACGGAGCGGCGGAGGTGGCGGACGGGGGCGCCTGGGGCTGCGCCTTGACCGACACCGGGGCCGTGGACGTGGAAGCCGGTGGGGTGTCCGGTGTTTCGGCGCCACCGGGCCTCTCGAGCGCGGCCCACATGGTGCCGCCGATGAGGGCGACGATCACGCTGAACGAGAGGACCAGGAGGCCACCGAGCACCTTGGCGGGCATCGTCCCCACCGCTGTCAGACCGGGGGTCCCGTCATTCGCTCCAACGGCGGGCTCCTCCCCCGCCGCACCGGGTCTCTCGCGTACCGCGTCCACCGCCATCGGGGAACTCCTTCGGCTCGAAGCGAACGCTCGCAGATCCGAAATGCTTCTCCTTCAAGGCACGGTACACAGATTTGCTGATTATCTGAACCGGCTACACGGTAAGGAAATAGTTCCAGGTAGATATCTATCCGAACCGATTGCTAATAAGTTGCGCTCAATCCAGGGTGAGCACCACCTTGCCGAACGGGTCACCGGTCTCGAAGTATTCGAACGCCTCGACCGCCCGCTCGAACGGATACACCCGATCGATCACCGGCCGCATGCCGTGCTCGGCCATCGTGCGGTTCATGAACTCCAGATCCGCCCGGCTGCCCACCGCGATGCGGCGCAGGCCGACATACTTGCCGCCCAGCGGATCGGCGGGCTGCTGCCCCGGCTCGGCCGGGAAGGCCCCGATCAGCACGACCTCGCCGTTGTAGGCCGTGGCCGCAAGGGATTTCGCCAGCGTCCGCTTGCCCACCGCCTCCACCACGCGCCCTACGCCCAGGCCGTCGGTGAGCTCCAGCACCACCCGCTCCCAGTCCGGGGTCGCCGTTCGGTCCACCACGTCGTCCGCGCCCAGCTTGCGCAGGCGCTCACCCTTCTCCGGCGACGAGGTGAGGGAGATGACCTGCGCGCCCAGCATTTTCGCGTGCTGCACCGCGAAGATGCCGACCGGACCCGAGCCGACCGTGAGCACGGTGTCGCCCGGGCCGACCGGCACCGGCTTGGTCACCGCGGCCCAGGCCACCAGACCCGCGCAGGTGAGGGCGGCGGCTTCCGCGTCGGTGAGATACGGCGGCACCTGCACCACCGAGTCCTCTTCCAGCAGCACGTAGGTCGCGAGCCAGCCGTCGTGGGTCGCGCCGTACTGCTCACCGCTCAGCGCCTGGGTCTGCGGACCGTCGTTCCAGCCGACGAAGTAGGTGCCCATCACCCGGTCGCCCAGCGCCGCGCGGGTCACGCCCGCACCCAGGCCGATCACCTTACCGACACCGTCCACCAGCGGCACCACGCCCGGCCGGGCCGGCACCGGGTAGGTGCCCTCCATCAGCATGATGTCGCGCCGGTTCAGGGAGGCGGCGCGCACCCGCACCAGCACCTGGTGCGGTCCGGGGTCCGGCGCCGCCTGCACCGCCGTGCTCAATCCGGCCATGCCGCGCAGCGGATCCAGGTGGTAGGCAACACCATTCGGGTTCTGATCATGTCCATCGCTCATGGCCCCGAGTCTGTGCCGCGCCGGCCGCCACCGCGATTCCCTGCAGGGAATGAGCAAGACGCGGCTCCCCTGCCGTGTGACGATTCCCTGGAGGGAATCGCGACGCGACGCCCCCTCGAACACAGTGGAGGTATGACGACCATGGCCCCGGCCACGACCACACCGTTCGCACAGCAGCTCCGCGGCTGGCGGACACGGCGGCGGCTGAGTCAGCTCGATCTGGCCATCGCCGCCGAGACCAGCCAGCGGTATCTGAGCTTCCTGGAACAGGGGCGCTCGCAGCCGGGACGGATCATGGTGGTCCGCCTGGCCGAGGTGCTGGGACTGTCCCTGCGGGAGCGCAACGCCATGCTGCTGGCGGCGGGCTATGCGCCGATCTTTCCCGAATCCGCGCTGGACGCACCGGAACTCGACGCGGTCCGGCATGCGCTCGACACCATCCTGCAGGGGCATCTGCCGTATCCGGCCGTGGTGACCCGGCCATTCGGGGTGCTGGTGGCGGCCAATCCCGGATTCGAGCTGCTGACCGAGGGCTGTGCGCCGGAACTGCTGGAGCCCCCGATCAATGTGCTGCGGCTGGCCCTGCACCCGGACGGGCTGGGCCAGCGGGTGGAGAACCTGCCGGAGTGGGGGCGGCACGTCACCGACAGCCTCCGCAACCGCGCGGGCCGCAGCCCGGATCCCGCACTGGACGCGCTCATCGCCGAACTCGACGGCTATCTGCCGCCGGTGGAGCCGGGCCCGGGACATCTGGGTTTCGCGGTACCGCTGCGACTGCGGTCCGAGGCGGGCGAGCTGCGGCTCATCACCACAGTCACGTCGTTCGCGACAGCCACCGACATCACCCTGTCCGAGCTGCATCTCGAGGCGTTCCTGCCCGCCGACCAGGCCACCTCCGACCACCTGCGGGCCCGCTTCGCCCACGCGTAGACGCCGATCGGAGCTCGATTCCGGCCGAATGCTTGTCGCCGAATACTCGTAGCCGTATATTCGTAGACGAGTAAGGGGGTGCCGGATGGCCCGCAAGCGCAAGGTCGCCAATCTGATGGGGCTGGCGGTGCTGTCCGCCGTCGTCGTCAAACCCATGCATCGATACGAGATCGCCGCGCAGTTGCGGGCATGGGGCAAGGACAACGACATGAGCGTCAAGTGGGGCTCGCTCTACACGGTCGTGGACAACCTCGCCAAGCACGGCTTCCTCGAGATCGCGGGCAGCGAACGCGACGGCGCCCGGCCGGAACGGACCATCTACCGGATCACCGACGCCGGGCGCGCCGAACTCACCGACTGGACCAGGGAACTCATCGCCGATCCCGAGCCCGAGAAGCGCCGTTTCATGGCCGGGCTGTCCGTCGCCTCCGTGCTGCCGCCCGACGAGGTCGTCGACCTGCTCACCCAGCGAATCACCAAGCTGGACCGGACCATTGCCGAGAACCGCGCCCAATTGGCCGCCCTGGACGGCACCGTGCCGCGGCTGTTCCTGATCGAAGATGACTACGAGCTGGCCATGCTGGCGGCGGAGTCCGAATGGGCACGCGCACTGCGCGATTCGCTCGCCGACGGCAGCTTCCCGGACGTGGAGGGCTGGCGGGCCTGGCATCGCGACGGCGTCATGCCCGCCGACATCGCAGAGCTGGCGGAAGGGGGAGCCGACACACCGCAGTCCCAGCACGACTGATCCACATGGACCGGGCCCCGGCGAGGGTGCTGCAACACCGCCGCCGAAGCCCGGGAACACACCGTCTCGAACCGCGTCCGTGCAGGCGAACCCGGCGCCGAGTTTGGCAACTACAGGATAACTGGGTTCTCCATGCGTGGGACGGTTCGGGGTTTTCGACACCCTGCGAACACTTCTCGGGAGAGAACCATGTCCATTCGTTCCGCACTCGTCATCGGCGGCGGCATCTCCGGCCCCGTCACCGCCACCGCACTCCACAAGTCCGGTATCGATGTCACCGTCTTCGAGGCCTATCCGGGTCCCGCCTACGGCATCGGCTCCAACCTGGCGCTCGCACCCAACGGCGTGGCCGCGCTGGACATCGTCGGGGCCGGCGACGCGGTGCGCGCCCACGCGGTGCCGATCAGCCGATCCTCGATGTCGGTCAACGGCAAGCGATTCGAGCTGCCCGGCATGACCGATATCGAGCCGCTGCGGGTGATCGACCGCGCCGACCTGCACCGGGTACTGCACGACAGTGCCATCGCCGCCGGGGTGCGCTTCGAGTACGACAAGCGGCTCATCGAGGTGGAGGAGCACGCGGGCGGGGTGACCGCCATCTTCGCCGACGGCAGCAGCGCGACCGCGGATGTCCTCATCGGCGCGGACGGAATCCGCTCCACCGTGCGCACCCTGGTCGATCCGAAGGCCCCCGGGCCGACGTACCTGCGCATGCTCAGCTTCGGCGCGTACACCGACTGCCCGATCGACCTGGAGCCGGGCATGATGACCTTCGCCTTCGGGCGGCGCGCCTACTACCTGTACTGGGCCATGCCCGACGGGCGGGTCTCGTGGGGCGCGAATCTGCCCAGCGAGCAGTACTACTCGCTGACCGAGGCCCGGGCCGTCCCCGCCGAGCGGTGGCTGCGCACGCTGCGCGAAACCTACGCCGGGGAGGATCCGGGCGAGCAGCTGGCCCGCAGCACCACCCCGGCGCAGCTGGCCGTGATCGGCGCGCTGCACATCATGCCGCCGGTGCCGCACTGGTACCGGGGCCGGCTGGTACTCACCGGCGACGCCATCCACTCGCCCAGCAACACCTCCGGGCAGGGGGCCTCGCTGGCCATCGAGAGCGGGATCGAGCTGGCCCGCTGCCTGCGGGATATCGACGATCCGGCACGGGCTTTCGCCACCTACGAGGCGCTGCGGCGGCCGCGGGTGGAGGGGGTCGCGGCCCGCGTCGCCCGGATGAACCAGACCAAGGCCGCCGGGCCCGTCGCCCGCAAGGCCATGCAGCTGATGATGCCGCTGCTGTTCAAGCGGATGGATCCGGAGAAGCTGCTGGGCGGTGAGCAGCGCTTCCGGATCGACTGGGACGCCACCGTGCGGCCCGCCACCGTGCCGGTCTGATCGTCGAGCGGCCCGACCGCCGAAAGCCGATGCCACGCTGCGGATTCCGCAGCGGGGCATCGGACGCCACGATCAGCGCACCGGCAGGACGTCCGGGCAGTCGGCCTCGTCGAGCAGCTTGGTGGCGATATTGTCGATGGCCTGATCCAGCAGGACCGGATCGGCGGCATCGTGGGGAGCAGTTCTCCATGCCGGACTCCGCCGATCGATTGGTGCAACTCGAGCGGTGCGTCGCGCGGGCGAGGCGGGGCAGGCTGCTCGGCGGCGGCGCTGGCACCGGTCATCGGTCCCGTATGTGCCGCTCACCAGCCACTCTGTGGCAATGACACGGCGCCTCGGCCATTCCAGCAGAGCGACCGATCAGTTCGGTGCGGCACCGGTCAGTTCGCGCGCACCGCGTACCCGCCGAGCGCGGGTTCGAGGGTGTCGAAGGCCGCGGCCACCCGCTCGCCCAGCAGTGCGGCGATGGCGTCGTTCGACTCGCCCGCGACCGTGCGCCGCAGCACCTCCTCGAACAGGGTGCGATGCACGCCGCCCAGCAGCGCGGCCGCGAGCCTGGCCGTGAAATCATCTGCGGCGCAACCGGTTTCCCGCGCCAGCACCTCAGCCAGCCGCCGCTCCCGGTCCTCGTGGAACTCCCGCAGCCGCGCCACCAGCGCGGGGCTGCCGGTGATCAGGGCGGCGAAGTCCGGCCCGGAGAATCCGGCGAGCACGGCATCCTTGTCCGCGACGGCGGCCAGATACGCCCGCCGCAGCGCGGCCAGCGCCGACTCACCGGCCCGCCGCTCGCGCACCGTGACCGCCGGACCCGCGACGAAGGCGTCGTGAATATCCAGCACCAGGTCTTCCTTGCGCGGGAAGTAGTTGGTCACGGTCATCTTGGCGACCTCGGCCGCCTCGGCGATCTCGGCGATGGTGACATTGTGGTAGCCGCGGGCCAGGAACAGCCGGGTGGCGGTGTTCGAGATGTTCTGTCTGGTCTGCAGCTTCTTGCGCTCGCGCAGGCCCAGCGGCGCGGCGGCGGGCGGGGATGCCATGAACCCATTATCATCACCATTTTATGACTGTCACAAGTTTGCCCCCGGCCCGCGAGGGCTACCGCCGGAACTTACTCTGAAGTAAGGTCCAAATAAACGACTCGAATTGTGAGGTCAGCAGCCATGGCATGGAAGCCCAGCGAAATCCCGGACCAGACCGGACGCACGTTCGTGATCACCGGCGCCAACGGCGGGCTCGGCGAGCAGACCACCAAGGTGCTCGCGGGCAAGGGCGCCACCGTCATCATGGCCTGCCGCAATGCCGCCAAGGCCCAGGAGGTGGCCGACCGCATCGAGGGTAACGTGAAGGTGGCGAGCCTGGACCTGGCCAGCCTCGACTCGGTGCGGCAGTTCGCCGAGGGCACAGGCGATTTCGACGTGCTCATCAATAACGCCGGCCTGATGAACATCCCGTTCTCCCGCACCAAGGACGGCTTCGAAACCCAGTGGGGCGTCAACCATCTCGGCCACTTCGCCCTGACCGGGCTGCTGCTGGACCGGATCGGCGACCGGGTGGTCACCCTGGCCTCCATCGCCCACAAGCAGACGCCCAAGCTGTGGATCGACGACCTCAACTACGAGCACCGCCGCTACCAGCGCAATCTCGCCTACGCGCAGGCCAAGCTGTCGAACCTGATGTTCGCCCGCGAACTGCAGCGGCGGCTGACCGAGGCCGGTTCGGCCAAGCGCTCCTACGCGGTGCACCCGGGCGTCTCGGCGACCGACCTGTTCGCCCACACCGAAACCATCCTCGACAAGGTCTCGAAGCCGTTCATCCGGATCGTGGGCCAGTCCCCGTACCACGCGGCGTACTCCTCACTGTTCGCCGCGACCAAGACCGACGCCGACCCGACCGTCTACTGGGGTCCCACCCGCTTGTTCGGCAGCCAGGGCCCGGTCGAGCCCTCGCCGTCGAGCAAGATCTCGCGGGATCCGGAACTGCTGCGCCGGCTCTGGACCGAGTCCGAGCGTCTGACCGGGGTCACCTACAAGTTCTGAGCCTCGTGCCCGGGGCCCGTCGCATCATCCGGTGCGGTGGGCCCTGCTGTTACCCACCTCCTACTACGCAGTGCGTAGTCCCCAGGTACCGTGGAGTGCGTGTCCGCTCCCCATCGCCGCCCGGCCCTGATCGTGTTCGTGGTCGTGGCGTTCGCGGCATGCCTGGGGCTGGGCTACTGGCAGTGGACCCGTTTCGAGTCCGGCGGCGGCACCTATCAGAATCTCGGCTACGCGCTGCAATGGCCGTTGTTCGCCGGATTCGTGGTGTGGGCCTACGTCCGATTCGTGCGCCTGGAGCAGGAAGCCGAGCAGGACGACGCTCCGGCGTCCGAACCGGCTGCCGCGTCCACGCCGGCCGGCGCCCCCGCCGACCGGCCGCGCCGGCCGAAACCCACGGCGCCGCGCGAAATCCCGGCGGGCCTGCTGCCGGAGCGCCCGAAAGCCGCCCGGGACGAGGATCCCGAGCTCGCCGAATACAACAGGTACCTGGCCAATCTGCACGCCCGCGACATGGACGACAAGGTCCGTGACGCCGGTCTGCACCACACCGAGAGGAGCGCCGGTTGAGCACCCGCGACAACTCCACACCATCCCCCGTCGCCGGTGACACCACGCTGGCACCCCGCCCACTCGGCGCCGCCGCGCCCACGAAGATCCGCGGCGCGCTGACCCGCTACCGCGCCCTGGCCTACATCACCGGTGTCTGGCTGCTGGTGCTGTGCGGTGAGATGGTCTACAAGTACCTCATCCTCGACGACAGCAGCACCGCCCCGCACTGGCTGTTCTACATCGGCCAGGTGCACGGCATCTTCTACATGATCTACCTGGTCTTCACCATCGACCTCGGCATCAAGGCCCGCTGGAAGCCCGCCACCACGGCCCTGACCTGCATCGCGGGCACGATCCCGTTCCTGTCCTTCGTCTTCGAGCACTACCGCACCCGCGAGGTCAAAGCAGCCTTCGGCCTCTGACAGCGCGACACACGAACAACCGAAAGGGGTTCGGGACCAGGTCCCGAACCCCTTTCGCGTCTACGGGAATTCAGTTGCCGGCGAGGGTCGCCAGCGCCGGGAGGAGCTGACGCAGGGCGCGGCCGCGGTGCGAGGCGGCATCCTTCTCGGCCGGGGTGAGCTGGGCGGAGGAGATGTCGCCGCCGTCCGGGAAGAACAGCGGGTCGTAGCCGAAACCGCCGTCGCCCACCGGCTTCCGGCCGATCACACCCGGCCATTCGCCGCGCACGACCTCCTCGACGCCGTCGGCGACCAGGGCGCAGGCGGAGACGAAGCGGGCGCCGCGGCGCTCGTCGGGGACGTCGCCGAGCTGGGCCAGCAGCAGGGCGTTGTTGGCCCCGTCATTGCCGTGTGTGCCGGACCAGCGCGCCGACAGCACGCCGGGCATCCCGTTGAGCGCATCCACCTCGAGACCGGAATCGTCTGCCACGCAAGGCAATCCGGTGGCGGCGAAACCGTCGCGGGCCTTGGCTACGGCATTGCCCTCGAAGGTGGCGGCGGTCTCGGGGGCCTCGTCGTAGGGCGGCACGTCGTTCAGCCCGACGATCTCGATGCCCGCGATACCGGCCTCATCCAGGATGCGGCGCAGCTCGTTCAGCTTCTTGGCATTGCGACTGGCGACCAGGACGCGGCGGGTCATCGCTTCTTGGACTCCCCGGGCTCCGGCAGCACGCCCGGGTAGGGCAGCGCCAGGGCGGCCTTCTGCACCACGAACAGCTGCTCACAGCCCGCCAGCGCGGAGTCGAGCAGCTTGTCCAGGGTGGAGCGCGGGAAGGTGGCGCCCTCGCCGGTGCCCTGGATCTCCACCAGGGTGCCGGTGTCGGTGGCGACCACGTTCATGTCGACCTCGGCGCGCGAATCCTCCTCGTACGGCAGGTCGAGGCGCACCCGGCCGTCGACCACGCCGACGCTCACCGCGGCGATGGCGCAGGAGATCGGTTGCGGGTCGGTCAGTTTCCCGGCCGCGCCCAGGTAGGTGATGGCGTCCGAGAGCGCGACATACGCGCCGGTGATAGCGGCGGTGCGGGTGCCGCCGTCGGCCTGCAGCACATCGCAGTCCACCGCGATGGTGTTCTCGCCGATGGTCGACAGGTCGATGCAGGCGCGCAGCGAACGGCCGATCAGCCGTGAGATCTCCTGGGTGCGGCCACCGACCTTGCCCTTCACCGACTCTCGTCCCGAACGGGTGTGCGTCGCGGCGGGCAGCATGGCGTATTCGGCCGTCAGCCAGCCCAATCCGGACTCGCGCCGCCACGGCGGCACCCCGTCGGTGACGCTCGCGGTGCACATCACCCGCGTCTGCCCGAACTCCACCAGCACGGACCCCGCCGGGTGCGTGGTGAAACCGCGGGTGATCCGTACGTCGCGGAGTTCGTCATCCGCCCTGCCATCGGCTCGTTTCGACACGGCCCTCAGCGTAGTGGCCCACGATCCGCTGTCACCCGCGCCCCGCTGAATAGCGTCGGCGCGTGCCGAAGATCAGATGTCGAAGACCTCGCCCGGGGAGACCGCGTGCACGGGACCGCTGAAAACCGCCTTGGCTTCGGCGATGACGTCCTCGCGGGAGGTCCACGGGGGAATGTGGGTGAGAAGAAGTTCGCCGACACCGGCCTGGGCGGCGATCAGGCCCGCCTCGTGGCCGGAGAGGTGGATGCCCGGCGGGCGGTTGGCCGGGTCATGGGTCCAGGAGGCCTCGGAGAGCAGAACGTCTGCGCCGCTGGCCAACTCGAAGACCTCGTCGCACAGGGCGGTGTCGCCGGTGTAGACGAGGGTGCGGCCGGCGGCGGTGGAGATGCGCAGGCCGTAGGACTCCGGCGGGTGGTACATGCGGCGGGCCTCGACGGTGTGGCCGAGGCCGAAGGGCGCCGGAACATCCGCCTGCCAGACCCGCATGTCGATCACGTCGGACCAGTCGTCGGTCTCGCCGCCGATCTCCGCCGAGGCGTTGCCGATTCGCAGCGCGGTGTCGGTGGGGCCGTAGACGACGGCCTTACCCGTGGGCGGATTGGGGTGGTAGCGGCGCCACACCAGCAGGCCCGGCAAATCCAGGCAGTGGTCGGCGTGCAGGTGGGTCAGGAAGATGTCGACCTCACCCGGATCCAGGTGGCGCTGCAGCGCGCCGAGTACCCCGGGGCCGAAATCGATGACGGTCGGTGTCATATCCGGGCCGGTCAGCAGGTAACCCGACGCCGGGGAATCCGGGCCGGACACGCTGCCCGAGCACCCGAGGACGGTGAGGCGCATTCCCCCATGCTGCCACGCTGCATTCTCACTCAAGGAGGGATCCCCCAAATCGCCGACCGCGTCCAGCGTCACCCCTGCGACGCGAGACGGCCGGCGTCAGCCCCACGACGATGACGACGTTCACTCCCAGAGAGTACCCATCCGGCAACCACTCCACCTATCGCCCCGAAAAGATGTCCTTGCCAAGAGATTTCCGGGTTGCCGGGCAGAACGCCCCACAGGATCGAACCGTAGAGCACCGCCACCGCCACTCCGACCGCGATCTGCAACACATTTCGCGCGAACCAGCCCCAGCAGATCAGATATGTGAGCCAGCCGAACACCAGCACCGAGGCGCCGACCGATACGCTGTGCGGCGGCGCCGTGAACCACTGGCCCACCCCGGCGATCACCCAGATGATGGCCGTCGCCGTCAGCCCCCGCCCGATCCCGGTCAGCAGGGTGAGCAGCCCGAGCACGATCACCGGCAGCGTGTTTCCGAACAGATGCCCCCAATTCGCATGCAGCACAGGCGCGAACAGAATGCCGGCCAGCCCGTCCTCGCTGCGCGGCTTCACCCCCGCCTGATCCAGCTCATTGTTCGTGAGGCTGTTGATCCCCTCCACGAGATACAGCAACGCCGTGAATCCCAGGGTCAGCGCAATGGCGCGCTGCCACAGCAACTTCAGAGCACCATTCCCGCCCGACCCGCCCGCCGGTTTCGCCAGCTGCCCCCGCAACCGTGCGATCCGATCCGGATCGAACGACGCACCCATCCCGCTCCCGCCGCTCATAGCAAGACCTCCTAGCCGCCCTGCCCCGAGCCTACCGCCGCACCGAGTCGGACCGCCTCGGGGAAATCCCCGAGGCGGCGGGGCCGAGTCAGGCCCAGAGCTGGCCGTCGAGCCTCTCCTCGGCCTCTTCGAGGGTGCCGTCGTAGGCGCCGGTGGACAGGTATTTCCAGCCGCCGTCGGCAACGATGAAGGCGATGTCGGCGCGCTTGCCCGCCTGCTGCGCCTTCTTGGCGACGCCGAGGGCGGCGTGCAGGATGGCGCCCGTGGAGATGCCCGCGAAAATGCCCTCTTCGAGGATCAATTCGCGGGTGCGGCGGACGGCGTCGTAGGGGCCGACCGAGAAGCGCGAGGTCAGGACGGACTCGTCGTAGAGCTCCGGGACGAAGCCCTCGTCGAGATTGCGCAGGCCGTAGACCAGTTCGCCGTAGCGCGGCTCGGCGGCGACGATATCGATGCCGGGGACCCTTTCACGCAGGAAGCGGCCGGTGCCCATGAGCGTGCCGGTGGTGCCCAGACCCGCCACGAAGTGCGTGATCTCGGGCAGGTCGGCGAGGATCTCGGGGCCGGTGGTCTCGTAGTGCGCCAGCGAGTTGGCCGGATTGCCGTATTGGTAGAGCATCACCCAGTCCGGATTCTCGGCGGCGATCTGCTTGGCCAGCGCCACAGCCTGATTGGAGCCGCCCTCGGCCGGCGAGTCGATGATCTCGGCGCCGAACATGGTGAGCAGCTGCCGCCGCTCCACCGAAGTGTTCTCCGGCATCACGCACACCAGGCGATAGCCCTTGAGCTTGGCCGCCATGGCCAGCGAGATACCGGTATTGCCGCTGGTGGGTTCGAGGATCGTGCAGCCGGGCGTGAGCCGCCCGTCGGCCTCGGCCTGCTCGATCATGCGCAGCGCCGGGCGGTCCTTGATGGATCCGGTCGGATTGCGGTCCTCGAGCTTGGCCCACAGCCGCACGTGCTCGTCGCCGTCCCACCGCGGGGACAGGTTCTTCAACCCCACCAGCGGGGTGTTGCCCAGTGTCGCGATCAGCGACTCGTAGCGCGCCACGATTAGCGTGCGCCGCCGGCGACCGCCGGGAGGATGGTGACGGTGCCGTTCTCGGGCACCTCGGCCTCGAGCCCGCCGCTGAAGCGCACATCCTCGTCGTCGACGTAGATGTTCACGTAGCGGTTGAGCTTGCCGTCCTTGAGTAGCTTCGCCTCCAGGCCCGGGTAGTTGGCCTCCAGGTCGGCGATGAGGGCGGCCAGGGTCGCGCCCTGGGCCTGAACCCGCTTCTCGCCCTTGGTGATCGGGCGCATGATGGTCGGGATGGACACGGTGACCGGCATGAGGGGGACTCCTTGTGTTGTTCCGGCGGGCGGGGTGCGGTGAAAGTCGTTCAGGCGTCGGCGGATTCGCTGTGGACGGCAACGATCTCGACGGGCTCCTCGGCGACCTCGCCCTCGAGGATCCGATAGCTGCGCAGGTCGTGCCGCTCCGGATCGCGGGTGGAGATCAGCACGTAGTGGGCATTGGGCTCGGACGCGAAGGCGATGTCGGTGCGGCTCGGGTACGCCTCGGTGGCGGTGTGCGAGTGGTAGATGACCACCGGCTCCTCGTCGGCGGCGTCCATCTCCCGCCACAGCCGCAGCTGTTCACCCGAGTCGAACTCGTAGAAGGTGGGCGAGCGCGCGGCATTGATCATGGGGATGAACCGCTCGGGCCGATCGGAGCCCTCGGGACCGGCGATGACACCGCACGCCTCGTCGGGGTGGTCGGCGCGCGCGTGCGCGACCATCGCCTCCACGAGGTCGGCCCTGATCACCAGCACAGTCGCATCCTTCCGCTCGACGCCCCCGGCCGAACGGCCGAAACGCTGTCGTCAACAGGTGAGACCAGGTGGCTATTCCCGATGAACCTGGTCACACCCCGGTGCCCCGCACCCGTCACGGCGGCGACCCGAACAGGTCACGGTAGGCGGGGATGCCCGCCACCGAGGTCGCCGACAGGATCGCGTCCACGATCGCGCGCTCCACGCAGACCGCCGCGGCCGTGCACAGCTGGTCCAGGATCAGCAGATCAGCGGGGAAGGCCGGGGGCATCGGAAGCGCCGGCGGCTGCTCGGCGGTGCCGGTGGACAGCGCGAACAGGGTGTCGCCGTCCAGCGGCGAATGCGCGGGCCGGACGGCCCGGGCCAGCCCGTCGTGCGCGGTCGCGGCCAGCCGCTTGCAGGCCGCGGGATCCAGCGCCGCGTCGGTCGCGACCACGCCGATGGTGGTGTTGAGTACGGTTCCCTTCACCGCGAGGCCATTCGCGGCCGCCAGCTGTTCGGCGGTGGCCGGGCGCAATCCGAAATGCTCGGGGCCGTCGGTGCCCGCGCCCCACGGCAATCCGGTGCGCGGGTCGAAGACCGAGCCGACGGGATTGGCCACGATCACCGCCCCGACGGTGATGCCCGCCGCCGGGCCGTCGGTGAAACGCACACTGGCCGTACCGATCCCGCCCTTGATCGACCCCGCCCGCGCGCCCACGCCCGCACCGACCGACCCGCGCTCGAACGCCGGGTCCGCGGCCTCCGCCGCCAGGAAACCGAAATCGGCGTCGGGCCGAATGTTCCACGCCCCCACCGGAAGATCGAAGATGACCGCCGCGGGCACGATCGGCACCACGCGGGACGGGTCGGCGGGATCCATCGGGATCCCCTCCCGGTGCTCCTCCAGCCAGCGCATGACGCCATCGGCGGCGGCCAGCCCGTAGGCGCTGCCGCCGGTGAGCAGGATCGCATTCACCTGCCGCACAGTGTTTCCCGGGTCCAGCAGGTCGGTCTCGCGGGTGCCCGGACCGCCGCCCCGCACGTCCACCGCGGCCACGGCCCCGTCCGGCACCCGCACCACCGTGCAGCCGGTGGCCGCGCCCGAACCGAGGGTGGCGTTCGCATCCAGCACGTGGTACTGGCCGACCAGGACGCCGTCGACGTCGGTGATCGAATTACGTGGTCCCGCACCACTGTTCACGGGAGTTCCTCCTCGGTGGCCACGTCCGCTGCCCTAGGGCGCGAGCGCCTGGATCAGTGAGTCCTGCATCCAGGTGAGCCAGTGGTAGACCTCGAGGCTCGGCCCGCGCGGATCATCGTCCGGGAAATGGTCGGGCGTGTCGGTGGTGATGTCCAGAGCCGTGCCGAGGGCCAGCCGCACGTCGTTGAGCGCGGTGAGCCAGGCGTGCGCCTGTTCCTGGCTGATGATGATCTTGCCGCCCTGCGGCGGCAGCGTTTCCAGAATCACCAGCCCGGCGGCCACCTTGGACTCGATGATCTCCGGCTCGTGCAGGCTGCGCAGGGCGCTGTTGAGGCCGGCGCGCTCGGCGTCGGGGGAACCGGGTTCGGGGCGATGGAAGTCCGGCAGCAGCCGGGCCAGCCGCGGATCATCGGGCGGCTCGGTATTGCCCGTCTGTAGCCCGGTCAGCTCCGCGAGGTCGTCCTCGGGTGCCGAACGGGCCCGATCGGTGAGCAGTCCGGTGACGGCCCCGACCAGCGAACGCAATACCTCCGCCTCGTGGGCGTCCATTTCCGAACGCAGTTTCGGCCCGCCCAGGGAGGTCTTTCTGCTCCACTTCCGCACGGGGTTACCGTAGTCGTCCTGTTCACTCGTCACGTTGCATGGTGGCCCACAGCCCGGCCGCGTGCAGCCGCTGGACGTCGTGCTCCATCCTGTCGCGCGAGCCAGCGGACACCACGGCCTTGCCCTCGTTGTGGACCTTCAGCATCAGCTCGGTTGCCTTGCCTTTGCTGTAGCCGAAGAGCTTCTGGAAGATGTAGGTCACGTAGTGCATGAGGTTGACCGGATCGTCCCATACGACGGTCACCCACGGCCGGTCCTCGGCCTCCAGAATCTCGGAATATTCAATGGCCTCCGGTGTCGCCTGTGCCGCCGACATAGTCACGTTGACGCCCGCCGGACCGGCGGCGACCCGGACAACGTCCTGATTACACAGACCCATAACAACCAGGGTACGACCTGAGAACACAGAAACAACAGCCCGCGCGACACGCCGTCCCGACGTGGACGTGAGATCGATGCCCGGGCGTGGCGCACGGTCGGTGGGACGGCCGTCGATGTGCTTAGAGTGTTCCCGTGATGATCGCGGACGGACTGACCAGTACGGCCTTGCTGACCGACCAGTACGAGCTCACCATGCTCTCGGCGGCGCTGGCCGACGGTTCGGCCCAGCGGCAGTGCACCTTCGAAGTATTCGCTCGCAGGTTGCCGAACGGCCGGCGCTACGGCGTGGTCGCGGGGACCGGGCGGTTGCTGACGGCCCTGAGTGAATTCCGTTTCGGCGAACCCGAACTCGCGGTCGCCGAGCGTTTCCTGGACAACCACACCCTGGAGTGGCTGCGCGACTACCGCTTCCGCGGCGACATCGACGGCTACCCCGAGGGCGAGCTCTACTTCCCCGGCTCCCCGATCGTCACCGTGCGCGGCACCTTCGCCGAATGCGTGCTGCTGGAAACCCTCATCCTGTCCATCTACAACCACGACAGCGCCGTCGCCGCCGCGGCCGCCCGCATGGTGAGCGCCGCCGGCGGCCGCCGCATGATCGAAATGGGTTCGCGCCGAACACACGAACTCGCCGCCCCCGCCAGCGCCCGCGCCGCCTACCTGGCCGGATTCGACGCCACCTCCAACCTGGAGGCGGCCCGCAGCTTCGGTGTCCCCAGTGGCGGCACCAGCGCACACGCCTTCACCCTGCTGCACAGCGGCGCGGACGGCGCGCACGAGGCGGCCGCCTTCCGCAGCCAGGTCGAGGCGCTGGGCGTGGGCACCACGCTGCTCGTCGACACCTTCGACATCACCCGCGGGGTGGCCACCGCCATCGAGGTGGCCGGGCCCGAATTGGGCGGTGTGCGCATCGATTCCGGTGATCTGGGTGTGCTGGCCCGGCAGGTGCGCGAGCAGCTCGACGCGCTGGGCGCGGTGCGCACCCGCATCGTGGTGTCCGGTGACCTGGACGAATACGCCATCGCCGCGCTGCGCGCCGAACCGGTGGACGTCTACGGCGTCGGCACCGCACTGGTCACCGGCTCCGGCGCGCCGACCGCGGGCATGGTCTACAAGCTGGTCGAGGTGGAGGGCATCCCAGTGGCGAAACGCAGCTCCCACAAGGAGTCTCGCGGCGGCACCAAGCGCGCGGTCCGGCTGGCGCGGCGCACCGGCACCATCGTCGAGGAAATCGTCTACCCCGCCGCCGCGGCCCGCCCCGACCCGGACGGCTTCGACATCCGCGACGTCCAGGTCCCGCTGGTCCGCGCCGGCGAGGTGCTGACCGGCCGGCCCACCCTGGCGCAGAGCCGGGAACTGGTGGCCAAGAGCCTGATCAGCCTTCCCTGGGAGGGCCTGAAGCTGTCGGCGGGCGAACCGGCGATTCCGACGACGTTTCTGAGCTGACCCGCCACCACAGCCCCGCCGCGATCACCGCGGCGGGCGCGGCGAACAGGGCCGTGCGCACCAGCGCGCCCAGCAGGTCGTCGGCCTCGAACGAGATCTCGTGCCACGCCAGATTCGCCACCACACTGGCGATCTCGAACGCCACGAAGAACCGCAGGGCCATCAGCGCGGCACTTTTCATCATTTCCCCCGTTGCATCTTTCGCCTCGGCCGCGATGGAGCGACCGATGCTGCCGTGGACCGGCCGGGCGCCGGACGGCACAATGCAATACGAGCGGCGCGCCGTCGTGGTTCAGCCGCCGATTCCCGGGAGGTCCGCTCATGAGCCGAGCCCTGATCGTCGTCGACGTCCAGAACGACTTCTGTGAAGGCGGATCGCTGGCCGTCGCGGGCGGTGCGGCCGTGGCCGAGCGCATCACCGAATACCTGGGGGTCTCCGACTACACCGCCATCGTCGCCACCCGCGACTTCCACATCGACCCGGGCGCGCACTTCTCCGAGCAGCCCGACTACGTCGACACCTGGCCCCCGCACTGCCGCGTCGGCACCCCCGGCGCCGACTTCCACCCCAGCCTGAACACCGGGCCCATCCAGGAGATCTTCTCCAAAGGCGCGTACACCGCGGCCTATTCCGGCTTCGAGGGCACCGCCACCGACGGCTCTACCACTCTCGCCGGCTGGCTGCGCGCCCACGCCATCGACGCCGTCGACGTCTGCGGCATCGCCACCGACCACTGCGTCCGCGCCACCGCCCTGGACGCCCGCGCCGCAGGCTTCGACACCCGGGTCCTCCTCGGTCTCACCGCCGCCGTCTCCCCCGTGACGCTGGCCACCGCCCTGGACGAACTCCGTGCCTCCGGTATCGAACTGGCCGGAACACTGGAGAACTGACTCACTACCCGGGCGGGTGAGAAGTCCTGCCCCTGATCGGCGGAAATCGGTCCTGCCGGGCGGCCCGTAGAGGTTTGCGCGAGGGTTGTCGGGGCGGCGCAGTAATCTGGCCGCCGTGCCCGAACTGCCTCCCGTCCCGAAGCTGTTGGCCACCGCTGTGCAGGCGTTGGGGGGTAAGGAGCGCAAGGGGCAGCAGACGATGTCGGCGGCTGTCGCGCACGCCATCGATACCGGCGAGCACCTGGCGGTGCAGGCGGGGACGGGTACCGGGAAGTCGCTGGCGTATCTGGTGCCGAGCCTGCGGCACGCGGTGCGGACCGGGCGGACCGTGGTGGTGTCGACCGCGACCATCGCGTTGCAGCGGCAGCTGGTGGACCGGGATCTGCCGCGGCTGGCCGATGCGCTCGCGACGCCGCTGGGGCGGGTGCCGCGGTTCGCGATTCTCAAGGGGCGCAACAACTATCTGTGCCTGAACAAGATCAACAGCGCGATTCCGGAGGAACCGGAGGCCGAACTCTTCGACGCCTTCGCCATTTCCAAGCTGGGCCGCGAGGTGCAGCGGCTGAACGAGTGGGTGTCCGACACCGAGACCGGCGACCGGGACGAGCTCGCCCCCGGCGTCAGCGATCGGGCCTGGCGGCAGGTCAGCGTGAGTTCCCGGGAATGCCTGGGCAAGTCGCGCTGCCCGTTCGGGCAGGACTGCTTCGCCGAGAAGGCCCGCGCCGAATCCGGGCAGGCCGATGTGGTGGTCACCAACCACGCACTGCTGGCCATCGACGCCATCAGCGGCATCCAGGTGCTGCCCGAACACGATGTGGTGGTCGTCGACGAGGCGCACGAGCTGGTGGACCGGGTGACCGGCGTGGCCACCGCCGAACTGTCCACCTCGGCCATCAGCGCCGCGGCCAAGCGGTGCTCGAAACTCATCGACGAGCAGGAGGTGGACCGGCTCGAGGCCGCGGCCGAGGCCTGGCACGAGCTGCTCGACGACCTGCGGCCCGTACGCTGGGACCGGATGCCGGACGGCGCGGCCCCCGTGCTCGCGCTCATCCGCGACGCGGCCTGGAACGCGCGCACCGCCCTGGCGCCGCAGGGCGGAAGTTCCGCCACCGGCGACCCGGAATCCGCGGCCGCCCGCAATCAGGCGCTGGCGGCCGTCGAGGAGGTGCACGACGCGGCGGTGCGGGTGCTGACCACCTTCGAGGAGTCCGATCCCGCCGCGCACCGCGATGTCATCTGGCTGGCGTCGGAGGATGTGCGCGGAGTCGCGCGCCGCACGCTGCACATGGCTCCGCTGTCGGTGGGCGGGCTGCTGCGCAGCCGCCTGTTCGGTACGGCCACCGTGGTTCTCACCTCGGCGACGCTGCAGATCGGCGGCTCGTTCGACAATCTGGCGGTGACCTGGGGCCTGCCGCCGCAGTCCTCGGCGACCGTGGACCCGGCGCTGGCCACCGGCACCGAGGCCCCGTCGGACGAGAAGACGCTGCGCTGGAATTCGGTCGACGTGGGTTCGCCCTTCGACCACGCCAAGTCCGGAATCCTTTATGTGGCAAAGCATTTGCCCGCGCCGGGACGGGACGGGCTGCCGCAGTCGTATCTGGACGAGATCGAACGCCTCATCCGCGCGGCGGGCGGGCGCACCCTCGGGCTGTTCTCGTCCATGCGAGCGGCCAAGGCGGCCACCGAAATTCTGCGGGAGCGTCTCGACACCCCCATCCTGTGCCAGGGCGACGACGCCACCGGCGCCCTGGTCCGGAAATTCGCCGAGGACCCGGAAATCTCCCTCTTCGGGACACTTTCACTGTGGCA
Source organism: Nocardia sp. NPDC051981 (assembly GCF_040680715.1). Taxonomy (NCBI): domain Bacteria; kingdom Bacillati; phylum Actinomycetota; class Actinomycetes; order Mycobacteriales; family Nocardiaceae; genus Nocardia; species Nocardia sp. NPDC051981. The sequence goes on along the minus strand of NZ_JBFAXK010000024.1, from coordinate 34,736 downwards.
GGGCGTGGACGTTCCCGGCCCCTCGCTGAGTCTGGTGATCCTGGACCGGATTCCGTTCCCGCGCCCGGACGACCCGCTGCTGGTGGCGCGTCAGCGCGCGGTGGAATCACGAGGCGGCAATGGATTCCTGTCGGTCGCGGCCAATCATGCGGCACTGCTGCTGGCGCAGGGAACGGGCCGTTTGCTGCGCAGTGTGGACGATCGCGGCGTTATCGCAATTCTGGATTCGAGACTGGCGACGGCGCGCTATGGCGGTTATCTCCGGGCATCATTACCACCATATTGGGAAACATCCGATCCCCAAGTTGTGACAAAAGCTCTCGAAAGACTGACAAATAGTGTCGCGCAAATGAAATGAGCTTGTGAGAACAGTCACAGGGGTGGTTCCTACTTCCGATCAGAAGTAAATTAGCCTTCGATACTCCGGTGAACCCCCAATTCCCACATCGGATGTGTCCGTCGTCCCCGCGCCAAGCCCTGCACGCGGCGCGGGGACACCGAAACTTTCTTCCCGGCCTACTTCACCGCGAGGGTGACGAGCGCGGCCACCACGCCCAGCGCGATCGCCCCGGCGCCCCAGACCAGACCCTGGCGCTGCCACGGGCGGCCGGAGTCCAGCGACAGCCGGCCCGGCCCCGCGAAGGCGAAGGCGACGGCCGCCACGGCGTACACCGCCGGCAGCTCCCACATCGCGAATCCGCCACTCCAGGTGGCGTGCACGGCATTGATCATGGTGCCCAGAGCGATGGCACCGGCCAGCGGCGTCAGCAGTCCCAGCATCAGCAGCAGGCCGCCGGTGAGCTCGCTCAGACCGGCCAGGGTGGCGAAGAACTTGCCCGGGTCGTAGCCCATGCCCTGGAAACCCTGCGCGGTCGCGTCCAGGCCGTAGCCGTTGAACCAGCCGAACAGCTTCTGGGTGCCGTGCACGACCAGTCCGCCGCCGAAGCCCAGCCGGGCGACCAGCAGGCCGATGTCGGTGCCGCCGAGTCCGTTCGAGGCGGTGGCTCGGGCGGCGGCGTTCACGGTTGCGGTCATGTCGGGGTCCTCGTCTCTCGGGTCTGTACGGCTCGGCGCGATCCTATCCGGACCATGGTCCGTTTTGCAGCCTACAGCAGGTCCCCAACGAGTCCGGGCGCGAGGCTATTCCGCCTCGCGCCCGGAAAGGGATTTCGGGGTCGACCCCTGAGAGTCGGCTCTACTTGGCCAGATACCAGAAGTAGTAGAGGAACACGGCCATCAGCGCCCACATGACCGGGTGCACCTCGCGCGCACGCTTCTTGGCCACCATCACGATCGGGTAGAACAGCAGGCCCATGGCGATGCCGTTCGCGATCGAGTAGGTCAGCGGCATCATGATCACGGTGATGAACGCCGGAACCGCGTATTCCAGCCTGTTCCACTCGATTTCGCCCAGCGCCCGGGACATGAGCACGCCGACCACGATGAGCGCGGGCGCGGTCACGGCCGACACGTCGGCGAAGGTGGCGAAGATCGGGAAGAAGAACAGGGCGATCAGGAACCAGCCGGCCGTGGTCACCGCGGTGAGGCCGGTGCGGCCGCCCGCCGAGACACCCGCGGTGGATTCGACGTACGCGGTGGTCGAGGAGGTGCCGATGATCGCGCCCGCGGCGGTGCCGACCGAGTCGGCGGCCAGCGCCTGGCCCGCGCGGTCCAGCTTGCCGTCCCTGGTGAGCAGCCCGGCCTGGTTGGCGACGCCGATCAAGGTGCCGGAGGCGTCGAAGAAGTCGACGAACAGCATGGTCAGCACGACGACCACCATCTTCCCGGTGAAGGCGTCGGGCAGGTGGACGATGGCCTGGCCGAAGGTCTGATCCAGCCCGTGCGGCATGGCGGCGACCGAATTCGGCAGCTGCACCAGGCCGGTGACGATGCCGAGCACGGTGGTGCAGAGGATGCCGTAGAGCACCGCGCCGTGCCAGCCGAGCGTCAGGAAGACGACGGTCACGACCAAGCCGAAGAGCGCCAGCAGGGTGGTGCCGTGATGGAAATTGCCCAGGTGCACGAGCGTGGCCGGGTCGGAGGTGACGATGCCCGCGCTCTTGAGACCCAGGAACGCCACGAACAGGCCGATGCCCGCGCCGACCGCGAGCTTCATCTGCATGGGGATGGCTTCGATGATCTTCTCGCGCACCTTGGTGACGGCGAGGACGAAGAACACGACACCGGAGATGAGGGTGCCCGAAAGTGCTTGCTGCCACGGGATTCCCATGTGCAGGACGACTGTGTAGGCGAAGAAGGCGTTGAGGCCCATGCCCGGCGCGAGCGCGACCGGATACTTGGCCCACAGACCCATGACCAGGGTGCCGAAGATGGCGGCGACGGCGGTCGCGGTGAAGACGGCCTGGAACGGCATGCCCTTGTCGCCGAGGTCGCCGTGGTCGCCCAGGATCCGCGGGTTCACGGCGAGCACATACGACATGGCCAGGAACGTGATGGTTCCCGCCATGACCTCGCGCTTGAAGGTGGATCCGTGTTCGCTGATGCCGAAGTACGCGTCGACGCGCCCCTTGGTACGCGTGAGGACGTCGGTGGTCATATGGGGTGTCTCCAGTCGGCGGGAGGGTAGAAGGCTGCCGTGGGCACCGTACTGGTCCGGATGGCACGATCTGTCACTGACCCCGCGAATTGTGGGCAATCACACCTGCCTCAGCGTTGTATTTCCGGTGCCGCCCACGCAATTCGTCGGCTATTTAAATAACTACTGGCCGGTAATTAAAGAGTCTTGACCCCTATTGCCTGGAACGTTACAAATACGTATTCCGCCGGAGGTGTTCAGGGGAACCGGCCAGGCAGAAGTAGTACGCCAGTGGTAACCGATGTCATCGACGCGGTCGCGGACTTCGCGATCGACCGCCAAGCGATCTGGGATGTCCTGGTCGACCCGCAGACCTACGCCCGGCTATTTCCCGGAATCGGCGCGTGCGAACAACTCGACACCGTCGATACGCATCCCACGCTGAATATGCGCGTCGGCGGCAATGGCATCGAAATCCGGGTGCTGCGAGTGCAACTGCACCTCACCCGCGCCGGCGAGAGCTTCGAGCTGCACTGCCCCGAACAGGGCAGCTTCGCGACCGTGCGCCTGCACGGCGACACCCGGCACACCCGGATCTACGTCACCTACTTCAAGGCCGGGCTGGTGCATCCGCTACCCGCGCAGCTGCCGAACTCGGCGGTGGTGGCCTGGACGCTGGCCGGGCTCCGGCGGGTCGGCGACCTGGTCCAGGGCACACCATCCTCGCTCATCGTCAATGGCGAGGATTCGCGGATGCGGCTGCAGGCCGGGGTGGTCAAGCGGATGGTGGCCTCCGGTGTGGTGCGCACCTACCGGCCGGACGTGGGTCTGCGGCAGATCGGCGGACTGGCCAAGTGGGGCTTCAGCCTGGCCGGCGGCTATGCGGCGGGGGCCGCGCACTCGCCCCAGCGGCCGGCCGTCATCGACGACCGGTATTCCAGCACCTTCGACCAATTGCACGCGCGCAGTAGCGCTCTGGCTGGCGCATTCGCCGCGCTGGGGTTCGGGCCCGGCACCGCGATCGGGCTGCTGTGCCGCAATCACACCGGCATGGTCGAGTGCATGGTGGCGGCGGGCAAGGCGGGGGCGGACGCGGTGCTGCTCAATACCGGGCTGCCCGCCCGGCAGGTCGAGGAGATCGTGGAGCGGCATCGGCTGTCGGCGCTGTTCGCGGACAGTGAATTCGAGCAGCTGGTGCGGTATCTGCCCACCGAGCTGCCGCGCTTCACCACCGACGACGCGGCAGCGGATCCCGGGCGCACCACCATCGAGGAACTCATCGCCATGCGCCAGGAGCCGCCCCGCAAGCCGCCGCGGCCGGGCCGGCTGGTGGTGCTCACCTCGGGGACCAGCGGCACGCCGAAGGGCGCGCGGCGGCCGCATCCCAGGGGTTTCGGGACGGTGGCGGCGCTGCTGTCGCGAATTCCGTTCGGCACCAACGAGACCATGTTCATTCCGGCTCCGCTGTTCCACACCTGGGGGCTGGGGGCCCTGCAGATCTCCACGGCCGTCCGGGCGACAGTGCTGCTGGGTGACCGCTTCGACGCCGAGGACTGCCTGCGCCGCATCGCCGAGCACAAGGTGACGGCGTTGATCGTGGTGCCGATCATGGTCAACCGGATCCTGGACCTGCCCACGGATGTTCGCGCCCGCTACGACCTGTCCAGCCTGCGCATCGTGGCCAGTTGCGGGGCGCCGCTGGCCGGCGCGACGGTGCTGGCGTTCCTCGACGCCTTCGGCGAGATCCTCTACAACGTGTACGGCTCCACCGAGGTGTCGTGGGCCTCCATCGCCGATCCGGCGGATCTGCGCGTGTCCCCCACCACCGCGGGGCGGCCGCCGCTGGGCACGAAACTCGCGGTGCTGGGCCCGGATCGGCGTCCGGTGCCGGTGGGGGCGACCGGGCGCATCTTCGTCGGCAATCACATGCTGTTCGACGGCTACACCGACGCCACCCCGCCCGACGAGGCCGACGGCATGCTCGACACCGGCGACATCGGCTACCTGGACGCCTCCGGCAAGCTGTTCGTGGCCGGCCGCGACGACGAGATGATCATCTCCGGCGGCGAGAACGTCTTTCCACGCGCCGTCGAGGAGGCCCTCTCCCAGCTGCCACAGGTGAGCGAGGTCGCCGTGGTGGGCGTCCCGGATCACGAATTCGGCCAGCGCCTGGCCGCTTTCGTGGTCAAACGGCCCGGCTCCGGCCTCGACTCCGACATGGTCCGCAACTACATCCGCCACCGCGTCAGCCGCTTCTCCGTCCCCCGCGACGTCACGTTCCTGGATGCGTTGCCCCGCAACCCCACCGGGAAGATTCTCAAACGGACGCTGATCGCGCCCACCTGATCGTCAGGGACTGGGCGTGGCGATCAGGCCGAGTTCGGCGTCCGTGGCGAGGAGCGGGTGGTGCGGCAGGATGCGGATCGTGTATCCGACCGCGCCGGACAGCGGGACGGGCGTCTGGATGGTGAAAATGTCGGCGCCGGAATCGGTTCCGGCATGGCGCATGGAGAAGGTGTGGACGTCGGTCAGGTCGTCGGTGGGTGAGACCCGGCCGAGCACGGCCTGCACGCTGACGTCGGCGGGGGCGAGGCCGCCGAGGTCGATGCGGGCGCGCAGGTCCAGGTCCGCGCCGATGACCGGGATGTCGGGCAGGCCGGAGCTGTCCACCTGCAGGACTTTGACCGTGGGCCAGGCGGATTCGACACGGCGGCGGTACACCGACAGGTCCTGTGCGCCCTTGAAGTCGTTGGCGGACACCGCTTCATAGGCCGCGGCGGCGGGCGCGTAGTAGTCGACGGCGTAGTCGCGGACCATACGCGAGGCCAGCACCTTCGGGCCGAGCGTCCGCAGGGTGTGGCGGACCATTTCCATCCAGCGGGCCGGCAGGTCGTCGTGGTCGCGGTCGTAGAAGCGCGGCAGCACAGCGCGTTCCAGCAGGTCGTAGAGGGCCGAGGCCTCCAGGTCGTCGCGGCGATGCTCGTCGCGGACGCCGTCTGCGGTGGGAATGGACCAGCCGTTCTCGCCGTCGTACATCTCGTCCCACCAGCCGTCGCGGACGGACAGGTTGAGGCCGCCGTTGAGGGCCGACTTCATGCCGGAGGTGCCGCAGGCCTCGAGCGGGCGCAGCGGGTTGTTGAGCCAGACGTCGCAGCCCCAGTACAGGTAGCGGGCCATGGACATGTCGTAGTCGGGCAGGAAGACGATGCGGTGGCGCACGGCCGGATCGTCGGCGAAGCGGACCACCTGCTGGATGAGCGCCTTGCCGCCCTCGTCGGCCGGATGGGATTTGCCGGCGACCACCAGCTGCACCGGATGCTCCGGATCGAGCAGCATGGCGCGCAGGCGTTCCGGGTCGCGCAACATGAGGGTGAGGCGCTTGTAGGTGGGGACACGCCGGGCGAAGCCGACGGTCAGCACGCCCGGGTCGAAAACCTCGTCGATCCAGCCGAGTTCGGCGCTGGCGGCGCCGCGTTCGAGCCACGAGTTGCGCAGCCGGCGGCGCACCTCCTCGACGAGGATGCCGCGCAGGGCATTCCGGGTGGACCACAGTTCACGCAGGTCCACATCGCACAGCCGCTCCCAGCCGCGGGCCTCCTCGACCAGTTCCGCGCCGATGAGCTCGCGGGCCTTGTCGATCCATTCGCGCGCGGCCCAGGTGGGGGCGTGCACGCCATTGGTGACCGAGCCGATCGGGACTTCGCTCGCGTCGAAGCCCGGCCACAGCGGCGCGAACATGGCGCGGCTGACCTCGCCGTGCAGCTTCGACACGCCGTTGGCGCGCTGGGCCAGGCGCAGGCCGAGGTGGGCCATGTTGAACACCGACGGATCGGCCTCGCGTCCCATGGCCAGGATGCGGTCCACGGAAACGCCCGGCAGCACCGGTGATTCCCGTTCGCCGTGCGCGCCGCCGAAGTACCGGCGCACCAGGGAGCCGGCGAAGCGGTCGATGCCCGCGGGGACCGGGGTGTGGGTGGTGAAGACGGTGCCGGCGCGGACCGCGGCCAGCGCGGAGTCGAAATCCATTCCGGCGGCCATGAATTCGCGGATACGCTCGATGCCGAGGAATCCGGCGTGGCCCTCGTTCATGTGGAAGACGTCGGGATCGGGCAGGCCGTTGGCGCGGGTGTAGGCGCGTACCGCCCGGACGCCGCCGATGCCGGCCAGGATCTCCTGCTTGATGCGGTGGTCCTGATCGCCGCCGTAGAGCCGGTCGGTGACGGCCCGCAGTTCCGGGTCGTTGTCGGCGATATCGGAGTCCAAGAGCAGCAGGGGAATCCGGCCCACCTGGGCGATCCACACCCGGGCCCGCAGCACCCGCCCCTCGGGCATGGCCACGTGCACGAGCACCGGCGCGCCGGCTGTGCCTTCCCCCGCCCCACCACCCCCGCCGGTGAGCAGCCGCAGCGGCAGCCCCATCGGGTCCAGGGCCGGATAGTGCTCGGCCTGCCAGCCGTCGGCGGTCAGGGACTGCCGGAAATAGCCGGAGCGGTACAGCAATCCGACGCCGATGAGCGGCAGGCCCAGATCCGAGGCGGCCTTGAGATGGTCGCCCGCCAGAATCCCGAGCCCGCCCGAATAGTTGGGCAGCACCTCGGTGACGCCGAACTCCATGGAGAAGTACGCGATCCCCCGCGGCCCCCGCTGCTGCTTCTGGAACCAGCGAGGGCGGTCCAGATAGTCCTGCAGATCGGCCGCCGCGGCATCGACCCGCCGCACGTAGGTCTCGTCCGCGGCGAGCTCGTCGAGCCGGGCCGCGGGCACCTCCCCCAACATCCGAACGGGATCGTGCCCGACCTCGGTCCACAGCCGGGGATCCAGCTCCGCGAAAACATCCTGGGTAGGCCCATGCCACGACCAGCGCAAATTGGTCGCCAGCTCGGTCAATGCGGACAACCGCTCCGGCAGATGGGCACGAACGGTGAATCGACGCAATGCCTTCACCCCTGTAGACCCTACCTGGGGATCCGTCTGCCCAGCTCACTACCGGTGCCCCGGCGCGAGCATCCGGTAAGCAACCGATAACGTGTTTCACATGAGCGAGCAGCAGATCGAGGCGGTCGAAGGACAGCCCACCCAGGAGCATCACGAGGGCGGGTTCCGGCCGATCCGAGAACTGGGCCGCGACAACACCAAGGGTGGAGCGCACTACGGGGAGTTCATCGACGAGGTCCGGGGGCTGATGGACCGGGTGCGGCTGGCCGATCCGGCCGACGCGCTGGCGCTGGACGTGATCGCCACCCTGAAGGAGCTCAACGACAAGCTCGACGCGGCGGTCGTCGACGAATGGGACGCGCCGGCGTGGCATCGCAACGACCTGCCCGCGCGCGGCAACATCACGCTGCCGCCGTTCGAGGTCGACGCCGCGGGCGAGGACGGGGTGCGGGCCCGCATCACCTTCCGCACCTTCCACCTGGGCGGCAACGGTGCGGCCCACGGCGGCCACATCGCCCTCGGCTTCGACGACCTGCTCGGCATGACGGCGGCGCTGTACACCAGGCAGGCCACCCGCACCGCCTTCCTGCACGTCGACTACCGGTCCATCACGCCGCTGAACACCGAGCTGGTGCTGCGCGGCTGGGTGGAGCGGCAGGAGGGCCGCAAGGTGTTCGTGCGCGCCACCCTGCACGATGGCGACCGGCTGTGCGCCGAGGCCCACGGCCTGTTCGTGCTCCTCAAGCCGGGCCAGCAGTAGCCACTCCGGTAAGTTCGAGGGCGTGACCGGCCGCATCGCCATCGATGACACCGCCCCCGTGATTCCCGGCGGCCGGCCGACCAAGGCCGTGGTCGGTGAGGTCGTCCCGGTGCGAGCGGTGGTCTGGCGCGAAGGCCACGAGGCGGTCGCCGCCACGCTGGCGGTGCAGGCCCCGGGTTCGACACGCACGCACCGCATTCGCATGAGCCCGGAGTACGAGCCGGACGTGTTCAACGCGGTGTTCACCCCGACCATGCCCGGGCGCTGGACCTTTCGGATCGAGGGCTGGAGCGATCCCCTCGCCACCTGGCGGTCCGGGGTCGAGGCCAAGCTCGCCGTCGGCCAGAGCGCCGTCGATCTGGCCAATGATCTGGAGACCGGGGCCCGGCTGCTGGAGCGGGCCGCGCTCGCGGTCCCGAAGCGGCAGTGGGAGATCCTGCGCGCCGCGGCCGCCGCGCTGCGCGGCGACGCGCAACTGCCCGCCCGGGTCGCCGCCGCCTTCGGCGCCGAGGTCGGCGAGATCCTGCGGGCAACACCGTTGCGGGAGTTCGTGACTCACGGACCATTGCACACCGTGCAGGTGGAGCGGCAGCGGGCGCTGGTCGGGGCGTGGTACGAATTCTTCCCGCGGTCGACCGGCGGCTGGGACGCCGAGGGCCGGCCCGTGCACGGCACCTTCGCCACCGCCGTCAAGGATCTGCCCCGCATCGCCGGCATGGGCTTCGACGTGGTGTACCTGCCGCCGATCCACCCCATCGGCACCGTGAATCGCAAGGGGCCCAACAACTCCCTGACCGCGGGACCCACGGATGTCGGCTCGCCGTGGGCCATCGGCTCGGCAGAGGGCGGGCACGACGCCATCCACCCGCTGCTGGGCACCGAGGCCGATTTCATCGACTTCGTCGCGGCCGCACGGGAATTGGGTATGGAGGTGGCGCTGGACCTGGCGCTGCAGTGCGCGCCCGACCATCCGTGGGTGGCGGCGCATCCGGAGTGGTTCACCACGCTGCCCGACGGCACCATCGCGTACGCGGAGAATCCGCCGAAGAAGTATCAGGACATCTATCCGCTCAATTTCGACGACGAGCCCGACGGGCTCTACGCCGAGGTGCTACGGGTGGTGCGGCATTGGATCGGCCTGGGCGTCACCGTGTTCCGGGTCGACAATCCGCACACCAAACCGGCGGACTTCTGGGAATGGCTGATCGCCGAGGTGCACCGGAAGAATCCGGAGATCATCTTCCTGTCGGAGGCATTCACCCGTCCCGCGCGCATGTACGGTCTGGCGCGGCGCGGATTCAGCCAGTCCTACACGTATTTCACCTGGCGCACCCACAAACACGACCTCGAGGAATTCGGCCGGGAATTGGCCGCCAAGGCCGATGAGGCCCGGGCCAACCTGTTCGTGAACACCCCCGACATCCTGCACGAGAGCCTGCAGTACGGCGGGCCCGGCATGTTCGCGATTCGCGCGGTGCTGGCCGCGACGCTCGGGGCCACCTGGGGCGTGTACTCGGGCTTCGAGCTGTACGAGCACCAGGCGGTGCAGCCGGGCAGCGAGGAGTACCTGGACTCCGAGAAATACCAGCTGCGGCCACGCCGCTTCGCCGAGGCGGCCGCACGCGGGGAATCCCTGGAGCCGTGGCTGACCCGGCTCAACGAGATCCGGCGCGCGCATCCCGCGCTACAGCAGGTGCGCTGCATCCACTTCCATTACGTGGACAACGACGCGCTGCTGGCGTTCTCGAAGTTCGACCCCACCACCGGCGACGCGGTGCTCGTGGTGGTGAACCTGAACCCGTTCGGCGCCGAGCAGGGCATGGTCTCGCTCGACCTGCCCGCCATCGGACGCGAATGGCACGACCGGCCGACGGTGTACGACGAGGTCACAGGCGAGGAATACCACTGGGGCCAGAGCAATTACGTGCGCCTGGACCCGGCCCGGGTGGCGGCCCACATTCTCGTGCTGCCGCCGGTGCCGGCCGCCGCGCGCACCGAGCTCGCCCATCGCCGATCGTTCCGATGAATCGGCGCGACCTTCTGCTGCTGGCGGCGGGCACGCACCCCGATCCGCACACGGTGCTGGGGGCGCATCCGCATCCCGGCGGGACCGTCATCCGGGTGCTGCGGCCGCACGCGGAGACGGTCGCGGCCCGGATCGGCGGCGTGGATCATCCGCTGGCACACCGCGAGCACGGCGTGTTCGAGGCCGTGGTGCCGTTCCCACAGCTGTGGGACTACCGCCTGGTCACCTCCTATCCCGGCGGGCGCACGGTGGTGGACGCGGACGGGTACCGCTTCCTGCCCACCCTCGGTGACGTCGATCTGCACCTGCTCGGCGAGGGCCGGCACGAGCGGCTCTGGGAGGTGCTGGGCGCGCACCCGAAGCGCTACCCCACCCTCGACGGCGAGGTGTCCGGCACGGCCTTCGCGGTGTGGGCACCCAATGCGCGGGGCGTGGCGGTGATCGGGGATTTCGACGGATGGAGCGGAAACACCGCCCCCATGCGGAAACTCGGCGATTCCGGGGTGTGGGAGCTGTTCCTGCCCGGCATCGAGGCCGGGGCGCTGTACAAGTACCGCGTGCGCGGGGCGGACGGACGCACCGTCGACCACGCCGATCCGATGGCCTACGCCACCGAGGTCCCGCCCGCGACCGCATCGGTCGTCACCGCGAGCGAATTCGCCTGGGGCGACGCCGAATGGCTGCGGGCGCGGGCCCTAACTGATCCGCTGCGCGCGCCGGTCAGCGTCTACGAGGTGCATCTGGGTTCGTGGCGGCCGGGGCTCGGGTATCGCGAGATCGCCGAGCAGCTGGCGGAATACGTGCTCGCCCAGGGCTTCACGCATGTCGAGCTGCTGCCGGTGGCCGAGCATCCCTTCGGCGGCTCCTGGGGTTACCAGGTCACCTCCTATTACGCGCCGACCGCCCGCTTCGGCTCCCCCGACGACTTCCGGTTCCTGGTGGATCACCTGCACCGCAGCGGAATCGGCGTCATCCTCGACTGGGTGCCCGCGCACTTCCCGCGGGACGAGTGGGCGCTGGCCAGATTCGACGGCACCGCCCTCTACGAGCACGCCGATCCGCGCCGCGGCGAGCAACTCGACTGGGGCACCTACGTTTTCAACTTCGGACGCCACGAGGTCCGCAACTTCCTGGTCGCCAACGCGCTGTACTGGATCGGGGAGTTCCACATCGACGGCCTGCGCGTGGACGCCGTGGCCTCGATGCTCTACCTGGACTACTCCCGCCCCGACTGGGAGCCGAACATCCACGGCGGCCGCGAGAATCTGGAGGCCGTCGCCTTCCTGCAGGAAATGAACGCGACCGTGCACAAGCACCATCCGGGCGTGCTGACGGTGGCCGAGGAGTCCACCACCTGGCCGGGGGTCACCCGCGCCACCGAGGTCGGCGGCCTGGGCTTCACCATGAAATGGAATATGGGCTGGATGCACGACACGCTCGGGTATCTCGCACACGACCCGGTGTACCGGACCTGGCACCACAACGAGGTCACCTTCTCGCTGACGTACGCCTGGAGCGAGAACTACGTGCTGCCCATCAGCCACGACGAGGTGGTCTACGGCAAGGGGACGCTGTGGACCCGGATGCCCGGCGACGATTTCACCAAGGCGAGCGGGGTCCGCGCGCTGCTGGCCTACATGTGGGCGCATCCGGGCAAACAGCTGTTGTTCATGGGCCAGGAATTCGGTCAGTTCCGGGAGTGGGACCACGATCGCGGACTGGATTGGCACGAGCTGGAAAACCCTCTGCACCAGGGCATTCAGCGGCTGGTCGGGGACCTCAACCGGCGGTATGCCGCCAATCCCGCACTGTGGAGCCAGGATACGTCGCCGGGCGGCTACTCCTGGATCGACGCCGACGACCGCGACAACAATGTGTTGTCGTTCCTGCGCTACGGCACCGACGGATCCATTCTCGCCTGCGTCTACAACTTCTCGGGCCGTCAGCTCGACGGCTATCGCATCGGATTGCCCGGGCCCGAACCGGATTCGTGGTACGAGGTACTGAACACCGATGCCATCGCCTATGGCGGCAGCGGCACGGGCAATGCCGACGCAATCGCCGCCGAGCCCGTGCCCTGGCACGGCCGCCCGGTGTCGGCCGCCCTGACCCTCGCGCCGAACAGCGCCCTCTGGTTGTCGAAGACGCCACCCGCCGGCACCGGGTAGGACGACCGGTTCCCCACTGGACGGGAGTGAGGAACCATCCACGGAAGGGCTCCCTCCGATCACTCCGGCCAGCCGGGCGCGCGGCCCAGCACAGCCAGGATCCGATCCAGCCCGGACGCCTCCGGCAGGGCGACCTCGGGCGCGAACGACGAGCCCGGCCGTTCCCGCTCGGGACCGCGCGGCACCGCCTCGGCCACCGGCAGCCCGGCGCTCAGCAGGTCCGCGTCGAATTCCACGGTCTGCCCGAGCGCCCGCGCCACATCCCAGGCGTGCACGATGTAGTCGATGAAGTGAAAGCTGATGGCCAGCGGCGCGGGAATCACGATGCCGTCGCGGACCTCCGGCAGTGGGAACTGCCGTTCCAGGACGCCCGGCTCGGCGAAGGTGGCCAGCACGTGCTCGGCCGCCGCCCGGTACTCACCGATCGGATCGTCGCCGAGCGGCTGCGGCTTCCACAGCGCGAGATCGCTCTCGCCGCGGGCGGCGGCCGCGAAACCGTAGTGCTGAACGATCATGTGCTCCAGCAGGTCTCGCAGTGTCCAGCCTGCGCAGGGCGTGGGTGCGTCCAGATCGGCGGGCGTCAGTCCCGCCACCACCTCGATGCTGGTGCGCACCGCGCGGGCATCCAGCGCGAGCAGTTCGGTTCCCGAGGCCAGCAATTCTTCGTATGTGCTTATCATACGCACTAGCTTACTAACTTCCGCACGATTGGGGGATTCCGGACTGGTAATCGCGCGGAAACCAACACATATGGCTGGACCAGCGACGATTGTGGTCGGTTCTGGCTGCGGGCGGGTGCGGTAGGTGCTTGGTTTGGCTGCCGATGAGGTTGGTCGGTGTGCTGGAGGTCGGGTTTCGTGGCGACGCAGGTGTTCGCGGCTGAGGAGTTGGTGAGCCTGCGGGAGTTTCCGGAGATCAGCCGTGAGGAGCTGTTCCGGTTCTTCACGCTGACTCCGGCCGATATTGCGTTTTTTGCGCCGGGGCGGGGTCGCGGTCCGGAGGATCAGCTCGGTCTGTCGGTGGCGTTGTGCACACTGCCGTGGCTGGGGTTCGTTCCGAACAAGGTCGCGGCCGCGCCGCCGGTGGTGGTAGCGCGGTTGGCGGATCAGCTGAAAGTCGATGTGTCGCAGATCAAGGAGCCATCCGCGCCCGTCACCTGGAAGCCCAGACCGAGCAGGCATGGTGTCTGCCCCTGGTCACGAACGCCCTAATCACCTGGACCACAGAGTATTACGGGCTCGTGGTCGAGCAGATGCGGCGGGCAGGACGGCGAGTCGACGACGATGTGCTGGCCCACATCTCACCAGCGCACAGCGAGAACATCAACTTCTTCGGCGCCATCGAGGTCGACATCGACGCCCTCGGGCCGACCGGTTACCGACCGCTACGGGTGCGCGACACCCTGTTCTGATCCCGATCCCGGCGGACGAGGTGACGTGGGGAGAGTATGTGGGCGCACGGGTTCGGGGAGTGCATGGGCATGAGCGAGATCCTGTGCCAGCGTTGCGATCTCGACGCGCAGGTCGGTGGCGATGGTCTCGGTGCAGGCGAGTGTGATCTGGTGCTGGCGCTGGATGTGTTCGAGCTGGCGCAGGGTGGCCAGGTCGCGGGCGATGTCGTGGAGCACCGGGCCGATCCGCTCGAGCACCGCGGTATCGGTGGCGTGCGGGCCGATCCGCCGGGGTGTGCCGGTCATGGCGTGTCGCGGAGCCGGTCGCGTTCGGCGGTGAGCGCGGCATTGGAGTGGCGTAGTGCGGTGTTGGTGTCTTCGAGGTCGAGGATGCGCGCGATGGCGGCGAGGTTGATCCCTTGGCCGGCCAGCGCGGCGATGCGCGCCAACCGGGCGAGATCGTCGTCGCTGTAGCGGCGGGTACCTCCCGCGCTGCGGGCCGGGGTGACCAGACCGTGCTGCTCGTACAGGCGCAGCGAATGCGCCCCCATCCCGGCCAGCTCGGCAGCCACCGAGATCCCGTACACCGCCTGCCCCGGGCCCGGCCGGTGATCACCACCCGGGCCGGGCAGGGGGTCGTGTCGATCCAGCATCCTGCTCCTCATTTCTCGATGCCATCAGATTACCTCAGCGCGCTGCTTGCACTCTCCTCGGTGGAGTGCTAAAACAAATCTCAGCCAGATGACAGAGGTTATCTGAGCACCACCGAGAGAGAATGGAGTGAGTGGAGGTGGCGACCATGCTGATGCGCACCGATCCGTTCCGGGATCTGGATCGCCTGACCCAGCAGATGTTCGGCACATCGGCCCGCCCAGCAGTCATGCCGATGGACGCCTGGCGCGAGGGCGACGACTTCTACGTCGAACTCGACCTGCCCGGCATTGACCCCGAATCCCTGGACCTGGACATCGAACGCAACGTGGTGACCGTCAAAGCGTCACGCCCGCAACTGGACCCGGACCGGTCGATGCTCGCCGCCGAACGCACCCGCGGCGTGTTCTCCCGCCAGCTGTTCCTCGGGGAGAACCTCGACACCGACGCCATCCGCGCCGACTACCGCGACGGCGTGCTGCGCCTGGTGATCCCGGTCGCGGAGAAGGCCAAACCCCGCAAGATCGAGATCACCCACCACACCGGCGAGCATCAGGCCATCAACGCCTGAGCCCGGCGCCATCACGGGAGGCCCTGTGATGATCCTCGTGACGAGATGCTCGACCGGTCCCGCACCGAGCGAGACCTCCGAAGAATTGTGGTGGCTGGATCCCCAGCTACTGGGCTTGGATCCTGATCTCGAGGGATTGTTCGCCGAGATCGACGACATCCTGCGCCGCGCCGTCGACCGCTGGGGCTGCCCGCCGCGCCGCGAACCCCGCACACCCCGGCCACGGCTGGGCCGCCGGTGGCCGACCACCCGGCACCATGGTCACCGGCCCGGCCCCGCGAAGGGTCGAGGACGCGGCCCGCCCACAGCACACCCGAGCCCGGCTCGGCGCGGTATTCGACGACCAGTGAGAGCGAGGTGATGCCTGTCAGACGCATCGACAAACAACGCAGATCACACGAAACGTTCTCCTACACAACTGTTCTCGCGACCAAGGGCCGACGACCGTGTCCGGGCCTGCGCACCGGCACCAGCACCTCACGGACACCCCTCGGTCCGGCGCGTGCACAGCGACGGCGAGTGGCACCCCGGCAGACAGGGCACGGATTCGTCGGCCCGCGCGAGAACACCTCACAGGGAAGTCCTGTTCAGATTCCTTCCGTCGACGGGTGAGCCCGGTCAGCTGTGGTTCTTCCGGGCTCACCCGGCCCTTTCGCTTCATCGACCACGATCGACAAACGAGGAGGGGAAAGCAATGGGCAGCACCGCGACCTTCGCCCCGGCAGGCAGCGACTTCGACCGCGCCGAACAGAACCTTCCCGTCGGCGACAGCGACGGCGAGGCCGGACTGGACCCGACGACACTGGCACCGCCGCGGAAATCGTGCGCGGCGCGCTCGAGCACGCCGGGATCACCGACCGTATCGACCAAGCTTGGATCACCCCACTGGACTGCGATGACGACTACGACCACGACAATGCCAACTGACAGCCAAATCCTCGCCACCTCCCGGCGCGAACCCCACACCCACGACGCGCAGCAGCTGCCGCGCTGGCAGCACGGCCACGTCGCCTGGTTCAACACCGAGAAGGGCTTCGGATTCCTGACACCCGACACCGGCCCCGCGGTGTTCGTCGACTACCAGGTGATCGACGTCCCCGGACTCAAAACCCTCACCGCCGGGCAACCGGTGGTGTTCACCGCCACCGACACCAGCCGCGGCCCCGAAGCCACCCGCGTCGTGCCCTACACCCGCACCACCAGCGTCCTGCCCACGCCCGCGGCGGCCACCGGCCGGCCGCACCCACGAACCCGACCCGATCGGCCGTATCGATCCCGCTGCCGCGCACGCGCCGCATGAACTCGACACCAGCGGGCGGTGGCCAGCCCGCCACCGCCCGCATGGACCACCCGCCCGTAACCGTACGAAACGCGACCACATCACAGCTGCTCCCCACCACAGCCCGACTCCGGTAATCGCCATGACTTCCACACACCCGCCCCAGGCCACCGGCCACCCGCGCCCTCGCGCCGCCGGGCACCGGATACCCGCCGCCGCAACCGATCCCGACGACTCCCGCGTGGTGTACTGGCCCGAACCCAGCCCCCTGCGTCCGTGGTGGGACACGATCATGCAGCCCGCCATGCCCGCCGATCCGGCCGCACCTCGATCCCCCGACCCCCGTCATCCTCACGCCCGCAACCCCTACCCACGCCGCACCCGACCCGCCGCAAGCGCAACTACCGGTCACTGACCCAACTGTCGGGTCGCCTGTAGCCGGGCAGTCCGAAATTGGGGTTGCCGAAAACCGGGCGGATGTGGCGTAGCCGCCTGCTGGGTACCGGTTTTCGCGCTCGGCATGTGCGTGGGGCTAGTTGGTGCTTGGCTGCCGATGATGATGTTGGTCGGCCGTGAGGACTGGCCGACGGTTGGTTTCTGGTTGTGCCCGTGGCGGTTTGGTGTGGTGGTGTCGTGCACCGGGTGCTGTGGAGTGTCAGCCGAGGGCTGTGGTCCACCGGCATCCTCCCGGAAAATCAACTCCCGTACGAAGGGGCGTTGAACGAGATGCGCTACCTGTGAACGGTCAACGCGGCGGTGCGCCGTGAAGGTGGACGCCCGCGTAGGTCGGGTCCGGACCCCGGGTCCGGACCCGACCAATGCCGAAACCCGTTCTCCTAGTGACTCGATCCTTGACTCGAGCCGCTGGTCAATGCGCCGAACAATCCGGAGAGCACGCTGCCACCCAGTGCGCTCGGCAGACCGTTGCTGGAGCCGGACGCGAAGCCGCTGGCCGATCCGGTCAGATATCCGCGACCTGGACCGGTGGTCGAGCCGGTAAAGCCGTCGGGCGCATCGTTGTTCAGTTCGTCGAGACCACAGGCGGCGAGTCCGCCGCCGGACCCACTGGTCAGAGCACTGAGAATCCCGGCCGCCAACCCGGCGGCGGATCCGGCCTGCGGTCCACCGGAGGATCCCCCGAGGAACCCGGTCGCGGACCCGGTAACCGACCCGGTCGCAGCCGATTCGGCCCAGCCGCTGAGGAAACTCTGCAGACAGGCCTGGCCCGGCGGCAGCGCCACATCGGTCGTCGCATCGACCGGTGTCGCGCTGGGATCCTCCACCGTGAGCGGTTCGGCGGTGGCGGGTCCGGCCCCGACAGCGAGGGCGAGGGCGAGGGAAGCGGTGATCAGAATGATGTATCGCATGGAAAATCTGCTCTCGTGTGATTCACATCGAAACGCCTACTGCTCGATTACCGTGCAGGACAGTCGATTTCGAGTACAAGCGATGAACCGTCCAGCGATCTCCTGGACGTGTGACCAATTTAGCCCCACCATCACAACTTCGCAGGGCGAATGTGAAACGGAGATGCGTACCTTTAGTGATTTCTGCGGCAAACGCCGCTCGGCGCCGAGGGCATCGAGCGATTCATGCTCGGCGTACCGGACCTGACGGGAGGAGGTTCGACAGGAGCAGTCAGGCGAGCTGACAGGTGGGGCACCAGAACAGGTTTCGGGCGTCGAGGACCGAGTGGAGGACGGTGCTGCCGCACAGGCGGCAGGGGTCGCCGGCGGCACGGGCCCGGGTCGCGGTGTGGGTGTGTAGGTGGCGCGTCAGGCTGCTGTCAGGTCGCTATCAGCGTGACTGGCGACAGTAGTCAC
This sequence comes from Nocardia sp. NPDC051981, assembly GCF_040680715.1. Classification (NCBI taxonomy): domain Bacteria; kingdom Bacillati; phylum Actinomycetota; class Actinomycetes; order Mycobacteriales; family Nocardiaceae; genus Nocardia; species Nocardia sp. NPDC051981. Next base: position 16,597 of record NZ_JBFAXK010000024.1, on the reverse strand, counting down.
ATCGACACGGGCAACCCAGCCCGGCGGGCCACGAAAAGTCCACGCGGACAATCCAACCCGCTCGTCCACCGAGCCGCTTGGCGCACCACACCACCAGGAGTCCACGACCATGAGCACCATCACCCTCACCGACCAGGACAAGACCACCCTCCGCACCGCCGCCTACGGCGCCGTCGCCCTGGTCGCCGCGGCAGGAGCCACCGGCGGCTCGCCGCACAAGGCCGCCACCCGCGGCTCGGTCGCCTTGTGCTCGGCCACCGGCACGGTCGGGCACGTCCTGGCCGAGAAGAAACGTGACGTCAACGTCTACGGCAAGTCCGTGGCCGCCCTCGCCGACCAGGTACTGCCCGCGCTGAGCGCCTCGATGCACCTGCTGGGGCAGCAGGACCCGGCCGAGGCCACCAACTTCGCCACCACCGTGACGATCGCTATCGACGCCGCCGCCCAGCCCGGCCCTGCCACCGCCGAGATGACCCGCAAGATCACCGCCGCCCTCGCCGCCTGAGGCGAACAGCTACCCGGTCCGGTCGCAACGAAGGCCCGCAGATCGCTTCTGCGGGCCTTCCGCGTGTTCGGAAAACGATCAGCGGGTGATCTTCGACCAGCGTTCGTGAGCCGATTGGCGAGTGATGTTCGCGGACGTGACCGCCGACGATGCCGATCAGTCGGCCCTGACGGTTCGCTGCCTCAACCACCCGGGCACACACATCCGGTTCTCGGATCGGCAAATCCTCGGGGCTTACGAAACCACCGTAGTCGTCGAACGGCGCACGACAACCATCTACACCGTCAGAATCCCGAAACCACCTCTCGCGCCCAGCCCTCACGACCACCTCGCCGACGAGATCCCGAACCCGGGGTGTCCGAGCCGGAGGCGTCGCCCCGGAAACCACCTGGGGTCAGTCATCGGACCACAGACCTCCTTCCAGTCCGTCCCGGCTGCGCCGGGGATACGACAACGTGCCTCGTGGCGCACCGCGGTAATGCCGCCGATCGCGCTGTGCCGGTCATTGCGCCAAACCGCGGTAGACGGCGTCGCGCAGCTGCAGCGTGTAATCACTGAACATGCCCGCGGGTGTGGTGTTGCTCAGCGAGACCACGGTGATTTCGTGGGTGGAATCAATGAACCAGTTGTGTCCATAAGTACCCGCCCAGTTGAGAGTCCCCCTCGATTGAGGGCTTCCGTTCCGCACCGGATCATCAAGCACCGCCCAGCCAATACCGAAGCCGACGCCGGGACCAGTCGGGATCTTGTCCATGCCTGCTTGCACGGTCAGCATGCGACTCCACGATTCCGCGTCGAGTAGACGACCGGTGCGAACCGCTTCCAGGAAGGTCCACACCCCCGCCACGGTCCCCACCATGCCCGCGCCACCGGAGTGATATGACATCGGGTCGAGAATGCGCCCCGGAGCGACGCTGGTTCGGTCCGTACCTGCGACGATCACTGAGCCCTCATGCACCACCTGCGGTTTCGGGGAGGCATTGGTGTAGTAGGTAACCAGCCGCGCTGCGTCGGACACCACGAAACCCGTGTCGACTATGCCGAGCGGACCCGTGATGTATTCGGCCACGGACTCGCCCAGCCGCCGGTGAGTCACGGCTTCGATGACCCAGCCGACCACATCCATCCCGGTGGAGTACTCCCAACTGGTGCCGGGCGCGAAGCGCATCGGCACCTTAGCCAACCGGTTCGCCGCATCGGTTGAGTTCAGCCCCGGCACATCCATCCCGTTGCTCGCACCCGCGACGTGGAAAGCCGCGTAGTCCTCGGGAGACATTCCGTATGACAGCCCGGCTGTATGGGTGAGCAACTGCAGGACGGTGATGTCCGGACGGTTCCCATCCAACAGGGCTGGACGAAAATCGGGCAAGTATTCGCTGACCGGTGCCGCCAGGTCGAGTTGCCCGGCCTCAGCGAGCTGCATGGCCAGCACCGACACAAACGGTTTCGTAATCGAGGCCAGCAGGAAGATCGCATCATCGGGGAGTGGCCGGCCAGTGTTTCGATCCGCCAACCCAGCGCTACGGCGATACAGGAGCTTGCCGCCCACGCTGACCATGACACTGACACCGACCAGCCGTTGTTCGACAACGGCCCGCTCGACGACCGCATCTACTTCTGCCGCCATCAGATGTGCTGCCACAACTACTCCTAGAAGTTCCTCGTCTGCAACAGAGCTTGTCTGTTTGCGAACCCAGGAACCGCCCGGCCGCTCGCAGAAGAAGCCCGCAAGAAGTAGTCGCTGCGTGCCACCGTACAGGTGCTCTGGCTTCGCTTCCACCACATCACCCGCGTCGAGGCAGCCACGATGCTCGCAGCGCCTGTGATCGCAGTAGTGGTGTAACTGAACGGGATCCGGCGCTAAGGATTCGGGATCTGACGTGGCCGGGGCGGACCGCTTGGTTTGATTCGCAAATCGTGAGCGTGGTTGGGCGCTGCTGGTTTCATGTGCGGCTGTGCGTGGTGAGGACGCTGTGGGGTATGGGCGGTTCGGCGTGTTGTCCCGAATCGAATTGGAGCGCTTTCCATCTCGATGACGAGGATCGCAAGTTGATCGCGGCCCGGCGCCGGGATCCGAACCGGCTGGGGTTCGCGCTCCGACTGGTCAACGCTGTCGATCGCCTACGCCGAAAACAGACCCGTCGTCAGCGGTTTCGATCCTGTGTGGCATGCACCGCCACCCTCACGTCGAAAACATTGGCGCGGAATGACACTACTTCCGGATGGAATCGACCGGGCGGTGTACCGGTTGGCGCTGAGTATGACGCGCGCGCAGGACATTGCCGGAACCCTCCGCGTCGGTGACATCGAGATCACTCCCTGCTGGCTGGGTACGGTATCGAGATTGCCGATGAAATCCTCAGTCGGCCAGGCGTTTCCGATGCATGGGCATGCCATCGAGATCATCTGAATCCGGATGGGAGCATTGCACTTCCGGTCGGCGGCTTCCTGGTGCGAAGCGGCGACCAGGTTAGGCTGGTCGATGCGGGCGTCGGCCATAGAACGACGGGAAATGCGCAGGCGGCGGACTGCTGGATGCCATGCGCTCCCACGGTATCTCGCCCGAGCCGGATGAAGCGGAACCTCCTGGCAGCACGGAAATGGCCAGTTACCGTGTGCGCCAAGAGGTTCCGTCATGTCGTTCTGCCCTTGCGTCGCTGCTGCCGTCCTCGGTGCCGCCGAGAAAGCTGCCTGTGTGTGGCCTGCTTGCTCGGGCATGGCGCCCGCCAGCCGGTGCGGAAGCGCGCCGCAACACCTGCGATACCAGCGACGCTCAGTGGCGGGTTATCACCGCCCAGCTGCCGTGGCCAGCCTGGCTCGACGGTCCCGCCGTGCCCGGCAGCGCTCCTCGGAAGACCCCAGAATTTGGCAGAATCGGACCGGATATCACAAGTCGTCGGCGGCGGCCCGAACTTGCCGACCAGCAGCCGACAATATGCACGCGTCGAGCCAGACGCGGCGGACAGCCCGGAGATGTCGATGGATCGAGTCCCGGCGGACCGAGTCGGCTACGAAGGCGACGGTCTCCACTACCTGGACGGCGTGCCTTTCACCGGGGTCGCGTTCACGGAGAAGGGCGGCGTCGTCGGGTCCGAGGCGACCTACCGGGAGGGTCTGCGATGGGGGCCGACGAAGGAGTGGTACCCGTCGGGACAGCCCATGGTGGACTCGACGTTCGTACGGGGTGCGCTGCATGGACGGGCTCGTGAGTGGCACAGGAACGGGCAGCTCGCGGAGGACGGCGAGTACGAGTACGGCATTGCGCTGTGGGCCAAGCAGTGGGATGAGAACGGTGTCCTCGAGGACAGCCACACGCTGACGGAATCCGACTCGGACCATCAGACGCTGCTGCACTTCCGGGCGCTCTACGGCAGAGCGTCGTGACTGTGACGGGGCTGCCACTCCTTTCCAACGAGACAACCACCAGCGCTGCGATCACCCATACCGCCCACCACAAACGCCCCGTGATCGCCAACGTCGCCGTGGCCCGTGAACTCGCCGGCTGGTGCTGGTCACTGGCGGTCCTCGACACCTGACCGATCACCACCAGACCGCGGCCGAGCGGCGAAACCCGGACCGGCGTGCGGGACGACCCGCGATCGCTCTATGGGCAGCAACGCTTTTCGCGTCGCGACGCCCGACCCTAGACAAGCGGCACCGTCCCATCGAACAGTCGTCCTGTGGTAACCAACCCACGCATATCAGTCTGACCACGCCGTCGCCAGCCACGACACGGCCCGAACAGACCACTCGACCGCACACGAAAGCGGTCCCGGCGGCCGACGACGCTACCGGGACCGCTTTCACCTGCCACTTGACAAAACAGCCCACATATCAGCCCGGTCGACCCGTGCGCGCGCCCCGCGCTGCGCTGCGGACGTACCGGATCAGCTGGTGTGTTCCACCACCGCATCGATCAGCCTGCACCAAAGCTCGCGTGGGCGGTCGTGGCCCATGTCGGGGATCAGCAGGAGCTCGGCGCCGGGCACCAGGTCCGCGGTGCGTTTCCCGCCGCTCGGGTCGATCAGCGTGTCGTCCAGGCCGTGGATCACCAGCGTTGGCATCAGGAGTTCGCGAAGTGCGTCCGCGCGTGAACCGCTGAGGATCATCGCACCGAGCTGTCGGCCGATCCCCGCGGGGTAGTAGGCGCGGTCGTAGCTGTCGGCGGCCAGCTCGCGCAACACCGCGGTGTCGCCGTATCGCTTGGAGGCCCACACCAGTTCCTTCTCCGCTGCCGCGACGTACCCCTCGCGGTCTGCGGGCTTCGAACCGAACAGCACCGCCTGGGCCTCCGGGCTGGGCTGGCCGTATTCGCTCTCGCCTGTCGAGGACATCATCGACGTCAAGGTCAGCACCCGCTCAGGGCAGGACAGGGCCATCATCTGGGCGATCATTCCTCCCATCGAGGCGCCGACCACGTGGGCTCGTTCGATACCGAGCGCAGTCAGCAAGCCAAGGCCATCGCCGGCCATATCGAGAAGCCGGTAGGGAACCATCGCGAGGGCGCCGGGAATGTCGCCCGAGCTCACGGCGGCAATGAACGTGCCCAGGTCGACGGGGTAATCGTCGAACTTGGTGGACAGCCCGCAGTCACGGTTGTCGTATCGGATCACGTAACGGCCGCGATCTGCCAGCGCCCGGCAGAAGTCCTCGTGCCAGGCGAGCATCTGCGCGCCAAAACCCATCACGAGCAGGACAGCGGGATCCCCAGGGTCGCCGAAGCTCTCGTACGCGATGGACACCTCGGGAGACACGTCAACGATCGACATACACGGAGCCTGCCATGGCCGACCATGGAGCGCACCCAGAATATCGGCGCGTGACCTGTACACGATCGATGGTCAGCCGGGTGACGGTGGCGCTGAGCGGTGCGGTCGAAGAATCGCTGCGATCGGTACCGGTGACCAGTTGTGCCGATTGATGCCCATGTTCTGGCTGTCGGCGGGTGCGACGGTGGTGAGCAGTTGGAGTCCCGGCAGAAGCGGCCCGGAAAACAACGAAGTTCGCCTGACCGGCACATTCGTCGCGCACGCAGGCAGGTTGCCGGGTTCGGCGGTGTTCCGTTAAGACCTTCGACCGCCGGAACATCGCCACCGATACCTATATTCGCTGGTCACAGTTTCCGGCGGCGACCAGAACACCGAACGGCAACTCGACGGGATCCGCGTCGACAAGACCTTCACCGACAAGGCCTCCGGAAAAGACCGCGAACGCCCGCAACTGACCGCCTTGCTGGACTACGTCCGCGATGGCGACACCGTGGTCGTGCACTCCATGGACCGGCTCGCCCGCAGTCTCTACGACCTGCGCCAGCTGGTACGCGGGCTGACCGAGGACGGGATCAAGGTCGAGTTCGTCAAAGAGGGCCTCACCTTCACCGGCGAGGACACCCCGATGGCCAACCTGCTGCTGAACATGATGGGCACGGTCGCCGAATTCGAACGCGCCCTCATCCTCGAACGCCAACGCGAAGGCATCGCCAAAGCCAAAGCCCGCGGTGTCTACAAAGGCCGCAAACCCGCCCTCACCACCGAACAGGCCCATACCCTGCGCACCCGCGCCGCGGCCGGCGAGCCGAAAGCCACGCTGGCCAGGGAATTCGGAGTCCACCGCGACACCGTCTACAGCTACCTCAACACCCCGCTGGCCCTCCCCGAGGATCACCGACCAATGCCCGACATCGCGGTATCGGACCGGATACTCCTGGGATCTATCCGAGGTTGGTTTCAGGCCAAAACGGCACCGTTTCTCATGTCGTGCGATTCGTTTTCGAGGGGTCGAATCGGCTGTAGCGCAGGATGTCCGGCCATGGCCGACGAGTTATCCAACGCCTTCCTCGTGATGTGCTGCTACGGAGTGGTTTTCACCTTCTCAATAGCGAATCCGGGCTGGTAGCACTCGGCTTGGCTGCCGAGGCCGGCCTGCTCTACTGTTGTCGAACTCGGGCCCTCCGAGTCCTCACAACCCCCCTGAGCCCTCACAGCAAGGAAGCCCATGATCAAGATTGCCACCGCCGTTGTCTCCGGCCTGCTCACGGTCGGTGCCGCTGCCACCCTCGGAATCGGTGTCGCCCAGGCCGACCCCGGCGGTGACTACATCGGCAACTACGCCACCCAGGCCGCATGCGAGGCCGACGGCCAGGACCCGAGCACCGGCGGAACCCACTACGTCTGCGAGCAGCAGCCCGACGGCAGCTTCGACCTGTACACCGGCGTCCTTGCCTGAGCCAGGCCATCCATAGCCCCCGAAAACAACGGTCCCCCAGCCCCATTCCCAGGCGGGCAGCCGATTGCGCACGCGAGCGGTTCCAGTCCTCATGGGCCTCGGCGGGGGGCTCGGGGGTCGAGGGACAGATCCGCGAAAAGTCGCGCTAACCGGTTTGGCTATCAATCCAGCGTGCTGCCACGGATGAATTCCGGAGTCGCCCGCGCGGGCGACGCGCGACGGAAACACCTGGCAGCCCACCTCTGCGGGATCCGGCTCTAAGGATGTTGCCGCAGATAATGCGGCGCCTGCCCATTTCTACCGTCGATCAGAACACCGCCCGCCAGGAGGACCTCGACGTCGAGAAGACCTCCTCGACAAAGCCTCCGGCAAGGACACAGCCCGCCCGAAACTCGACGAGCTGATCGGGTTCGTCCGCGAGGGCGACACCGTGCGTGTGCACTCGATGGACCGCCTCGCCCGCAACCTCGACGACCTGCGCCGGCTCGTGCGCGCCCTCACCGGCAAGGGCGTGCGCGTGGAGTTCGTCAAGGAGAACCTGACCTTCACAGCCCCGAATGTCGGCCGCCGAGCACGCCTACGACCTGCCCCAGCGCGTCCACGAACTCAGCCGCCGCGCCGGTGCGGAAGTCCGCGCTGAGATCGCCCGCGCCATCCATGAACGATTCCTCGGACGCCCCGGCGTGGACCGTGCCGTCTACGCCAGGCCGCGGCCCCGAGGACTGCCTGATCGAGGAACTCACCGAAAACCCTGCCATGCAAGCTGTCCCGGCTCTCGCCGCTGCGCCGGAGCGCCTCGATGAGGACGGCGTCACCGACGACTTCCGCGCCGGCGTCGCGTTCGTGATCGCCCTGCTCGCCGATCCGGCCTTCGGTTACTGACCGCCGAAGCCAACCGCGCCCCGGCCGCAACGTCCGCTGGCTGATCGGCAGTGCCCGGAAAAATTCTGTAGTGGAAGCTCTAGACATTCCGTATGTGGCTGTGTAATTTCACTGTCGTTCAAGTGAGAGATCGAGTGACTGGGCAGGTGAACTGCCTGGTATGCGGTACCCCCGCCCCCTCCGGGGCAGGCGAGAATCCGGCTGGCCCTCTGGCTGCTGGACCGCCGCCGGAGGGGCGGGGCACAGCAAGGCAACGTTTTTCGCAGGCAGGACCCGAACGTATGGAGGTGGTGGCCACTGAGTAGTCGACAACCCTGTTCCGCGACCCGAGACGTCTCGGGTGTGGTGTACGCCATCGGCCTGTGGAGGCCGATGAACAGTTCGACCCTTTCATTCATGTAGACCCCAGGCCCCGGCGCACCCGCGCCGGGGCCTCCCGTCGTTTCACAACCCCGAGAGGTGCTGTGCAGCAACCAGATACGACTCCCACCGGCGGCGCGGGTGGGACAGACAGACTCGATGACGAAGATTTCCCCGCCTACAGCATGGGCCGCGCGGCGGAGATCCTCGGCGTCACCCAGGCGTTCTTGCGCACCCTCGACGCCGCACGCCTTTTGACCCCGCAACGCTCGGCGGGCGGACATCGCCGCTACTCGCGCTATCAGCTGCGCATCGCCGCGCGCGTGCGCGGGCTGATCGACGCCGGCAATTCCCTGGAAGGGGCGTGCCGAATCGTGATCCTCGAAGACCAGCTCGCCGAGGCCCAAGCCCTCAACGCCACCCTGCAACACGCCCTCGACGAGCACGAAACACACGATCCGGGGCACTGATCGAGACTCCTTCACCCGGGCAGGGACTGGTGGAGCCGCCGCCTGGCGCCTGCGCGGGTGACACCAGCAGCGCGGGTGACACCAGCAGAATGCATACAGCCCAGGCCCCGCTCGACAGAGACAATCCGGCGAATTCCACACCAACGGGTCCGCTGCGAGAGCAGTCTGGACAGACAGCCGTTTCGAGCCGGGAGGGTTCCGTGGACGAGCGCACCAAGATCACGCTGGACGAATCCGAGATCCCGAGGCGTTGGTACAACGTCATCCCGGACCTGCCCGCACCACCTCCGCCCCCACTGCACCCCGGCACCGGACAGCCGGTCGGGCCCGAGGATCTGGCCCCGCTGTTCCCGATGGAGCTCATCCGGCAGGAGGTGAGCGGCGACCGCTACCTCGACATTCCGGACGAGGTCATCGACGTCTACCGGCTCTGGCGGCCGACGCCCCTGTTCCGGGCACGACGGCTGGAGCAGGCGCTCGGCACCCCGGCCCGGATCTACTACAAGTACGAGGGCGTCTCCCCCGCCGGCTCACACAAGCCGAATACCGCTGTGCCGCAGGCGTTCTACAACGCGGCCGAGGGCACCCGGCGACTGACCACCGAGACCGGCGCGGGCCAGTGGGGCAGCGCCCTCGCCTTCGCCTGTGCGCAGTACGGCATCGACTGCGAGGTGTGGATGGTGCGCGCCTCCTACGACCAGAAACCGCACCGGCGCACGCTCATGCAGACCTGGGGCGCGACCGTGCACGCCAGCCCCTCGCCGATCACCGCCGCGGGCGCGAAAATCCTTGCCGACCATCCGGATTCACCCGGCAGCCTGGGCATCGCCATCAGCGAGGCGGTGGAGGTGGCCGCGGCCGATCCGGCAACCCGCTACGCGCTGGGCAGCGTGCTCAATCATGTACTCCTGCACCAGACCGTCATCGGGGAGGAGGCGCTGAAACAGTTCGCCGCGGCGGGTGAACGCCCGCCCGATCTGATCATCGGCTGCACCGGCGGCGGCTCCAACTTCGCGGGACTGTTCCTGCCCTTCCTGCGCGAAAAGCTCGCGGGCCGAGCCGATCCGGTGATCCGGGCGGTCGAGCCCGCCGCGTGCCCATCGTTCACGCGTGGCATCTACGCCTACGACTTCGGCGACACCGCCGGCTTCACCCCACTGATGAAGATGCACACCCTGGGCCACGACTTCATCCCCGATCCGGTGCATGCGGGCGGGCTGCGATATCACGGCATGTCGCCGCTGCTGTCGCACATGTACGAGCTCGGATTGTTCGAGGCGGTGGCGAAGCAGCAGCGCGAATGCTTCGCCGCGGCGGTCACTTTCGCGAAGGCCGAGGGCATTCTTCCGGCCCCCGAGCCCTCCCACGCGCTGGCGGCCGTCATCGAAGAGGCCAAGCGCTGCAGCGAATCCGGTGAAGAGAAGGTCCTGCTGACCGCCCTGTGCGGCCACGGCCACTTCGACATGACCGCCTACGAGCGCTATCTCGCGGGCGAAATCCCCGACTTCGAACTCCCCCAGTCCCGTATCGACGCCGCTCTCGTCGGCCTCCCCACCGTCTGAACAAGATCAGGGAGCCCTCTCTGCGGGTTTCGTCCGAATCCCCGCGGTGAGAGCGCCCTGATCTCCAGTCATCAGTACAGGGCGGCGGCGAGCTTGCGGCGGGCGGCGACCACGATGGGCTCGGCGGGGTCGAAGAGCTCGAAGAGCTCGAGCAGGTGGGTGCGGACCTTGGTGCGGTCGTCGCCGGCGGTGCGCTTGACCTGGGCAACGAGGCGGTCGAAGGCGGCCTCCGGCTGCTGGTTGAACATCTCCAGGTCGGCCGCGGCGATGGCGGCGTCCAGATCGGCCGGGTCGGCGTCGGACTTGGCGACGGCGGCGGGGTCGAGATCCTGTACGCGGGAAAGGAATTGGACCTGACGCAGGGCGGCCTTGGCCTCGGCGTTGTTCGGCTCGGCGGCCAGGATGGCCTCGTACGCGGCGATCGCATTGTCGAATTCGCCGCGCTCCAAGGCCTCTTCGGCGGCGACGAAGCGGGGATCCTCGGGAGCCTCGGACTCGGCCGCGGCGGCCTCGGCGCCGACGCCGGGAAGCTTGCCGCGTACGGCGTCCACCACGGCGGCGATCCACTGGGTCACCTGCTCCTCCGGCTGATTGCCGGTGAAGTCGGCGAGCGGCTGGCCCGCGGCCACGGCGACCACGGTCGGAATGCCCTGCACGCCGAAGGCCTGCGCGATGCGCATATTGGCCTCGGCCTCGACGGTGGCCAGATCCCAGTCACCACCGCTCTGGCCGACCAGCTGCTCCAGCAGCTTCACCAGCTCGATGCTCCCCGGGCTGCGCTGCGAGTACAGCGCCACCACCACCGGCACCTGAGTGGAGCGCCGTAGCACTCGATCTTCGAAATTGGCCTCGGTGACGGCATGGTCGCCCGGGACATCTCCCGCGGCGGCGGCCGGCTGCTTGAGAGCGGACAGGTCCACCGCGCCCGACATGGCGGCGGCTGCGGCGGCGGAGGGACGGCGTGCAGGTCGAGTCACGACATCCAGTTTGTCACGACCGTGCGGCGGCGGGTGCCGCGGCTTGGCTCAGTTCACCCAGCTGACCGGAGTTGATCGCCCACCGCTCGAAGAACACGGACGTGAACGGGACCACCGACGACAGCAGCGCCAGACCCGTGGTCTTGCCCGGCCATTCGAACTCGCGCGAGGCCAGCAGGCAGTTGATGGCGTAGGCCAGGAACACGATGCCGTGCAGCATGCCGAACACCATCACCGGCCACTTGATCGGCTGATCGGCGATCCCCAGCGCATCCGCGCGCTTCAGGGCCGAGCCGATGAACAGCAGCACCCACGAGGGCACCTCGAGCAGGCCGAAGAAACGCACGCGCTTAGCGACCGTGGACAGGTCGAACAGATCACCCATGGCAACCATTCTGCCCGATGCCTACGACGCCCTGTAGTGGACCTGGTCACATCTGGGACGGGCGCGCTGGATTCCTGGTATGAGAACCGGATCAGCCCCGGCTCACGAGCCGGGGCTGATCCTCATGAGCAGTTGTCCCTACTTCACACGGACGATGAGGGCGTCGCCCTGGCCGCCGCCACCGCAGAGCGCGGCCGCGCCGACGCCACCGCCGCGGCGCTGCAGCTCGAGCGCCAGGTGCAGCACGATACGGGCGCCGGACATGCCGAGCGGGTGGCCGATGGAGATGGCGCCGCCATTGACATTGACCTTCTCCGGGTCGATGCCGAGCTTGCGGGTGGAGGCGATGCCGACCGCCGCGAACGCCTCGTTGATCTCGACCAGATCCAACTCGGCGGGCGAAATGCCTTCCTTGGCACAGGCTTTGGCGATGGCGTTGGCGGGCTGGTCCTGCAGGGTGGAGTCGGGGCCGGCCACGACGCCGGCCGCGCCGATCTCGGCGATCCAGCTCAGGCCCAGCTCCTCGGCCTTGGCCTTGGACATGACGATCACCGCGGCCGCGCCGTCGGAGATCTGGGAGGCGGAACCGGCGGTGATGGTGCCGTCCTTGCGGAAGGCCGGACGCAGCTTGCCCAGCGATTCGGCCGTGGTGTCGGCGCGGATGCCCTCGTCCTCGGCGAACTGGATCGGGTCGCCCTTGCGCTGCGGGATCGAGACCGGGGTGACCTCGTCGGCGAAGAGGCCGTTCTTCCAGGCGGCGGCGGCCTTCTGGTGCGAGGCGGCGGCGAAGGCGTCCTGCTCCTCGCGGCTGATCGCGTCGGCGTCGTTGCGCTGCTCGGTGAGCGCGCCCATGGCCTGATCGGTGAAGATGTCGTGCAGGCCGTCGTAGGCCATGCTGTCGCGCAGGTTGACGTCGCCGTACTTGTAGCCCTCGCGGCTCTTCTCCAGCAGGTGCGGGGCGTTGGTCATGGACTCCTGGCCGCCGGCCACCACGATCTCGTACTCGCCGGCCCGAATCAGCTGGTCCGCCAGCGCAATTGCATTGATACCGGACAGGCACACCTTGTTGACGGTGAGCGCCGGGACATCCATCGGAATACCGGCGGCGACCGCGGCCTGCCGGGCCGGGATCTGGCCCGCGCCCGCGGTGAGCACCTGGCCCATGATCACGTAGTCGACCTGCTCGGGCGCCACCCCGCCCTTCTCCAGCGCCGCCCTGATGGCGAACCCGCCCAGGTCGGAGCCGCTGAAGCCCTTCAGCGATCCGAGCAGCCGGCCCACCGGGGTGCGCGCGCCGGAGACGATGACGGAGGTGGTGGTCACGATGAGCCTCGCTTACGTCGTTTGGTGACTGCTCCGCCAACCATCGGAGCCGTACTCAAAGGTAACGTGCGGCGCTCCGGCATCCTTCCGAGGGGCGCGCTACCGTCACTGGTGTGAGCAACACAGAGAACACCGGATTCATCCCGTCGGAATACGTCACCGCCGTCGATCATGTCGGAATCGCTGTGCCAGATCTCGATTCGGCGGTGGCCTGGTACCGGGACAATCTCGGCATGGTGGAGACGCATCGCGAGATCAACGAGGCGCAGGGCGTGCACGAGGCCATGCTGTCCGTGCCCGGCACTCCGGCCGGCTCGGTCGCTCTGCAGTTGCTGGCTCCGCTCAACGAGGAGTCGACGATCGCGAAGTTCATCGACCGAAACGGGCCTGGCCTGCAGCAGCTCGCGTATCGTGTCACCGATGTCGAGGCTGTTTCCGCGCAACTGCGGGAACGTGGCTTGCGTTTGCTGTACGCAGAGCCGCGCGGCGGCACCGCTGGTTCCCGCATCAATTTCATCCACCCGAAGGATGCTGGCGGTGTGCTGGTGGAACTCGTCGAACCGGCGGCGAAAACTACCCACTAGTACCGCGTTCCGCCCTCCTAAAGAGGGCGTAACAACATTCGCGGTCGGGTCACCATTGGGTGTCGTCAGGCTGTAGTTTGTGGGTCATGTCGTCCACTGAGCCCGATCGTAATCGCTTCGTCGCGCTGCCCTTTACCGTTGTGCGGAAGGGCTATGACCGTGACGAGGTGCGTAACTACTTCGACCGTTTCGATGCCGAGCTGAGGGTCACCGCCACCGACCGCGATGCCGCCGCAGCCCAGGCCCGCAACCTGGCGGCCCAGCTCGAGGATGCCCGGGACGAGATCGACGAGCTCCGTAAGGAGGTCGACCGGCTCTCGGTGCCGCCGACCACCGCCGAAGGCATGTCCGATCGCATCTCCCGCATGCTGCGTCTGGCCTCGGATGAGGCCTCCGAGGTCCGCGCCCAGGCGCAGGCCGAGGCCGCCGAGATGATCTCGATTGCCGAGCAGCAGGCCACCGAAATGCGTGGGAAGTACGAATCGCTCCTCTCCGAGACCAAGGAGAAGCGCGAAGCGCTCGAAATCGAGTTCGAGCAGACTCTCGCGAACGCCCGCTCCGAGTCCGCCAAGATCGTCGAAGCCGCCAATGCCGAGGCAGACCGCCTCACCAAGGAGTCCGAGGCCAAGCGCAAGGCCACGCAGCAGGACTTCGAGGTCACCATGGCGGAGCGGCGCACCAAGCTGACCCGCGCCATGGAGGAGCTGGAAGCCACCTCGCGCGCCGAGGCCGCCCAGCGCATCAAGGAAGCCACCGACGAGGCCAACCGCCTCATCACCTCGGCGACCAACACCGCGGATCGAAAGATCGCGCACGCCAAGGAACTTGCCGAGGAGATGCGTGTGCTCCGCGGCCGCGTCCTGGCCCAGCTGCTCGGTATCCGCGGCCAGCTCGACTCGGTCCCGGCCATGCTCGCCGCCGTCAACCGCGAGAGCGAACTGCTCGACGGCGCCCCGGAACAGCGCTCCATCCAGAAGGGCGGCCGCAAGGCCATCGCCGACGCTCGCGACGAGGACGAGATCGTCGACGAGCGCGAGAACGCTGACGTCTCCAGCTAATTCACCGACCGGGCGACAACCCGCATCCGTTCGAAGGCCGCTTCTCCTCCGGGGGAAGCGGCCTTCCCTATGCAAACCCGCTGGAGCCGTTGACGATCAGGACCCGCGCGGGCTCCACGGTCACTGGCCGACATCGTCACCGGGCTACCGCCCATCGGCTTGCCGTGGTCCGTAACCGCGACCGTCACCGACGATTGCGGGCAGGGCAGGAGCCGCGATACCGCAACCGCCCCGAACGCACTCAGCGCCAGCACGATTCGTTTGTGCCGCCCGGGGATCAGGACCAGCGGCGGGTGATGGTGCGGGTGTTGCGGCCGTTCCAGCAGCCGGTATGCCAGTGGCGGCGATCGTCTTCGCCACCGTGGACTGCCCAGGCGACGATGTGCGGTGTGCCCGGTGGGATGACGTGGTCGCAGCCGGGGCACCGGTAGGGCTTGGTGGCGCGGGTGCCGGGGACCGTGCGGACGATGAAGGTCTCGTCGGTCCCGGGACCATGCTCGGTGCGGCCGAAGACGTCGCCCAGGGGGCGCGGGTCCGAGTGGGATCGCGCCGAGTCCTTGGGGCGGGGTTTCCGGCGGGGCATGGTATCGAGGTTAGAACAGCCGGAACTCGCTGGAGTCGGTGCTGCGCAGGGCATCGTAATCCAGTGTGAGGCAGCGGATGCCGCGGTCGGCGGCCAGGGTCTTGGCCTGCGGCTTGATCTGCTGGGCGGCGAAGACGCCCGCGACGGGAGCCAGCAGCGGGTCGCGGTTGAGGAGTTCGAGGTAGCGGGTGAGCTGTTCGACGCCGTCGATCTCACCGCGGCGTTTGATCTCCACCGCCACCGTCGCGCCGTCGGCGTCACGGCACAGGATGTCGACCGGGCCGATGGCGGTCATGTACTCGCGGCGGATCAAGGTGTAACCGGGGCCGAGGGTTTCGATGTGCTCGGCGAGCAACTCCTGCAGGTGCGCCTCGACGCCGTCCTTCACCAGCCCGGGATCGACGCCCAGCTCGTGCTTGGAATCCAGCTCGATGTCCTCGACGGTGATGCGCAGTTCCTCGCCGGCCTTGTTGGACACCACCCACAGTTGGGTTGTCTCGGAATCGGTTTCCCGTTCCTCCAGCCAGCACGGCGGACTCATCCAGTTGAGAGGCTTGTAGGAGCCGCCATCGGAATGGACCAGCACCGAACCGTCGGCCTTCATCATGAGCAGACGACGGGCCATGGGCAGATGGGCGGTCAGACGGCCAACGTAATCGACCTGGCAACGAGCAATCACAAGGCGCACCGGTCGAGTCTAGTGACCGGGCATCAGCCCAGCAGCATCAGGCAGGCGAAAACGGAACCGGCCGCCAGCAACAGGTACTCCGGCACGTTCAGCGGCCGCACCGCCCCGCCCTGTCGGCGGATCGTCAACCGCCCGATGCCCAGACCCAGGCACAGCGCCAGAAAGTGACCCACATTGGTGAAGGTGTGCCAGAGCACCACCCCGCCCAGCGCGAACGCCAGCCAGGTACTCGCCCACACCCACCGGCGATGCGGCGGCAGCACCGCCACCAGCGCACCCACCACGGCCATCGCGCCATAGCTGACGCCGACATCCTCGACCATCGCGATACTGCCCGGCACCAGTTGCGACTGCACCGCCACCCACAGCCCCACCGCCACCAGCACGGTCGCGCCCACATGGCCGACGAAGAAGGTGTGCACCAGCTTCAGGGTCCCGAAGCGCCGCTCCGCCAGAGCGAGCAGGCAGGCCAGCATCGGCACGATCAGGAACACCGTCGCCGCGCCCTCACCCACCAGGAAGGCGCTCGAGAACAGCGTGCCGAGGCGGCCCTCGGTCAGATTGTTCAGGTTCGTGCTGGCATGCAACACGATTCGCGACTCCCGCGGCGCGCTGACCATGGTCAGGGCCACGGCGCCCAGCAGCAGCAGACCCACATAGCTGTAGGTGGCGGGCAGCCACAGAGCAGCCCAGCGGAACCGGCGGGCCTGGTCGGCCGGCCGTTGTGGCGCGAGCTGGTGAATCATGCTGTCGATCATTGTCTTCCCGGCCCCATTTGAACTGATTGTCCGCTGGGAGCCTGCTGTGTATCCATACCCTATCCATATGTACCCGGGATACACGCAGGTACCCCCGGATACACAGAAGGCCCCCAGCATGAGCTGGGGGCCTTCGCGAAGAATGTTCCGGCGGTGTCCTACTCTCCCACACCCTGTCGAGTGCAGTACCATCGGCGCAGGTGGCCTTAGCTTCCGGGTTCGGAATGGGACCGGGCG
>NZ_JBFAXK010000023.1:0-145909 GCF_040680715.1 Nocardia sp. NPDC051981 | reverse complement strand
GCTCGGCCGGGTCGTGCCCGTACAGCGTGACCGAGTCGAAGGCGGTCGAAAGCCGTTTGGCCTCGGCGTGTTCGGAGATCAGCGATCAGGGGGCCGCTTCGGGTATGGGGTAGTCAAGGAGTTCCGGGCAAACCGTTAGAATTGCGCAAAAGGTGTGCCGGGAAGTCTGGTCGGCATGCGGTTGTGCCGTCGGTCCCTGGAGTGGTGTAGCACGCCGCCTTCTCGTCGACCGACCGAAAGGCTGCACCGTGATCACTCAGGTCCGTTCCGAGCTGGCCCGCTATCTGAGAACCGAAACCTTCGGCGGCGCACTGCTTCTCATCGCCGCGGCCGCAGCGCTCATCTGGGTCAACTCACCGTGGGGCGCGAGCTACACGACCATGGTCGACACCAGGCTCGCCATTCCCGCCCTCCACCTCGACCTCACACTGGCCGACTGGACCAAGGACGGCCTGCTGGCCATCTTCTTCTTCGTGGCCGGGCTGGAGCTCAAACGGGAGCTGGTGGTCGGTGAACTCGCCGACCGCAAACGCGCCACCCTGCCCATCGTGGCCGCCGTCGGTGGCGTGGTGATGCCCGCGCTCATCGCCACCGCCGTCGGCTGGGGCGCGCCGGGCATGGACCGCGGCTGGGCCATCCCGGTCGCCACCGATATCGCCTTCGCGCTGGCCGTGCTCGCCATGACCGGATCGCGGATTCCGGCCGGCGCCCGGGTGTTCCTGCTCAGCCTGGCCGTGGTGGACGACCTGATCGCCATCATCCTGATCGCCGTCCTGTTCACCACCACTCTGAAGATGCTGTGGCTGCTGGTGGCCGTGCTGTGTCTGGCCGGCTGGGCGCTGGCCCAGCGCTTCCGCCTCGGCAGCCCGTTCATCTATGTCCCGCTGGGCCTGATCGCCTGGTACTCACTGCACGAGGCCGGAATTCACGCCACCCTGGCGGGTGTGGCCTGCGGCCTGCTCACCCGGGTGCGCCCGGATCCGGGCGAGGACGAGCACTGCGTACCCGCGGCCCGGCTCGAGCATTTCTTCCAGCCCGTCTCCGCCGCGGTGTGCGTACCCTTGTTCGCGCTGTTCGCCTCGGGCGTTCCGCTGGATGCGAGCGTGCTGTCGAAGCTGTTCACCGACCGGCTGGCGCTGGCCGTCGTCCTGGGCCTGCTGGTCGGCAAGACGGTCGGCATCTTCGGATCCAGTTGGCTCGCCGTACGGCTGGGAATCGCGGAACGACCCGATGATCTCGGTTATCGGGACATGTTCGCCCTGTCGGTACTGGGCGCGATCGGCTTCACCGTTAGCCTCTTGGTGGCAGAACTGGCCTTGGAAGACGTCGGCGACGGGTCGGCCGCAGAGCTCGCGAAAGCGGCGGTGTTGCTCACGTCTTTGGCGGCTTCCCTGGCGGGTTCGGCGCTACTGTTGCGTCGGGGCCGTGCTCACCAGGCACGACGTGACGAGCGGGCACTGCAAAATCAAGAGCGACACCGGACAGTACTACCGGGACATGGAGAAGGGTCGAGCAATTGAGCTTCACACAGGGCGGTAACGGCTACGACGGGAACCGCACCCGCACCGTCACTTCGATTCCGCTGTCCGATGTCGACGCCCATCAGTCGGCGACCTTCGGCACCTTGGTCCGCGACGCGACCGAGCAGATGTCGACCCTGGTACGCGCCGAGGTGGAGCTCGCCAAGGCCGAGGTGACCGGCGAGATCAAGAAGGGCCTGCAGGGCAGCGTCTTCTTCATCCTGGCGCTGACCATCCTGCTGTTCAGCTCCTTCTTCTTTTTCTTCTTCCTCGCCGAACTGCTCGACGTCTGGCTGTACCGCTGGGCCGCGTTCCTGGTGGTGTTCCTACTGATGATCGCGGCGGTCGCGGCCTTCGCGCTGCTGGGCTATCTGAAGGTGCGCAAGCTGCGCGCACCGGAGAAGACCATCGAGTCCCTCAAGGAGGCGAAGAGCGTGCTGCCCAGCGGTTTCGGCCACACCGACGGGGAGACGGCCGAGGTCTCCGTCGAACTCGGCAAGCCCCGGACCTAGACCTTCGATTACGCTCCATCGGCGTGTCGTCGAATCCGCATCCCGATCCGTCCGCAGTCCGCTATGACGGGCCGTGGACCCATCGGGACGTGCACGCCAACGGCATTCGCTTCCACGTGGTCGAGGCCGTGCCCGCCGGGACGGCCTACGCGGACCCGGACATGCCGCTGGTCGTGCTGCTGCACGGCTTCGGCGACTTCTGGTGGTCCTGGCGCCACCAGCTGACCGGGCTGGCCGCGCGCGGCTTCCGCACGGTGGCGGTGGACCTGCGCGGCTACGGCGACACCGACAAGCCACCACGCGGTTACGACGGCTGGACCCTCGCCGGTGACGTCGCCGGCCTGATCCGCGCGCTGGGCCACACCGAGGCGACCCTGGTCGGGCACGCCGAGGGCGGCCTGGTGTGCTGGGCCACCGCCGTACTGCACCCGCGGGTGGTGCGATCCATCGCGCTGATCAGCTCCCCGCATCCGGCGGCGCTGAAGCGGGCGGTGCTGCGCGACAAGCCACAGCGCTCGGCCTGGCTGCCGGACTTCCTGCGCTATCAGGTGCCGCGTGTGCCCGAGGCCCGGCTCACCCGCGACGACGGCATCGCGATCGAACTCCTGCTCCGCGACCGGGCGGGCGAACGCTGGTCGGCCACCGAGGAATTCACCGACACCGCCCGCCGCATGCGCACCGCCATCCGGATCCCCGGCGCGGCGCACTGTGCGCTGGAATATCAGCGCTGGGCCTTCCGCAGCCAGTGGCGGCCCGACGGCCGGCGTTTCATGGCGGCCATGAGCGAACCGGTGCTGGTGCCCACGCTGGCCCTGTACGGCGACCGCGACCGGTACATCCTGCCGGGCACCATCCGCCGCGGCCAGCAGCTCTCGCCGCAGCGCCGGGTGGTGGCCATCCCGGACGCGGGTCACTATGCGCACCAGGAGAATCCGGAGCCGGTGACCGCGGAGATCGCCAAACTGCTGGCCTGACCAGGCTCTCCGATACCGAAAACGGCTCCGGCGAATCATGTTCACCGGGGCCGTTTTTCCGTTCTTCCAGGCTCAGCTCAGCACACAGCTGCCGGTGCCGACCGCCGTCGATTGACCTGCCGCCGAGCTCAGTTCGGGCCGCACCTCGTCGAGGGTGAGCACGTACCCGGTGTCGTCGTCGGTGACCGCCGCGCCGAAAACCACGCCCAGGATCCGGCCGTCGGTGTCCACCAGGGGGCCGCCGGAGTTACCGGCCCGGACCTGGCCGCGAATGGTGTAGACCTCACGCTTCACATCGGCATCGCGGTAGATGTTGGGCCCCTTCAGGTTCAGGGTCTCGCGCACGCGGGCCGCACTGGCGGTGTAGCGCCCGCCGCCCGGGTAACCGAGCACGATGGAGCTCTCCCCCGAGCCGGCGTCGGCCGGAGCCAGGTCCAGCGGCTGCGCGTTCAGGCCCGGCACCGCCAGGATCGCCACATCCTTGGACGAGTCGAACAGCACCACGGTGGCGGGCAGCGACCCGCGCGCGGTGTCCACGCTGACAGTGTTGGTGCCCGCGACCACGTGCGCGTTGGTCATGATGCGCTCCGGGGCCACCACAAAGCCCGAACCCTCCAGCTGCCGTTGGCAACTGGGCGCGATGCCGCGGATGCGCAGCACGCTGCCCTGCAGCTGCTGAGCCACCGGCAGCTGCAGCACGCTCGGATCGGGCGGTTCCACGGCGGTGATCGGGACGTGCCCGAACGGGCCGATGACATCCGGCAGCCCGGAGGTGTTGAGCAGATTGGAGAAGTCGGTCGGCACCCGCCGCAGCCAGTCCGGCGCGACATGGTCGACATTGCGCAGGACCTGGGAGTTGGTGACCGCGGCCGCGATTCCGGGCTGCGAGGAGTTGGTCAGCGGCAGCGCCAGCAGCCACGCGGTGGCCAGCACCGCCACCGCCTGCAGGCCCGCGCCCACCACGCTGTCCACACTGCGGGTGAACGGATCCCGCATGCCGCCGCGCGCGGCCCGCCCGAGCACCATGCCCGCGACCTCGCCGACGATCACCAGCGCCACGATGAGCAGCACGCCCACCAGCACCCGGGTGCGGCCCTCGTCCAGGTGCTTCAGGATGTGCGGCGCGATCAGAATGCCCGCGACCGCACCGAGAATGACGCCCAGGAAGGCGAGCGCCGAAGCGACCGCGCCCTGCCGCCACCCGGAGGTGGCGGCCAGCAGCGCCAGAATGATGATGCCGAGGTCGAGCCAGCCCGAGGCGCTCATAATGTCATCCCTACCGCGGCCAATGCGGCCTGCAGATCACGTACATCGTGATGGTCCCATTCGCGTTCCCACCCGGACACCGCCAGCAATCCGGCGAGCACCCCGGCGGTGAACCCCCACACCAGCATTCCGTCCACGGTGAACGCCGGGCCCATATAGCCCAGTGGATGGCGCACCACGAAACGGTTGGCCGGATCGATGAGCTCGGACAGCGGCACCCGTGCCACGCGGGCGGCCTCCGTCTCGCTCACCACCCCCACCTCGCCGGGGGTGCGCCAATAGGCGACCACCGGCGTCACATCGAACCGCGACGGCGGGACGAAGATCTTGGGCAGCACGGCGATCGGCTCCACACCGGCGGGGTCGAGCCCCGTCTCCTCACGCGCCTCGCGCAGCGCGGTGCTGATCGGGCCGTCGTCCTGCGGCTCCACCCCGCCGCCCGGGAACGCCACCTGGCCGCTGTGCTGACGCAGGGTGGCGGCACGCTGGGTGAGCAGCACGTCGGCATCGGCCGGAAGCCCGCCCGGCGCAGTCGAATCCGGCTCGGGGGAGCCGCCGAAGAGCACCAGCACCGACGCCTCCCGGGCCCGGGTCGCCGCGGCGGCGAAGCGCCGCATCGTGCTGCGGCGCAGCACCGGGTTCACGCCGGTGGGATCGGCCGGGTCGTGCTCGGCCACCCCGCGCAGCCACTCCGGAATGCCGTTGGCAGACGCCTCGAGTCTCATCACCACACCCTTGTCGAAAGATCCACTCGTCCAGCCCTCACGCCCTGATCCCCAATTCGGCCGCGACGGTGGCGGAAATGTCCTCGACGCTGGTGAACGGGCGCACCACGACTTTCGCAACGGTGCCGTCGGCGCGCAACAGCACCGAGATCGGCAGCACGGCGGGCGCGCCGACGGCGGTGCGGACCCTGGCATTCGAATCCTCGACCCCGGGCAGGTGGATGCCGAGCCCACTCAGCCGCGACAGCGCCTTGGCGGTCCCCGGATCGCTGTGCACGGTCAGCACCGTGAGCGCGTTCCCGGCCCGCTGCGAGAACTGTTGCAGCAGCGGCAGTTCCTCCGCGCACGGACCGCACCAGTAGGCCCACAGATTGAGCAGCGCGGGCTTGCCGGCCAGCGCCGCGACCAGATCCACCGGCCGGCCGTCGGCCAGGCAGTCCAGCGTGATGCCGCGCAGCGGGCCGTCGCCGACGGGCGCGCCGGTAGGCACGGGACAGGCGGCCAGCGCCGCCGCGGCCCGATCCGAGTCGGCGACAGCCGGTTCGGCGGGCCCGGTGACCGTGGTCGAGCCGGTCGCGGCGCTCTTGTCGTCGGAGTGAGTGAACTGCGGCCAGAGCGCGACCGCCGCCGCCACGGCGACGATCACCGCCGCCAGCGCCCATCGCCACCCGATGTTGCCTCGCGCCGTCTCGGCGCTCACAGGCCGACCAGCTCGAGAAGATGCTCGGTCTCCGGGCCCTTCACCAGCTTGGCCGCCTCGGTCGGATCGGTCGGTCCCTCCCCGAAGGACGGGCAGTCGTTGGCCAGCAGGCACGCGCCGCACGCGGGCTTGCGCGCATGGCAGACGCGGCGGCCGTGGAAGATCACCCGGTGCGAGAGCATGGTCCAGTCACGGCGTTCGATCAGTTCGCCGACGGCGTGCTCGATCTTGACCGGGTCCTCCTCCGCGGTCCAGCCCCAGCGCCGCACCAGCCGCCCGAAATGGGTATCGACGGTGATGCCCGGGATATCGAAGGCATTGCCGAGGATGACGTTCGCGGTCTTGCGCCCGATGCCGGGCAGGGTGACCAGTTCGCCGAGGGTGTCCGGCAGTTCGCCGTCGAAACGCTCGACCAGTTCCTGGCCCAGCCCGATGAGCGAATTGGCCTTGTTGCGGTAGAAGCCGGTGGGCCGGATGTACTCCTCCAACTCGGCCCGATTGGCTTCGGCGTAATCGCGTGCGCTGCGGTACTTCGCGAACAGCGCGGGCGTGGTGAGGTTCACTCGCACGTCGGTGCACTGCGCGGAAAGAATTGTGGCGACGGCCAATTCGAGGGGCGTAGTGAAATCCAGCTCACAGTGCGCGTCGGGGAACTCGACGGTCATTTCCCGGTACATGCGCCGGGCCCGCCGGACCAGGCCGATCCGAGTCTCTTTGTCGCGCTTGCGCGCTTTGGCCGGACGCGAAAACCGTGGCGCATCCGAGACATCGACCGGAGCCCCGTCAGAGGTCGCTTGAACGCCCGAATTATCCGGGTCTGCCCCGCTCACGGCCGCGTTGGATTCAGAGACACGCACGCCCCCACCTTACGGAACCACCCCTGCCCCACAACCGGGCTGAGTACCCGCCGTGTTCCATCTGAGACCTTCGGCGTGTTTACTGCTGCCTATGCAAGGACTCGCTGTGGTGCTGTTTCCGATAGCGCTGATGCTGTTCGCGTTGGTGATGGAACGGGTCGAGAATCGACTTCGCAAGCTTCTCGAACCAGACCCAGAGGTCCAGCAGTATCTCGATCGAGCCACGAATGCCGAGGTCAGCGATCTGACCAAGCTGGGTTTGCCGGCCGCGGCGGCGCGTCCGCGGCGCGCCCGGCCCGCGGCCAAGGGAATGGACGTCGCACAGGCCAGCTGATCCGCACGGGTCGGTGGTCGAGTGGTCCGGTGGCTTTCAGCTCCGGACCACTTTTTACGATCTTCATGACGCAAGTCTCACGGCGTGTCGTAGATTGCTTGTGAAGCGTGTCGCAAAACCGTCGTTGGGTGTCGCATACTGCGGCTCCGTGTGTCTGAGAATGAGCTGGGCGCGTGGTGTCTATCACTACCCGGCGGTATTGCAAAGTAGACTGCACTGTCGGCCGAGTCGTTTCGGTCCAGGACAGAGCCATTTCCCATAAGGAGCACATTCGTGGACGAGGCCCTCGCCAGAGCAGGCATCTTCCAAGGCGTCGAGCCCACCGCGGTGGCCGCTCTCGCCAAACAGCTGCAGCCCGTTGACTTCCCGCGCGGCCACGTCATCTTCAACGAGGGCGAACCCGGCGACCGGTTGTACATCATCACCTCGGGCAAGGTGAAGATCGGCCGCCGCTCCCCCGACGGTCGTGAGAACCTGCTGACGATCATGGGCCCGTCGGACATGTTCGGCGAGCTCTCGATCTTCGACCCGGGCCCGCGCACCTCGACGGCCACCACCGTCACCGAGGTCCGCGCGGTCACCATGGACCGGGACGCCCTCAAGGCGTGGATCGATCAGCGGCCCGAGATCGCCGAGCAGCTGCTGCGGGTACTCGCCCGCCGCCTGCGCCGCACCAACAACAACCTGGCCGACCTGATCTTCACCGATGTTCCGGGTCGTGTCGCCAAGGCGCTGCTGCAGCTCGCCCAGCGCTTCGGCACCCAGGAGGCGGGCGCGCTGCGCGTGACCCACGACCTCACCCAGGAGGAGATCGCCCAGCTGGTCGGCGCCTCGCGCGAGACCGTGAACAAGGCGCTCGCCGACTTCGCGCACCGCGGCTGGCTGCGGCTCGAGGGCAAGAGCGTGCTGATCTCCGACTCGGAGAGACTGGCCCGCCGCGCTCGCTGAGCGGCGACAGTTACATACGCGAGGCGCGTCGCCACCCCCGTAGCGGTGGCGACGCGCCTCGACGTGTAAAGGACCTCTTTGGATTCTCCGGGGCTTCGCCTCTGAAACCGCTATTCCTGGGAACGCAGGTACGCCAGTTGCGCTTCGACGGAGCTGTGGGCGGCCGGCCAGAGGCGCTTGTCCACATCGGCGTAGACCTCGGCGACGATCTGCAGCGCTCTGGCCTTGGGGCCGAGCTTCTCCACGGCAGCGCGGACCTGGTTCAGGCGCTCCTCGCGGTGGGCGATGTAGTAGCGAATCACCGGTTCGGCGTCGGCGTGGTCGGGACCATGGGCCGGGAGCAGGGTGCGGCCGGCAGCGACCGCCACGAGCCGATTCAGCGAGTCCAGATAGGCCGCCAGCGCGCCGTCCCAGGATTCCAGGACAGTCGTACCACTTCCGAGGACGGTGTCGCCGGTGAGCAGCGCTTGCTCGCCGTCC
Source organism: Nocardia sp. NPDC051981 (assembly GCF_040680715.1). Classification (NCBI taxonomy): domain Bacteria; kingdom Bacillati; phylum Actinomycetota; class Actinomycetes; order Mycobacteriales; family Nocardiaceae; genus Nocardia; species Nocardia sp. NPDC051981. Next base: position 137,593 of record NZ_JBFAXK010000023.1, on the reverse strand, counting down.
GGGCCGTCGAGCAGGAAGCTGAGCGAGTCCTCGGTGTGCCCCGCGGTGGCGAGCACGGTGATGCGCAGCCCGGCGACTTCGATGATCTCACCGTCGGTCAGGTGGGTACCCGCGCCGCGCAGGAACTCGGAATCCTTGGCGCGCACCGCGGTTCCGGTGGCCTTGACCAGATGGTCGATGCCGCCGGTGTGGTCGTGGTGCTTGTGGGTGATGAGGGTGAGGGCGATGTTCCCACCGGTCTCGCGCACCAGCGCCTCGGTGTGCGCGCGATCCTTCGGACCCGGGTCCACCACAACGTATTCCGTGGCGCCGGGAGCGCGCAGCAGCCAGGTATTGGTGCCCTGCAATGTCATTCCGCTGGGATTGTCGGCCAGCACGACGGCGGCGGACGGAGTCACTTGCCGCAGTTGCTCGTACGCGGGGTGAGTGAGCGTCATTGTTTCGTCCTAATGCACCGAGCGTGATGCGTCCAGAGTTGAACGCATCACGCTTCCGACTGTGCCCCAAGCATTTCGGGGTTACCGCACCTCGGCGATGAGTTCCACCTCGACCGGGGTGTTCAGGGGCAGCTCGTTGACGCCGACCGCGGAACGGGCGTGCACCCCGGCCTCGCCGAGCACCGCGCCGAGCAGCTCGGACGCGCCGTTGATGACCAGCGGCTGGCTGTTGAAGCCGGACGCGGAGGCCACGAAACCGACGACCTTGACGATGCGCACGACATTGTCGAGGCCGACCAGATCGTGCACGACCGCAAGGGCGTTGAGGGCGGCCAGCTTGGCCATCTCCGCGCCCTGCTCGACGGTGACCTCGGCGCCGAGTTTGCCGGTCAGTGGCAGCTCGCCGTTCACGAACGGCAACTGCCCGGAGGTGTAGACGTAGTTGCCGGACCGGACGCCGGGCACGTACACCGCGACCGGCTTCGGAGCCGGCGGCAGTTCGAGCCCGAGCTCCTTCAGGTTCTCGGCCCAGGACATCAGCTCTTCGCCCGCTTCAGGTAGGCGACGTGCTGTTCACCGGTCGGTCCGGGCAGCACCGTGACGAGTTCCCAGCCGTCGGAACCCCACTGGTCCAGAATGGCCTTGGTGGCATGGGTCAACAGGGGCACCGTCGCGTACTCCCACACGGTCACATCACTCATGCGCTGAGACTAGCCCCGGCCGGCTTCCCCCAGTTCCCCAGGCCCGCCGACTACGCTGCGGGATCAGGAAATACGAGTTTCCAGAGTGGTGTATCAGACAGTTGCCGAGTCCTGTGGGCAGGAATTCGGAACGAGTTATAGGCTCGCGAGCGTGGGAGTACCGATAGCAGTGCCCGTTTCGGTTGAGCCGGGGGTCGAAGCAGGTTGGCCGGAGCGGGCGGACAAGGCCCGCCTGCACTACGTTTCCGGGAAGGGGGGCACCGGGAAGTCGACCGTCGCCGGGGCACTGGCACTGGCACTGGCCGCCGGGGGGCGCCGGGTGCTGCTGGTCGAGGTCGAGGGCAGACAGTCCATTGCCCAGCTGTTCGATCTCCCGCCCTTGCCGCCCACCGAGACTCGGATCGCCACCGCGGACGGCGGCGGCGAGGTGATGGCGCTGGCCCTCGATGTCGAGCACGCCTTCCTCGAGTACCTCGACATGTTCTACAACCTGGGCTTCGCCGGGCGCGCCATGCGCCGGGTGGGCGCCATCGAGTTCGTCACCACCATCGCGCCGGGCCTGCGCGACGTGATCCTCACCGGCAAGATCAAGGAATGCGCGGTGCGCGCCGACAAGTCCGGCAAGCCCGCCTACGACGAGATCGTCATCGACGCGCCCCCGACCGGCCGCATCGCCAGCTTCCTCGACGTCACCCAGGCCATGGCCGAGATCGCCGGCGGCGGTCCCATCGCCGCGCAGGCCGAGGGCGTGTCCAAGCTGCTGCACTCCGAGCAGACCATGATCCACCTGGTCACGCTGCTGGAGGCACTGCCGGTGCAGGAAACCGCCGACGCCGTCGCCGAACTCACCGCCAACGACCTGAATATCGGGACGGTCATCGTGAATCGGGCGAGCGAGGGCTACCTGCCGCGTTCGGTGCGCGAACAGGCCGCGCAGGGCACGGTCGACATCGACGCCCTGCGGGCCGGACTGACCGAGGCCGGGATCAGCCTGTCCGAGACCGATTTCGAGGGCCTGGTCGCCGAGACCGTGGAACATTCCGCGCGGCTGGCCGCCCAGGACGAGAGCGCCGCCGAACTGGCCCAGCTCGACATCTCGCGGCTGTACCTGCCGTCGCTGACCGACGGCATGGATCTGGGCGGGCTCTACGAGCTGGCCGAAGTCTTGAGCGCGCAGGGGGTTCGCTAGTCATGGTCGTTCCGGCAGGCACTGTGCCCCTGGATATTTCGAAGATCCTCGCGGATCCGTCGGCCCGCATCGTGGTGTGCTGCGGCTCCGGCGGCGTCGGCAAGACCACCACGGCCGCGGCCATCGCGCTGCGCGCCGCCGAGTCGGGCCGCAAGGTCGTGGTGCTCACCATCGACCCGGCGCGCCGGCTGGCCCAGTCGCTGGGCGTGAGCGATCTCGGAAACGCCCCGCAGAAGGTCGAACTCGGGCCCGAGGCCAAGGGCGAGCTGTTCGCCATGATGCTGAACATGCGCCGCACCTTCGACGACATGGTGCTCGAGCACACCAGCCCGGACAAGGCCGAGCAGATCTTCGCCAACCCGATCTACCAGACAGTCGCGTCCTCCTTCGGTGGCACCCAGGAGTACATGGCGATGGAGAAGCTCGGGCAGCTGGCGTCCAAGCGAGAGTGGGACCTGATCGTGGTCGACACCCCGCCCTCCCGCAATGCCCTGGACTTCCTGGACGCGCCGAAGCGGCTGGGCAACTTCCTCAACGGCAAGATGATCCGGGTCATCATGGCCCCGGGCCGCGGGGTCGGGAGGTTCGTGGCGGGCGCCATGAGCCTGGCGCTGCGCGGCGTCTCGACCATCGTCGGCGGTCAATTGCTCAAAGACGCCAGTGTCTTCTTGCAGTCACTGGAGTCCATGTTCGGCGGCTTCCAGGATCGCGCGGACCGCACCTACGCCATGCTGTCGCGGCCGGGCACCCACTTCCTGGTGGTGGCCGCGGCCGAGCCGGACGCGCTGCGCGAGGCGAGCTTCTTCGTCGATCGGCTCTCGACCGACCGGATGCCGCTGGCCGGCCTGGTACTGAACCGGACCCACCCGGTGCTGAGCGGCCTGTCCGCGGAGGAGGCGCAGGTCGCCGCGGACCGGCTCGCGCCGGAGACCGCGACCAACGGCGCGACGCCGGAACCCGAGGCGGATACCCCGGAGGCCCTGGCCGCCGCGGTACTGCGCATCCACGCCCACCGGGCCGCCACCGCCAAGCGGGAACAGCATCTGCTGCACCGCTTCACGGGCGCGCACCCGAGCGTCCCGATCATCGCGGTCACCGCGCTGCCGTTCGAGGTCGCCGACCTGGAAGCACTGCGTGCGGTGGGTGATCAGCTGGTCGAGGCGGGCGTGAAGTCCGCCTGACCGAGTCGGGCAGTTCGACCCTTTGGTTTGAAATGCCCGATCCAACCCCGGACACGGATCGAGCCCGCTTTCGCGGGCTCGATCCGTTCTGCTTATAGGGGGGATCTAGGTAAGGGATACTCGGTTACATCGCTACCTTCTGTGATCGCTGGACGCGGAAGAAGTCCGCCCAACTCGTCACCTCCGGATGCTGCTTGAGCAGCGCACGGCGCTGCCGCTCGGTCATGCCGCCCCACACTCCGAACTCGACACGGTTGTCCAGGGCATCCGCCCCGCACTCCATCAGCACCGGGCAGTGCCGGCAGATGGTCGCCGCTTTGCGCTGCGCTGCGCCACGCACGAACAGCTGGTCGGGATCCACTTCCTTGCATCGGGCCTGGGAAACCCAGGCGATTCTCGCTTCGGCCTGCTCCACGTCCAATCGAGCGATCGGGGTAGTCATGTGCATTTGGTGTGCCCCTTTGCAGTCCGAACACCGGGTCACGGCGCTCCAGAATCGCGAGTGCAGCGCGCAGTTACCCAACCCCACTGCGTTCTGCACCACATTCCACTTTGAGTGTTAGCTCTATCACACTGGGTTCTCAATCTAGGTAAAGGTGTGCGGCCTGCGCAAGACCGTCCCGAGATTTTCTGGTACGTCCGTCCACGCATTCGTTGCCCGGAACCGGGCAGTCCGTCTCTTTTAGGACGAATGAACACCCCGCCGGGCGAACACCGAGTGTCCGCGAGGCCAATTAGGCTAGGGCCCGTGCCGATCACACGAACGCTCTGGAGACTGGCAGGCGCGTGCGTCTTGGCCGCCGTGTTGCTCGCCGGTTTGCTGTTCCCGCTCGCCGGTGGCTTCGGGTTCATCTCCAACCGAGCAGCGGACGCCGTCGACAATGTCTCCGCCGAACTCGTCGAGGGCAGTGTGCCCGCCGTCTCGACCATGGTGGATGCGAATGGAACACCGTTCGCCTGGCTGTACGAGCAGCGCCGCTTCGAGGTCCCCAGCGAGAAGATCTCCAATGACATGAAACTGTCCCTGGTCTCGGTGGAGGACAAGCGCTTCGCCGACCACCACGGTGTGGACTGGCAGGGCACCTTCCGCGCCTTCCTGACCAACACGTCGGGCGGCCAGGTCTCCCAGGGTGGCTCCACCATCGACCAGCAGTATGTGAAGAACTACCTGCTGCTCGTCGTGGCCAAGACCGACGCCGAACGCCGGGCCGCCACGGAGACCACCCCCGCCCGCAAGATCCGCGAGATCCGGATGGCGCTGACCCTGGACAAGCGGCTCACCAAGGACGAGATCCTCACCCGGTATCTCAACCTGGTGCCGTTCGGCAACGGCTCCTACGGCATCCAGGACGCCGCGCAGACCTACTTCGGTGTGGACGCCAAGGATCTGAACGTCGTGCAGTCGGCCATGCTCGCCGGCATGGTGCAGTCCAGCTCCAAGCTGAACCCGTACACCAACCCCACGGGCGTGCTGGAGCGCCGGAACACCGTGCTGGACACGCTGATCCAGAATGTGCCCAATCGCGCCGACGAGTACCGCAAGGCCAAGGAATTGCCCCTCGGCGTGCTGCCCGAGCCCAAGGGCCTGCCGCGCGGCTGCATCGCGGCCAATGATCGCGGCTTCTTCTGCGACTACGCGATGCAGTACCTGAACAACGCCGGCATCAGCCGCGATCAGCTCGAGAAGGGCGGCTACCTGATCCGCACCACGCTGGACCCGGCGGTCCAGGACCAGGTGCGCGACTCGCTGGCCGCCAACACCAACCCGAACCTGGACGACATCGCCGAGGTCATGAATATCGTGGCGCCCGGCCAGGATTCGCATCCGGTGCTGGCCATGGGCTCGAGCCGCGTCTACGGCCTGGACGCCAACGCGCATCAGACCGTGCAGCCGCAGCCGTACTCGATGGTCGGTGACGGCGCGGGCTCGATCTTCAAGATCTTCACCACGGCCGCGGCCATGGAGAAGGGCCTGGGCATCAATGCCACGCTGGATGTCCCGGCGTTCTTCTCGGCCAAGGGCATGGGTAATTCCGGGACGCCGGGCTGCCCGCCGGAGACCTACTGCGTGAAGAACGCGGGCAACTACGCGGGCTCGATGTCGGTGACGCAGGCGCTGGCGACCTCGCCGAACACGGCCTTCGTCAAGCTGATCCAGGCCGTCGGGGTGCAGCCGACCGTCGATATGGCGGTGCGCCTGGGCATGCGTTCCTACACCCAGCCCGGCACCTCCGGCCACGGCAACCAGAGCCTGGCCGACATGATCAAGGACCAGAACCTGGGCTCGTTCACCCTGGGCCCGGTGGCGATCAACCCCCTCGAACTGTCGAATGTGGCCGCCACGCTGGCCTCCAGCGGCAAGTGGTGCCCGCCCACCCCGATCAAGGAGGTGGTGGACCGCAACAACAAGCAGGTGCCGCTGACCCAGCAGGCGTGTGAGCAGGTGGTGGATCCGGGCCTGGCCAACACTCTCGCCAATGCCCTGAGCCAGGACGTGGTGAGCGGCACCGGTGCCGGTTCGGCGCACTCGGTGGGCTGGAACGTCCCAACCTCGGCCAAGACGGGCACCACCGAGACCCACCGGTCCTCGGCCTTCCTGGCCTTCACCAACTCCTTCGCCGGGGCCAGCTACATCTACGGCGACAGCCCGACGCCGGGCGAGATCTGCTCGTTCCCGCTCCGCAGCTGTGGCAGCGGAAACCTGTACGGCGGTAATGAACCCGCTAAAACCTATCTGGGCGCGATGAAGAACGTGCTCGACCGCTTCCCGCCGGCGGCGCTGCCACCGCTGGACGACAAGTACGTTCGCGGATCGAACAATTCGCAGATCCCGGATGTGATCGGCATGTCCCAGGCGGAGGCCACCTCCACCCTGGTCGGGGCGGGCTTCCAGGTGTCGGTGACGACGCAGCCGGGCGCGAACAAGGGGACGGTCATGAACGTCTCGCCGAACGGGTCGGCCATCCCAGGCTCGGTGATCACGCTCTACGTGAGCGACGGCAGTCAGATCCCGGCGCCCGCGCCGAACGCGCCGCCCACGGTGCCGGGCTTGCCGAGCATTCCCCTCCCGCAGCTGCCGCCGATCCCGATTCCCATCCCGATCCCGCGGTAGGCAATCTCGCGGTAGGCAAAGGAAAGGCCCGGAGTGATTCACTCACTCCGGGCCTTTCGTATTAATAAGACAGCGTCAGAGTCGTGCCTTCACGGCGGCGGAGATCCGCGACCCGTCCGCGCGCCCGGCGGCGAGCGCCGTCGCGGCCTTCATGACCTGACCCATCTGCTTCATGCCCGGCCGCTCCCCCAGCTGCTCGGCGACGTCGGCGATGGCGGTGTCGGCGATGTCACCCACCTCGGCATCGGTGAGCTGGGTGGGCAGGTACTCGTCGATGATCGATTCCTCGGCGCGCTCGTTGGCGGCCAGTTCGCCACGCCCGGCCTGCTCGTAGACGACGGCGGCCTCATTGCGCTTCTTCGCCTCCTTCTGCAGGACGGCGATGATCTCCGCGTCGGAAAGCTCACGGGCCTCGGGTCCGGCGACTTCCGCGTTCTGAACGGCGGACAGCAGCATCCGCAGGGTGGCCAGCCGCAGCGTGTCCTTGCTCTTCATCGCGGTGGTCATGTCCGACCGCAGCTTGGATTTGAGTTCCGACATGAGCGACACGGTACGAGGGACTTCTATCGTGGTCCAGCTCATTTGACTCGATGTTTCTCCGCCGGGTCGCCTATTCTGGGCAAATGCCCGTCTTCTCGACCTCCGCCCTCAGCCGTGCCGCACTCGGAGCCGCCGGGGCCGCGGTCGCCGGAATCGGATACGCGACGCTCATCGAGCGCAATGCCTTCACGCTGCGTGAGGCGACGCTACCGGTGCTGGAACCGGGCAAGCCCTCCCTACGGGTGCTGCACATCAGCGACCTGCACATGATGCCCGGGCAGCAGTTGAAGCAGGCCTGGCTGCGGGAGCTGGACCGGCTGGAGCCGGATCTGGTGGTGAACACCGGGGACAACCTCTCGCACCAGAAGTCGGTGCCCGCCGTGGTGCAGTCGCTGGGAGGATTGCTCGCGCGTCCCGGCATCTTCGTGTTCGGCTCGAACGATTACTTCGCTCCGGTGCCGAAGAACCCGTTCAAGTACTTCAACAAGGACCACAAGCGGGTCTACGGTGATCCGCTGCCCTGGCAGGATCTGCGGGCCGCGTTCACCGAGCGGGGCTGGCTGGATCTGACGCATGTGCGCCGCGACATCGAGGTCGCCGGGGTGCGGATCTCGACCGCGGGCGTGGACGATCCGCATCTGCAGCGGGACCGTTACGACACCGTGGCGGGTGCGCCGAATCCGCTGGCGGACTTGAGCATCGGACTCACCCACTCGCCGGAGCCGCGGGTGCTGGACCGATTCGCGGCCGACGGCTACGACCTGGTGATGGCGGGCCACACCCACGGTGGACAGCTGTGCCTGCCGGGCTTCGGCGCCCTGGTGACCAACTGCGGGATCGACCGCGCCCGGGTGAAGGGCGCCTCGCGCTGGGGCGCGCACACCCGGCTGCATGTGTCGGCGGGTCTGGGGACCTCGCCCTGGGCTCCGTACCGGTTCTGCTGCCGCCCGGAGGCGACGCTGCTGACGCTGGTCGGCGCGCCGCCGAAGAAGCCGGTCGCCGAGTCGGGGCGGGGTCGCACCGCGTCGTCGGAGGCTGTCGCGCGGTGAGCGCCCGCCGCGATATACAGCGCGGTATGTAGTCGTCAGTCAGGGGGCAACCGTGACCAGTGGAAACGACCACAGCAACGAGCCCGGCCGTCCGGAACCCGATCCGGACTGGTGGCAGGGTGTGCCCGGGCAGGATCAGACCTGGCAGCGGCCGCAACCGTCGCCGCAGCCGGGTTATGGTGCGCCGCAACCCGATCCGGGCTGGCAGCAGCCCGGCTACGGGCAGCCGCAGCCGACGACCCCGCTCACCGGCGGTCCGTACGGTCAGCCCTATCCGCCCGGTCCCGCCCAGTACCCGCCGACCCAGGCGTTCGGCGCGCCGCAGGGCTACGGCCAGCAACCCGGCTATGGCCAGCAGCCGCCCTATCCCCCGCCGCCCGGTGGCGGCAACCGCCGGGTATGGCTGTTCGCCGGTGTCGGCGTACTGGTACTGGCGATCATCGCCGCGGTGGTGGTCGTGGCGCTGGTGCACCGGAACTCGAACGACGCCTCGGCGAAGTCGAACACCACGCCGTCGCTGATCAGCGCGCTCACTTCGACCGCGGCCAAGCCCACCCAGTCGGGCCGGCCGACGACCGCCAGGACCACCGCCCCGAAGGCGACCAGCACGCCCGCCGCGGTGATCCCCGGGTACCAGGTGGTCACGATCACGGACAACGGTGCGGCATACGACATTCCGCAGGGCTGGAAGGTGGACGGCACCGGACAGAGCACCTTCGGTAGCGGCGCGGACAGCATTCCGGTGGCCGGGCTGGCGCAGGACGGCATCGAGTACTGCCCGAAGTACGTGCGCACCAACATCTTTCTGACCCAGTCCGACGAGACGGATCCGGCGCGGGCGGCGGCCGACATCGGCACCCGGATGGGCCGCATCGGCTGGTCCACGTCGACGGGTGCGACGCCCGGCGCGGCGGAGTCCTTCCAGTCCTCGGACGGGCAGCTGCAGGGCATCTACATGGAGACCAAGGGCGCTGCCCCAGCTCCGGCGGCGGGCTGTGCCTCGACGTATTCGGTCTACACCTTCGCCTTCCCCGGCGACAGCGGCGCTTTCGTGTTCACCATCGCCGCGGACACCGGGGTGGACCAGTCCGTGGACGCGACCCTGGCGAGGAAGATTCTCGCCAGTATCCGCCCGATCCAGTAGGCGGCACGACTCGTCACAGGGGGTCCGACGATGAGCGGTGAAACCGACGGCCAGGACGTCGATCCGGAGAAGACGACGTCCAGCGGGGACTGGTGGCAGGGGCCGGTGCACGAACGGCCCCAGCCCAGCCCGTCGCCCCCATATCACCAGCCGAGCCCGAACCCCCAAGCCTCCGGGCCGAATCCGATCCCGGGGCCCGGTCCGGCCTCGGGTCCTGGACCGTGGCCGGGCCCGTACCAGTCGGGGCCCAACCCCTACCAGTCCCCGCCCTATCGGTCCGGGCCGAATCCCGTTCCGCCGAGCGCGAATTCGTACAGCGGCGCGTCGCCCTTCGCCGGGCAACCGGGCGGCTTCGGGCCCCCGCCGGGCGGCAATCGCGGGCGGGTGTGGCTGCTGGCGGGCGTGGGCGCGCTCGTGGTGGCGATCGTGGCCGTCGTGGCGATCGTGATCGTGATGCGCGATTCCGGCAAAGGCCCCACCCCGACCGCCGCGAAGCCCCCCTCGATCACCAGCGCGCCCGCCACCACGCCGCGCACCACCACGACCCCGGCGTCCACCCTGACTCCCCAGATTCCCGGCTATCAGGTCGACGTGCCCAAGGACCTGAAGGCCGCGTGGGACATCCCCAGCGACTGGAAGACCGATCTGACCGCCACCACCTACGGGAACGGCACCGACAGCATTCCCGCAGCGGGCTTCGCGGAGGAGGGCTCGGACTACTGCCCGAGCAATGTGCGGAGCACCATGTTCCTGTCCACCTCGGATATCTCCGACGCGACCGCGGCGGCCACCGATGTGGGTGCGCATGCCGCCCGCATCGGCTACACCACCAAGACCTCGCTCACCGCGGGCACCGCCCAACCCCTCGACACCAGCGACGGCCAGCTGCACGGCACCTTCCTGGAGACCAGCGGCGGCTTCACCGCTCCCGCGGGATGCGCCACCGGCTATTCGGTCTACACCTTCGCCCTCAGCGTGGGCGCCGGCAAGGGTTCGCTGGTGCTGGTGATCCTCGCCGACACGGGCGTGGATCGCTCGGTCACGGCCGATTTCGCGCGTAGGCTGTTCGCCACTTTTCGCCTGCTTTAGCCCACCTGACCAGCAGATTTAACGTCTGGACCACGGGTGCGCTAAGCTACTGCAGGTTCGCTTCACGGGGTGTGGCGCAGCTTGGTAGCGCGCTTCGTTCGGGACGAAGAGGTCGCAGGTTCAAATCCTGTCACCCCGACTGTGTGGTTGAGACACAACTCGGAGGGCCCTGACCAGTACATCTGGTCAGGGCCCTTTTTGTTGTCAAGATCGCTGATTTCGCGCCGACATCCGGCCGAGGCAGCGAAAAGGCAGCAGCTACCGTTTCGCGGGATCGTCGCCAGCCTCTTCTCCCTCCTGTTCGTCGCCGTCGCCGAGGAGCCCGCGGATGGTGTCCGCGTCATAGGTGCGCCGGACGTAGAGCTGCAAAGTGGTGGTGATGTTCTCGTGCCCCATCACCCGCGCGATCTTGTTCGGTTCCACGCCGTCGTCAGCCAGCCACGTCCCGTACGAGTGGCGCAGATCATGGAAGCGGAGCCCGCCGAACTCGTGCCGCGCGACGTGGCGCACCGCCTGGTCGTAGTTGCCGAACACCTCCGAGTAGACCTCGCCCTCCTCGTCCATCCAGACCGCTTCGAATTTGCCGTCCACTTCCGAGATCTCGCCGAGCAGCCCGGCCCGCACCAGCGCCGGACGCCATACCCGGGAGCGGAACAGGGTGCGCCGCAACGCTCCCCCGACCTCGTTGCAGAAGATCAGGCCCCGCTGCCCCGCGGGATACGCCCGCCTGTGGTCCTCCAGCTCGGCCACTAGCCACTTGGGCAGCGGCACCGTGCGGACCCCTGCCCGTGATTTCGGGAACGGCTTGAACTCGGTGTGCCCGGACACCTCGATCACGGTCCGCTTCACATGGAGTACCCGCTGTTCCAGGTCGAGCGCGTCGGCGCACAGGCCCACGGCCTCACCCCAGCGCAAGCCCGTGAACGCCGCCGTGGCCACCAGAGCCCGATACCGTTCCGGCCGCACCGCCGGTAGCAGTAGTTGCCGAACCTCTTCCTTGCTGATCACCCGGTGGTCCGTGTCCCGCACCCGCCGTTTCGGAATCCGCACGCCCACAGTCGGATCCGCACCGATGAGCCGGTTACGCACCGCGGAGCGCATGACCCCCGACATCAGCCGCTTGCACTCCGCGACCGTGGCACGGGATCGCTGCTCACACAGGCCCGTAATCCACTTCTGCGCCGACAGGTGATCAATCTTGCCGAGCTGCCAGCCCTCCCAGTACGGCAGCACATGCGTCCGCATGATCGACAGGTCCCGCGCCCGCGTGGTGTGGTCGATGTTCCACGACTTCATCCACTCCCGCGCATGATCACCGAACTTGGTCCGGCCCGCATGCGGAGACACGTAATTGCCTGTCGCCTTGGACAATTCGACCTGCGCCAGGAACGTCTTGGCCTCACCCTTGGTCCGCAGCGTCTTGGACCGCTGCGCCCCGGACGGCTCCCGCCAATACGCCTTCCACTTCCCGGAGTCGGTCGGTTCGATGAACCCCATGGCGCTACACCGCCTCCGGTACGTTGTCCGGCGAGTCGAGCCACTCGTGGAACGCCTTGCACGGGATCACCCAGCGCCGCCCGACCCGCTTGGCAGGGATCACCCCGTCATGCACCGCCTGGTAGGCGTTGTTCCGCGAGACGCCCAGCAGTTCGGCCGCCTGCTCCACGCTGTAGGTAGCCGGTTCCGCTCTTCGAAGCCGTCGCCGCCCCTCCACGATCTGCATCATTGTTCTCCTTCCATCGGCAGCGATGGCGTTGCCGAATCTTCTTGTGCCTCTGGCGGTCCCAACGTTTCAAGCACCCGCTGATACTCGACGCGCCAGGTGGTGCGCTGTGCGATCGCAGCCAGAATCAGATGCTCGCGAGGAGGAACGGCCGGATCACCGGGCCCGACCACGGTCACGATCAAGCCCGAGGTATCCGGCTGTTCGATGCCCGCGCCGTCGAGCAGCTGCCGAACGAAGTCGCGCCGTTCGGCCTTGTAGTCGGCCATGGTCTTACCGGTCCACCGCTCGGAGACCTTCTGCCGATCACCGGCCACACCCAGCCAATCCCGCTGGTGCGCATGGCCACGGCAGTAACCCGGATGGGTCTTGGGGCCGACACCCTTGGGGACGATGCCGTAGCGCAGCCACACGGGGCACCGGTCCGAACACGGGGTGCGCAGCAGCTCCGCATGCAATCGGTCGTAGTGCTCCGCAGTGCGCTGATTCGGCGGCTCGAGGATCTCGGACACCGACTTGGTCAGGTACTTCGCGAGATACCCGATCGCGGCATCGGCCTTCGGGGTGCCCTTCAGAATGCCTTTCGGCTTGATCTGCGAACCGAAGCGGATCACGTGCGCGGGCTCGAGCTCGTCCACGCTGTCCATCACGTCCAGGGCCTGCTCCCAGCCCGGCAGCGGGATCCGAGTGTCGGGATCCACGAACGTCTTGGCGTCGTAGTCCCAGACCGGCATTCGGCCGGCGCCGTAGACCTCGACGTCATGGTGCGGCGTCCACACCTGGTGATAGGTCGCCGCCGTCACCTGCCGCAGGATCTCCTTGCTCACGGCCCCGCGGATCAGCAGATGCACATGCGGAGCCCCACGCCGCTGCGGTTCCACGGTCGCGAAGTACTGCACATTCCAGCCGACCGCCCGCCGCAGGTTCTGCACCCACCGCGAAAACAGCCGGGAGAAGTGGATGCAGTCGCGGGCGGCCCGCCGATAGTCGTAGCCGTACGGATCGATCGGTGACCCGTCCCCGCACACCTCACCCTTGCGGTTGACCGCGCCGTCCTGGTGCACCGGCCCATAGGAGGGCATGGTCAGAGTCAAGAACATGCCCGGCTGATACTTGCCCGCGAAAACCTCACCGACAGTGCGATTCTCGACCTTCAGTCGCGGCAGATTCGGGGCATCCTGCCGCCGCCGAGTGGAGCGCCGACGCCGCTGCCCTTGCTCCTCCTGTTCGGCCCGACCGTCCAACTCGACCGGCGGGCAGTCTGGGATCTCCGGTTCGGCGTCCAGGTGCCAGCCTTCGCGGCATTGCTGAATCCGTATAGCGCGCTTGCGTTTCGCGCAGGCAGGGCACTGCGATTCGAGGGTGTTCCCGCACGGGGCCGGAACGTAGCGAACGGTCCCGGTCGCCGGATCCTCGACCCGCATCGTGATCGGCCGCCGGCAAACCCCGGTCTCATCAGCCGCGGCCATAGCCATTTCCAACAGGGACAAGCCGTGCTCGACGGTGGCGGTGCTGGTCATGCGACGGCCCCCTTGCCCCATTCCCAGCCATCGACCTCGTGCAGGCCAATCATTTCGACTTGCGAATCCTGGTGCCGGAACACCAGTTCCACTCGGCTGGGACCAGCCAGGCACGCTCGGCATTCGAACGCGCCGAACGCGTGCGCCAGAGCCACTTCCTGGCGGGCCCAGTCGCCGGGGACCTGTCCAGGTGGGATCCGTACGAGTACGTGGTCGGTGATGTCGCCGATGCGTACCTCGAGGATCATCGGGTACGCCCAGCCGCGGGCAGTGGGCATCGCAAGGTGGCAGGCCCGGATCAGGGCGAGCCAGCAGCGCCGGTAGCGCCACCAGACCAGGAACCGGGATCGCATGCGCCGGATGACCCACCGCTCGAACATCTCCGGACGCCTCCAGCGCCAGAGCATGATCCCCGCGGTGAAGCCCCCGGCCACCTCGATCCCGACAGGCCAGCCCCACTGCCAGCCCGCCGCCACCGAGACCGCCACCGGCAGTGACAGCATCGGGAACAGCAGCGCCCACCAGACCGTGACCACGGCCGCGGTCGCCAGGTACCAGACCGAGTTGAGGATCGCGACGGTGAGCAGGTCGAACACGTCATATTCGCTCTCATGCTCGGTGTTTCGGCTCATGACCGCACCTCCTCATCGAACGCGGATCGGTCGATGCCATGGCGTTCGGCGGCCCGCAACTGCCGCTCCCGAGTCGCCCTGGCCAGTGCCACTAACTGCGCTGGGGACGGAATCCGTTTGGGCGCAGCCTGTTCCACGTCGTACAGCCAGGCCGTCAACGGCTTACGACCACCGCGCCGGGGCCGGATCAGTCGACCGGCATAGTCCTGACCATTCGGGCGAAGACCTGCCGCCGCCAGCTGACGACGGGTCCACAGATGCTTAGGCGCGCACCGCCAGCAGTAGTCCGGGATCACGGCTCAACCTCCGGATCGGGCTCAACTGGCGTGTCCTGGCGGACCGGGAACTCCAGGTCCACGTAGACCCGCACTCCAGGCGCACGGCGGTTCGGGTACGGTCGCTCGTCCACGACAATCTTGAATTCCTTGGCCGCCAGGATCGAAGCGAGCACGAGCGTGATATCGCCGAGTTCGCCGGACAGTCGCAGCTGAACATGCCCGTTCATGCCGCCTCACCTTCTCCGGAAGTGCTTGTGTCAGAAACGATTTCGAGCGAGCGGGGCTGCGGGGCGTACCGGTCCACAATGTCCTGCACATCCTCGTCGGTGACCAGGAACGCCCGCACCCGGGCGATGGAGGTGGAGCCGTCCTGCTCGACGTAGGCGACACCCGGTGTGGAATCAGAGATCTCATCGCAGTGCGCGCCGCGGTCCCGAGCGCCAGCGCCGAAGACCATGCCGACCTGCAACGGTTCGGCCAGCCGCAGCCCGATCCGGTACGGGTAGAGCTGCCGCTGCGGCATGGTGTCCTTCGACGGATCCTGCACACAGCCGATCACCGAAATGCCGACCGCGCGGCCCTGGGACAGCAGCAGCCCGTGGAGTTCCTCGAACTGCTCGCGAATCTTGCGGGATGCGTAGGCCGACAACGAGGCCGCCTCGTCGATGAGGACCAGGATCAGCGGCTCGTCCACGGTGGGGATGTGCTTGCGGATCATGGCCGCGTGCAGCTTGGCCTGCCGCTCCCGCATCACCCTGACCGCCTCGACCAGCAGGGCTAGGCAGTCTTCGGCGTCCTTGTAGGCGAAGCGGACGAACAGGCTCGCACCTGGCCCGAATTCCATGCCGCCCTTGGGATCCAGGCACCACACGTCCACCAGACCGGAACGGATCGCAGGGCCGAGACCATGCAAAATGGCCCACACGACGCCGCCCTTGCCGGATCCGGTGGCACCGACGATCAGCAGGTGCGTGTAGAGGATCGGCAGCAGCCACCAGCGGCCGTCCTCGGTGATCCCGGTCGGTACCGCGCGCAGGTCCACTTCGGCGGGGACAGTCTCCGGCAACATCGCCGGGGCCGCGAGGGCATCGAAGGCCCTCACCTGCAAACGGATGATCGCGGGCTCCGGAGAAGTCGCCACCACCAGCGGCACCATCAGGTAGTGCGCCATCTTGTTCAGCAGCTCCGGATCGGTCCACGTCTTCGTGGACTGCCCGCACAGCAGCATGATTTCGACTTCCAGGCCCTGATCGGTGTAGTCCCACCACTGCACCCGCGGGAACCCGGTCTCGAACGAGCCGAGCTTGAGGGTCGCGAACATGCGCTGGGCCTTCGCGATCGGAACGAGGATGCTCACCGCACGCGCCAATTCGGCCGGCGCTTCGGCCAGCACCTGTTCGAACTCGCGCGGACCCATCTGGCGGTTGTGCCGCGACCGGGCATACACCACGGCCGCAGCAAGGGCACCCAGTACGAGTGCCCCAGCCACGATTCCCATGATCAGCACCCCTGCTTTCCGTCGAACAGGAGGCAGATCTCGCCATGCGAGGGCAGCGGCGGCTCATTGCACAGCAGCACACAGCCATTCGGCGGCGAAGTCGTTGCAGCACTGGACAATCCGGCCTGATCGCAGAACATCACGCACGCCGGTACGGACGACGGCTCTGTCGCCACGGGGACCACACTGTCCTGCACCGGGGCGCGATGCCCGAACGTCATCAAGAACGCCGCCGGGATAATCCAGATCATCGAGAAGGCAACCGGCACGGCCACCCACGGCTTTCCGACCGAAAGCGTCATCACGCCACCGCCTTCGGGCTCTCAACGGCCTCACCGTCCGGATGCTGGGCAAGCACACCCGGCAGGGCCTCCAGCAGATCCCGCGCATCCTCGACCGTCAGCACCACCCACACGTCGCCCAGGCGGAACGAAACATGCGCCGGGATCTCGATCGGGTACTTGTCATTCGGGCTGGAGTGCCGCACGCATGCCGCTTCGTACTTGATCGCGCGCAGTTCACCACCTACAGTCGGCAAATTGACGAATGACATCATCACGCCACCGCCTTCGGATCCAGCGGCGAATCCTTCAGCGCCACAGCGTCTTCCACTAGCGCGACTGCCAGTCCGAACATCAGGGCGCGAGCGTCCTCCATGTCCAGCTCCAGCGAGCCCGCCCCGAAATCGACCAGCACGGTCGCCGGGATCCGGATGTGATGCTGATCCGCAGCACCGAAGTAGTACTGGTGCCCCGCGACATAGCGGACACACCGCAGCGCCTCGTCACGGCTCTTGGCGTACACGCTCACAGCCATCACGCCACCGACTTATCCGAGCGAGCCGGACGCGACGCCGGAGCCTCCACCGGCGGCATCTTCGCGCCCGAGGTGTCGCCCTTGATCCCGGTCGCACGCACCGTCCAACCGAGCGTCTTGAACTCGCCCTGCCCGGTCACCTTCGGCTGCAAGGTCAGGCCCTCCAGCTCGATCAGGTGCACGCCGTCCGCCAGCTCGGGGCCCGCGGGAATCGGGGCCACGTCCGCCAGGAAAATGACCTGGATCGAGGACCGTTTGGGGTTGGTCTCGTTGAGGTCGGTGCAGGTCAGCTTCCACTGCCTCAGCCCGGTGGCCTCATCGATCTTCTGCCGCGGCGCGGCATTGCGGTTCTGGTTGAACTCGTTGTCCGGCTCCGGCTGCCCGATCGCGAGCAGCTTCCGCGGGAACGCGTCGAGGAACACCGCCGGGAGACGCAAATCCTTCAAAGCCATTGATCAGATCCTCTGCACTAGTTGAGGTTTCGAACCCTGGAGTGAATCGCTCCAATAGGGGTAGCTCTATTGGAGCACCGGCACGTCGCCGCTTCAATAGAGCTGGTTCTACATGGCCGTATTCCTCAATTGCTGGATTATGGCTACTCTTATTGGCGACGACTCCGCAGACCTGCAACGAGAGAGCACCTGAGCGACATGAGCGGATACCGAGAAGTGGCGGCCAACCTGCGCGAAGCCATCAATCAGGGCGAATACCTGCCCGGCACAACACTTCCCAAGCAGGAGGAGTTAGCCGAGCGTTACGGCGTCAACATCAAGACCATTCGCCAGGCAGTTGGACAGCTGGAAGCCGAGGGACTGGTCACGCCGATCAGGCGGCGCGGAACGGTCGTGCGTGAGCGCCCACCGATGCGGCGGCTCGGCACCGAGCGGTACTCGAAGAAGAAGTGGAAGTACGGCGACACGGTCGCGTTCATCGCCGACCGCGAAGCTTCCGGCCGACCGTGGCAACGAACCGATCAGACGCAAACCGTTGCGCTGATTGAGGCGGATCCGGAGGTTGCGGAAGCCTATGGGCTGCAACCTGGTTCGCAGGTCTACGAGCGAGCGCGAATCGTGCGGGACGGTGGGAGGCCGACACATACCCTTGCCAGCTACTACCTTCCCGAAATTGTCGAGGGCACACCGCTGGTGGACCCAACACCCGGGCCCGCGGGCCCAGGCGGCGGCCTGGCGGTCCTCACTCTCCAGGGCTACGAACCCGACCACATGTCGGAAACGATCTTCGCCCGCATGCCGACCCCGGAGGAGACCGAGACCCTCGAGCTGCCCGCCGGAGAGCCAGTGATGATCCTTACGCGTCGCACCTACACCGCGAATGATGTTCTGATCGAGTTTGCGCGCGGTGTCCACGCGGCATCCCGATTCTCGTGGACCTACGACTTCAAGCTGCCCGAGTAGAGGAGCCTCCCATGCCGACAACGACCTTGCCCGCGGAGTACCGCTCGGACGTGGAAACCCTCTGGGACTACAACCAGATGCATCACGAGCCGCGCCCTGTCGATGTCGGCGTCGGCCTAGGCGGCCACGACTTCGGAGTCGCCACCTGCGCGGCCGATCTCTACCACGCGGGCACCTTCCCGCTGATCGTGTTCACCGGCGCGAACGCACCGACCACCGTGGACCAGTTCCCCCGCGGCGAGGCAGTGCATTTCCGCGAACGAGCCATCGAGCTCGGAGTGCCAGCCGACGCAATCCTGGTCGAGCCCAACGCAACCAACACCGGCGACAACATCGACTTCACCCGCGCCCTGCTCAATGAACGCGGATACCTCGACTCGATCAAGTCGGTAATGCTGATCTCCCGCCCGTACCAGCAGCGCCGCAGCTACGCCATCTGCCGAAAACGCTGGCCCGAGGTCGAGGTGATCTGCGGATCCCTGCCCCTCGCCCTGGACGACTACGTAGCCAGCATCGGCGACGTGAATCGTGTGATCACCATGCTCGTCGGCGACACCCAACGGATCTGGATCTATCCAGCGAAAGGCTGGGCCATCGAACAGGACGTGCCCGAAGCCGTGCGCAACGCTTACTCCCGCCTTGTGGACGCCGGATTCACCAGCCGCCTACTCCCCGAGTAGAGCAGAGACCCGCTGAACAGCCGCCCGCAGTAGCGGTTCGGCTCTGTCGATGGCGGTGCGAACGATGCTGCCGTCCGGGTATCGAACTCGGATATCCGCCAGGCGCTGGTCTATCGTCACCGGATCTCCCGTGGGCCCAGTGGACATGTCGGCCCACCAGACGAAATCGCTCGCGACGTCGATCCCTGAAATCTCCTCCAGCACAAAGGGATCGAACACATCCGGCGAGATGCCACGTACCTCAGCCTCAATCCGGCTCGCCGAATGGAAGGCCACCAGGTGGCAAGCGATTCTCGAGTATCCGCGGGCCGCCAGCAGCTGGGCACCATCGATCGGATGGAATCCGAGCACGGGATACCCGTACCCGACATCGTGAAGGCAAGCCGCAGTTACGGTTTCGTCCCGTAGGTGCCCAGGAATCGCGCCAGCGATGCTCGCCACCTTGCGCCCTACCGCGATCGTATGTGCGCGTCGCGAATCCGTCAGCGGTGCCAGCAGCTCCATCAGGGCAGCGTCCACGAGCGGCCATGCTACGCGCCGAGCACCGCGCCCGCCCCAGCGTTCGATACCTTCGCCAGGTCGCCTTCAACCGCGGCTAGCCCGGCCCACGCCGGAGGGCGCTCACGAGCCGTTGCCGAAACTGGCTATACAGACTCAAGGGCGGCGGCCTACCGGCCGCCGCCACGCCGCGGTGTCCTCGCTGCGGGCTCTCGCTGCGGCACCGGCGCGTCGGCGGCCGTCCGGCCACTCGCCCGAAGTCTTCGAACAGCCAGCCGCACACCGACTTCGGGAGCTGGGCGCGAGGGCCCGAACCACCTCTCCCGGTCAGCTGTCCCTGCCTCCTCATCGGCCTATGATCTCGCTCCACTCGGACGCGTAAAGGGCGCTCCTCCGTCGCGTCGCTCCGCGATGCCTACGGCACCCTTGACACGCCCTCCCTCCACTGAGGGCCGCCTGTATGAGGAAGCAGGCGAAGAGAAGTCGCCAAGGCTCGGCCGCGTGCCATGGCCGGTTCGGAAGCGGGCAGCTGGCCGCCTTTCCGCCTCACTCGTCCTAGTGGTCTTCCGTCTCGTCGTGCCACTTCTGATACAGAGGATTGACAAGATCGATGGAGGTGGCAGCATCGTCGGACTCGACGAGGACGACTAAGCGTCGGAGGTACCACGCAGCCCGCCCGTCCACATCCGACCAGGTCGGAGTACCGAGCACGGCCATCAGCCGCTCATTCAGCTGAGTGAGTACCGCACGCCTCAGTCCTGCAGGAAGCTGGCCTCCATCGGTGAATCTGAAGTCGATATCCAACACCGACTCCTTCGTGCCGCCTTGCTGCTGAAGAAGACTACGGTCGAAGTGCGCGAATGCGATCGGCCTGTCGATTTGGAGATCTGTCACGAGCGTCGCGCCACGCTTCCGCTGGTCTTCGATGCGCCATCCCGCTACGTCACAAAACCGCGAAACGTCCTCATCTTTCCAAGTCCAGCGAAAGGTCTTGGCGACCTCGACCGCTCGGACGGCTCCCTCGATATCGGCTTGCATTCCCGGAGACTACTTCCCATGGCATGAGAAGCAGAAAGGCAGCGGGGCGTCCTCAACGCCGGGGTACGGACAGGGACTGCCCGGGATCTCGCCGCAGTTCGGAGACACCGCTCGGACCGCTCCGGTAGCCACTAGCAGCGTTCGGGACGAAGAGGTCGCAGGTTCAAATCCTGTCACCCCGACTGTGTGGTTGAGACACAACTCGGCCCCCGGCTCTTTCGAGAGCCGGGGGTTTTGTGTTTTTCACGAACTCAGCGTGTTTTTCAGGAACTCAGCGTGTTTTTCAGGAACCACGCTTGCTTTCGGGGTGGTTTTCAGTCGTCAGCCCGCGACCGGACGAAGGCGGGTGCCGCCCAGGCGGTCCGCGTGGTCGGTGAGGATGGTGCGCAGGGCGGCGGCGGACGTCGCGTCCACGGGTGTGAGGACCGTGATGCTGTGGTCGGCCCCGTCGGGGCTGGTGAGATTGTCGTAGCAGACCGTCAGGTCGCCCGCGTCGGGATGCCGGATGCGTTTGGTGCCGTGGCTGCGGTCCTGAACCGCATGGTCGTCCCACCAGGTAGCGAATTCGGGGCTGTCCGTGCGCAATTCGCCGATCACCTCGCGCAGGCGCGGGTCGTCGGGGTGGCGGGCCAGGTTGCGGCGCAGGTTGCCGACGGTCTCGCGGGCCACCCGGTCCCAGTCCAGCTGGGTGGCGCGGGTGACGGGGTCGAGCAGGGTCAGGCGGGCGACATTGATGCCGGGTTCGAAGCCCGGGCCGAACAGGGCCGACGCGGCGGTGTTGCGGGCCAGCACGTCGAGGCGGAAGTCGGACAGGTAGGCCGGGAGCGCGGGCAGGCCTTCGAGGATGGCGCGCAGCGACTCCGGCGGGTCGGCCGGTCGGCGGCGGGTGGGGGGCTGGGCGCCGCGGGCTATGAGGTGCAGGTGCGCGCGCTCGGCGTCGGTGAGCCGCAGGGCGTCGGCGAGGGCGTCGAGGATCGCGGCGCCCGGGGTGCCGACGCGGCCCTGTTCGAGGCGGATGTACCAGTCGACGCTGACTGCCGCGAGCTGCGCCACCTCCTGCCGTCGCAGGCCCGGAGTGCGCCGCTGCCCGACGTTCGGCAACCCCGCCTGTTCGGGGGCCAGCCGTTCCCGCATGGCCCGCAGGAAGGCGCCCAGCTCCCTCCCCGATGTCGTAGTGTCCACGCTCGCACTCCTTCTCGCCGGAGCCCCGGCACCGCCCCGGCTCCCGGCCCTCAGCCTAGGGTGCGGCCGGGTGGCACGCGGGATACCAGGGTGCGGACGATCTCCCTGGCGGTACCGGATTCCGAGAGTCTCGTCTCGTCAGTCGAACGACGAGGAGAACCGCCATGAATCGCACCGCACGCATCGTTTCCGCGACCTTCGCCGTGGCGGCCCTGCTGTCCGCCGCCGCCTGCGGCAGCGACCGGGATTCGCCCGCCGCGACCCCGAGCCCGAATCCGGCTCCGTCCGTTCAGGTTCGGGCCGTGGTCCCGGCGTCGGCCGCCCCGTTCACCGTCACCACCGGCGACGCCACGGACGACCGTGCCTTCCCGGCCGACTTCTACGCGGGCGCCTTCGGCTGCGCGGCCGCCAATCACGCCCCGCGCCTGCACTGGTCCGGCGCTCCGGCCGGCGCGAAGAGCTTCGCGGTCACCATGTTCGACCCGGACGCGCCGACCGGCGCGGGCTTCTGGCATTGGATGAATTGGGACATCCCATCCACCGCAACCGATTTCACGGCGGGCGCCGCGGGTGTGGCGGGTGCCAACGACGCCGGTGTCCCCGGCTACCTGGGTCCGTGCCCGCCCGCCGGCGACCGGCCGCACACCTACCAGATCTCCGTGCTGGCCCTGGACACCCCGACGCTGGACCTGCCCGCGGCGACCACCCCGACGGTCGCGTCGTTCTCGATGGGTTCGCACATCATCGGTGTGGCCCGGCTGTCGCTGACCGCGCAGCGACCCTGACCCGAACGCACGCAGGGCCCCGGCCACCCGGCCGGGACCCGATGCGGTGGAACGGCTTTCAGCCCAGGTGCAGGCGCCGCATGAGGCGCAGCGTGACCAGGGTGGACTTGAGCTGCTTCTCGTAGGGCATGTTGGCGCGGGCCGCCATGATCTGCTTCTTCTGCACGCCGACATTGATGGTGTCGGTGTACTTGAGAATGCCGGCCGCGCCGTGGCGGGTGCCGACGCCGGACTGCTTCACACCGCCCGACGGAGTCCCCTTGGCGGCGTAGCTGGTGACGAAGCCGTCGTTGATATTGATGGCGCCGGCTTCGACGCGCTCGGCGAGTTTCGTTGCGCGGTCGATGTTTCCGGTCCAGATGCTGGCATTGAGACCGTACGCGGTGTCGTTCGCGAGCGCGACGGCCTCGTCCTCGGTGCCGTACTTGTAGATGCTGACCACGGGGCCGAAGGTCTCCATGGTGGCGTGAGCCATGTCCTTGGTGACGCCGGTGAGGACGGTCGGCTCGAAGAAGGCGGGGCCGATATCGGGGCGGGGGTTGCCGCCGGTAACGACGGTCGCGCCCTTCTCCCGGGCCTCGTCGACGTGGGCGGCGACGCGCTTCATGTGGTCCACCGAGACCAGCGAGCCCATCTCGGGATCGAAGTCGTAACTGGCGCCCATCTTGCCGGCGAGGTCCTCGGCGGCGGCCACGAAGCGGCGCAGGTACTCGTCGTAGATGCGCTCGTGGACGTAGATGCGCTCGATGTGCATGCACGCCTGGCCGGTGTTGCCGAAGACGGCGAACACGGCCGAGGGGATGGCCTCGTCGAGGTTGACGTCGTCGAGCACGATCATCGGGTTCTTGCCGCCGAGTTCCAGGCTGCAGCCGATGAGGTTGCGCCCGGCCTGCTCACCGATGGTGCGGCCGGTGGCGGTGGAGCCGGTGAACATGACGAACTCGACATTGTCGATGAGGGTGGGGCCGACGTCGGGGCCGCCGCCGCAGACCACCTGGATGAGCCCGCGCGGCAGGCCCGCCTTCTGCAGCAGTTCGATGCCGTAGAGGGTGCACAGCGCGGTCTTGTTGTCCGGCTTCATGATCACGCCGTTGCCGGCCATGAGGGCCGGGGTGGAGTCGGACATGGAGATGGCGAACGGGAAGTTCCAGGGCGCGATGACCGCGACCACGCCCTTGGGCCGGTGCTCCTCGGTGGAGGAGGTGATGACCGGCATCGGGCCGCTGCGCTTCTTGGGCTTGAGTGTCTTCTCGGCGGTCTTCAGGTAGTGGGCGATGACCATAGGCGTATCGCACGCCTCCTCGATGGCCATCCGCCGCGCCTTGCCGCAGCCGATCTGGATCAGGTCCGCGATGGTCTCGATCTCGGAGAGAATCAGCTCGTGCGCGCGCTCGAATACGGCGAGGCGGTCCTTGAGCGGCCGGGCGGCCCATTCCTTCTGGGCCGCGCGGGAGATCTCGACGGCGGCCTCGACGTCCTCGGGCGAGGACTGCGGCAGGTAGCCGACGACGTCGCCGGTGTAGACCTCGACCATCTCGAAAGGCTCGCGGGCCTCGCCGGCCTGGCCCGCCGTCACCATCGCGGTCAGCCGGTTGATGAGGGATTCCGTGACGCGCGGCGGAAGCTTCGCCTTGCTCGTTGTGCTCATGGGACTCTCTCCACTACTTGCCGCCCGTGACGGCGGTCACCATGATCCAAACTAGAACACGTTATTGTTCAGGACAACGGCGCGGGGTAGTTTCGTGCCGGAATCTTGGTTCGCCCATGTGGAAAGAAGGGTCGGCGATGACCGCAGCGACTGCTGAAACACCTAGCAACACCGAACCGCACGCTCTGGTCGAGAAGCGCGGCGCGACGCTGATCGTCACCATGAACCGCCCCAAATCCAAGAACGCCCTCACCGGCGAGATGCTGGCGATCATGACCGAGGCGTGGGACACCGTCGACAACGATCCGGAGATCCGCTCCTGCATCCTCACCGGTGCCGGCGGCGCGTTCTGTGCGGGCGCGGACCTGAAGGCCATGAACAAGCGCAGCCCGGACGACGGCATGAAGGAGGGCAGCGCGTTCGACCCGTCCCGCATGCCGGGTCTGCTCAAGGGCCGTCGCCTGACCAAGCCGCTGATCGCGGCGGTGGAGGGCGCGGCCATCGCGGGTGGCACCGAGATCCTGCAGGGCACCGATATCCGCATCGCCGGTGAGAGCGCCAAGTTCGGTGTCTCCGAGGCGAAGTGGAGCCTGTTCCCGATGGGCGGCTCGGCGGTGCGGCTGCCGCGTCAGATCCCCTACACCGTCGCCGCGGAACTGCTGCTGACCGGTCGCCACATCACCGCGGCCGAGGCGCTGAACTTCGGCCTCATCGGCCACGTGGTGCCGGACGGGACCGCGCTGGACAAGGCCCTCGAGATCGCCGAGCTGATCAACAACAACGGCCCGCTGGCCGTGCAGGCGATCCTGAAGGTCATCCGCGACACCGAGGGCATGCACGAGGAGGAGGCGTTCAAGATCGACGCCAAGGTCGGCCTGCCGGTCTTCCGCAGCAACGACGCGAAGGAGGGCCCGCGCGCCTTCGCCGAGAAGCGCAAGCCCAATTTCCAGGGCAACTAGGAATTCCGGGGACTGCCCCGGAGCTGAGGTGGCGACGGACCTCTCACATCGCCACCTCACCGTCAGCGCGCGGCCAGTTCCTCGCCGAGGAAACCGCCGGACTGGTGCCGCCACAGCTGCGCGTACGTACCCTCGCCGCGCAGCAGCTCCTCGTGGCTGCCCTGTTCGACGATCCGCCCGCGATCGAGCACGATCAGCCGGTCCATTCCGGCCACCGTGCTCAACCGGTGCGCGACCACCAGCGCCGTACGCCCTTCAATCAACTCCCAGAGCGCTTGCTGCACAAGGATTTCGCTCTCGGAGTCGAGGGCGCTGGTGGCCTCGTCCAGCAACAGGATCGGGGCGTCGCGCAGAATGGCCCGCGCGAGCGCGACCCGCTGGCGTTGCCCGCCGGACAGTTTCACGCCGCGCTCGCCGATGAGCGTCTCCATACCCTCGGGCAGCCCGTCCGCGAATTCGGTGACGTGCGCGGCCTTGGCGGCGCGCCGCACCTCCTCGTCGGTGGCCTCGGGCCGGGCGAAGCGAATGTTGTCGCTCAGCGACCGGTGGAACATAGCCGGGTCCTGCGGCACGTAGGACAGCAGGCTGCGCAGATCACGCTGCCGCAGGCGCGAAATATCCTGTCCGCCGATACGGATTACTCCGCCGTCGACGTCCATCATGCGCAGCAGCAGCTGGGTGAGCGTGCTCTTGCCGCCGCCCGACCGGCCGACCAGGCCGATGCGCGCGCCACTGGCCACATCCAGATCCAGCCCGCGGAACAACGGCGGCGCACCCGCGTGGGCGAAGTCCACCCGCTCGAACCGGATGCCGGAGCCCTTGGGGCACAGCGGTTCCGGCTCGCTCGGGTCGAGCACCGTCGGCGATTCCAGCAGCAGTTCGGTGAACTGCGCAGCCTCGGTGGTGGAGCTCTCCAGCCGCCGGTAGATCTGGTTGAACCGGAACATGATGCCGGTGGCGTTCCAGTAGTAGGTGAAGGCCACCATGATCACCTCGACCGAGGCGTGCCCGCCGCCGATCCCCAGGGCGATCAGCAATCCGGAGACGTTCACGATCACCATCAGCGGCGTGACCGCGGTGTCGATGTAGAGGTTGTTGTAGTCCCAGGACCGCAACGACTTTCGCCGCTGCACCGCCACCCGCCGCCGATGCTCGTCGATCTCCTGCGGTTCGGCCGCGAAGGCCCGCACCGCCTGCATGTTCGACAGGGTGTCGGAGACGTGGCCCGATACCCGCGCGATGGCGGCCTCGCGGTCGTCTACCAGGTGCTGGCGCCGCCGGATCAGCGGGGCGACCACGACGCCGCTCACCGCGATCAGGCCGAGCAGCACGACGACCAGCATCGGGTCGTAGCGCCACAGCACCACCGAGGCGAAGCTCAGCGGGACCAGGGCGGCGACGATCTCGAAGGCGAAGGTGTCGGCGAACTCCTCGAACCGGGTCGCGAAGCTCAGTGCGCGCTTGGTCAGCGAGCCCGCGAAGTTGTTGTGGAAGAACGCCGAATCCTTGGCCAGCAGTTCGTCCATGGCGGTGTTGTAGAGGCTCTCGATGCCGTAGGCGTCGACACGGTTGAGACAGTGGATCCCCAACCGCCAGAAGACTTCCGCGATGAACAGCAGGGCGCCGAACGCGATCACGTACGGCGCGAGTGTGCCGAACGAGGAGTCACCGGTGGCGGCCACCTTGCCCACGACCACCGCGACCAGTAGCGGCGCGATGTAGAGCTGGCAGATATTGCCGAGGGCGGGCCCCAGCATGGCCGGAATCGTGATTGCCTTGCGCCGGGCCATTTCCCGGCGGTAGTAGCGCAGAACCAGCCTGACAGCGGATGTGCGCGAACTCATCCATCCCCTCTCGAATAGGTGCTTCGAGCAGTGCAGACAGCCCAGAGTGCCTGGTGGGGAGAGGGTGCGCCACCGAATTATTGCTGCGCGATAACTGGTTTCCGGCGCCGGCCGACCGGTTTTCGGCGCTGGGCAGCCGCAGGGCCGGCTGCCCAGCGCCGGGAGCGGATGCCGATCGGAGCACGTGCCGGCATCCACGTTCTGGGGGGATTACTCGGTGGGGTGCACCGTGCGCCCGACGATGGCACGCGCCAGGCCGGGCAGCAGCCTCCGCATGAGATACGCCGGCCGCGCCTGTCCGGGGAAGACGAACAGCGGCGACTTCGGTTTGGCCAGCGCCTTTTCCAGCGCGTCGACGATGCTCTCGGGCGTGGCGCCGCCGGCGTTGCCGAGCACGCTGGCGTTCTCCTTGCGGACCGCGTCCAGGAACGGGGTCTCCACCATGGGCGGGCAGAGCACGAGCAGCCGCACGCCGGTGTCGTGCAGTTCGTAGGAGAGGCTGTCGGCGAAGCCGACCACCGCGTGCTTGGAGGCCGTGTACCCGGCCATGCCGGGTGAGGGCAGCCAGCCCGCGAGCGAGGCGAACAGCACCACGGTGCCCGCGCCGGCCTGCTTCATGGCGGGGATGACGGCCTGGCAGAGGTTGACGGTGCCGATGTAGTTGACGTCCATCATCTTCCGGATCTGGGCCACGTCGTGGTCCAGCACGGAGGCGTGCACGTGCGCCATGCCGGCCGCGTGCACCAGGCGGTCGATGGTGCCCAGTTCCGCGCGCACCTTGTCGACGACCGCGCGGACCTGCGCGGAATCCGACACGTCACATGCGTAGGTGTGGGTGTTGGGCGAGCGCGCGGCCATGGTGGCCAGGCCGTCGGCGTTCAGGTCGACCGCGGCCACCCGCCAGCCAGCGGCGGCGAGTCGCTGCGCGACGATGCGGCCCATGCCGCTGGCCGCTCCGGTGACGAGTGCCGTCCGGCTCATCGGACCTCCCGGGTCTGCAGTACCGTCGCGGCGTCCTCGAAGGTCATGCGGAGTGCGCCGATCCGGCTGGAGAACAGTGCGCGCGCGGGGAGTCCCAGCGCCCGCAATTGCTCGGAGACCGGATGGTCTCCGAGTTCGATCCGCGCACCGCCCGGCCGTCCCCGGACCTGGGCCGGATTCATGACCCACGGTGTGCGCCGCAGGATTCCATTGCGGGCGGTGTACGCGTCGATGGATGCCCCGCCCGCGCCGCCGGGCATGCGGAAGCCGTCGGCGACCCGCAGCGCGAGCACGAACTGCCCGTCGACGTGGACCTCGCAGCGGTGCCCGCGCCCGACCGGCGTGATGTCGATATCGGCCATGAGCTTCGGGAAGCCCCAGAGGGATTGTCCCGCTTCACAGGTGAAGCTCTGGTTGACCGGCAGCCAGTGGATGTACGCGCCGGTGCTGTTCTTGCGGCCCGGCTGTCTGGCCATGAGCGAGAAGGCGAATTCGTGGTACGGCCCGAGGTCTCCGTCGAGGTAGCGGACGAAGGCCAGGGAGAGCACGGCCTTTCCGGGCAGCGCCGTGATCGGCTCCAGCCCGGTGCCGGTGAGCAGGTCGCGGGCCGCGGCCGCGTCGACGAGGAACAGCGCCGAGCAGGCGTCCGCGTGCCGGATCTGCACCGGCATGCGGACCTGTTCGCCGAGTACGGTATGCGCCTCCATGCCAGAATTAGAACAGGTTTCAGTGACGGACGCCGCTCGTTTCGCCGAGTTTCTTCACCTCGCCTCATAGTCGGGTCCCCGCTCGGCCACATAACCCTTGGCCCAGCGGTAGTCGGGCTTGCCGCTCGGCGTGCGCGCGACGGTCTCGGCCACCCAGATCCGCCGCGGCAGTTTGTATCCCGCGAGACGCGCGCGCACGTGCTCCGCCAGCGCGGCGAAGTCGATCGCCCCCGCGGCCGGCGACACCACGGCCGCCACCAGCTGCCCCCAGCGCTCGTGCGGCACCCCGATGACGACCGCGTCGTAGACGGCGGGATGAGCCTTGACGGTGGCCTCGACCTCTTCCGGGAAGACCTTCTCCCCGCCGGTATTGATGACCATGTTGCCGCGGCCGATCAGGGTGACCGACCCGTCGGACTCCACACGCGCGCGATCGTCGGTGATGACCACCCGCACCCCGTCCACGGTGCGGAAGAGCTTGTCGGTCTTGACCGGATCCTTGTAGTAGCCGATCGGCACATTGCCGGTCTTGGCTACCCAGCCCGCGCCGCCCGGCGCGACGGGTCGCCCGGCGTCGTCCACCACCAGCGCCCCGCGCCCGGTGTGCACCCGCGGCGCGCGGGCCGGATCGTCGTCCTTCTGCGCGAATCCGATACCGCCGAAACCGGTTTCGGAGGAGCCGATGGATTCGGTGACCAGTGTGTTCGGGAACAGTTCCAGCAGTGCGTTCTTCACCGGCTGGGTGAGCTGGGCCGCACCGGAGCCGATGGAGATCAGCGAGGACGCGTCCACCGGCGCGGCCCGGTAGGAGTCCACCAGCGGCCGGGCGATGGCGTCGCCGGTGACCACCAGGACCTGGGGCCGCTCCCGCGCCACCACCTGCCACACCTCGTCGGCGTCGAAGCGCGGCTGGAACAGCACCGCGTTGCCGGACCACAGCGCGGTGAAGGTGGGCATCATGGCGGCGGCGTGAATGAGCGGCGGCAGCACGAACCAGGTCATGGGCGAGGGGTTCTCGGCCCCCGCACGGGATTGCTGGTACTCGTCGGCGACGGGTTCACCGGTGTAGAAGTCGATGCCGCCGCCCAGCACCCGCCACATGTCCTCCTGCCGCCAGATGACGCCCTTGGGCAGGCCGGTGGTGCCGCCCGTGTACATGATGAAGTGGTCGTCGGCGCTGCGCGGCGCGAAATCCCGGTCGGGCGAACCGGATTCGAGCGCCTGCTCGTACGGGACGGAGGCGGTCGGCAGCCCCGCGCCGCCCTGATCGTCCTCGACCACCAGGGTGTGCCGCAGCTTCGGCAATTGCGGCCGGATCTCCTCGATCAGCGGCGCGTAGCAGCGGTGGTGCACCGTCATCTCGAGGTCGGCGTTGTCGTAGACGTAGCGCAGTTCCTCCGCGCGGTACCGGTAGTTGATATTGATCGGTACCGCGCGAATCTTGTAGCAGCCCAGCAGTGTTTCGAGACTCTCGATGCTGTTGTGCATGTGGAAGCCGATGTGGGTCCCCGGTCCCGCGCCGGCGGCGGCGAGGTGGTGAGCCAGCCGGTTGGCGCGGGCGTCGAGTTCGGCGAAGGTGCGCCGGCGCGGGCCCTCGATGACGGCGGTACGGTCCGGCACGGCGTCGGCGGAGTGTTCGTAGAGGTCGGCGAAAGTGCACGCCATGGCCGTATCTCCTGGTGTGTTCCGGCTACAGGACGGTGAGCGGCAGCGGGGTGCCCCGGTCGGTGAAGGTGAAGGCGGCCCCGGAGCTGAACCGGGTGATGGCGACCTCGTCGGCCTCGCGGTACGGCAGGTCCGCGCAACCGATTTCGAGGGTGAGGCCGCACTCGTCGACGGAGCGGACGCGGGTGTGGAAACGCGGGTTGACCCCGCGCGCCAGTGCGTCGAGCGGGGCCAGGTGCTCGGGGTCGAGCAGGGCGGCCCACGCGCCGTCGTCGATCGCGCCGCAGCCGCGGCCGACGCGCAGTTCCACCAGTTGTTCTCCACCGGTGGTCTCGGTGGCGACCTCGATATCGACATAGGCGGCCGGATTGAAGGCCGGATGCAGCCGCAGCACCTTGGCCAGCGCCGCGGCGTCGTCGCCGAGCCCGAGCGCCGTGCGGATGCGCTCGGCGGTGAGGCCGGCGATTCCCGTCCACTGCTTGCGCAGGATATCCAGCGCCACTTCGGGTTTTGTCCGGGCCTCGACGGCGGTCTTGTAGCCGAGGGTGAGCAGATGGTGCTGCAGGCACACCTCGTCGGCGATCCGGATGAGCGCCGAGCGGGAGAAGTCCGCGAACCGCAGGTCGCTCAGCAGCGGACCCGAATAGTCGTGCTGCCCCGGATCTTCCGGGTCGATGGGCGCCAATACCGTGGCGGCGGCCTCGGATCCGGCCACCACCTGCGCGTCGTCGGGCGGGACCGGTGGCTCGTGCGCAGGGTCGATGGTGACCGTCCACGCGCACACCGGCTTCCGGTCGGTGGGCACGCGAGGTGGCCGGTGCACCGGGCGGACCTGCGCGTAGGGGTTGGTGGCCAGCGCGGTCGCGTCGAAGGTGGGGTCTTCGATGTCGTGGCACATGGCGACCACGAACTCGGTGCCCATCGGCTCCACGTCGGCGAGCGCGCCGCAGTGGTCGAGATGGAATTCGCCGTGGTCGTGGTCGATCACCCGGAAGCGGAAGTCCATGAATTGCGGTGGCGCGCCGATATCCAGCTGGAAGCCCTTGAAGATGGCGTCCACGCCGTCGCCGGTGATGTCGAGCGCCCGCCGCATGCGCCGGGTGTAGACCGGGCTGGCCAGCTGCCATTCCTCGATGGCCACCGCCGTCATGCCCTCCCGGCCGAGCGCGCCCAGCACGTGCGCCATGCCGGAGCGGTCGATGAGGTGGCCGCACAGCAGCAGCTCCGGAACCAGCAGGGCCAGTTCGGATCTGGTCAGGGCTTCGAATCTGCTGTTCACCACAGGGGCACCGGCCCCTTTCCGACGGGGTACCAGCCGGGCAGCGGCTCGCCCGTCATGGCCCGTTCCATGCGCTTGCGCATCCCGGACGATAGCGCGTCGTTCGAGATCATCTCGACGAAAAGCGCGGTCACATTGCCGAAGTCGAAAAAATCGCGCTGCCAGGACCACTGGAAGTCGCCCGCGTAGCGGAACCAGCTGCCGCCGATGCCCTCCGGACTGTAGGGCCGGCCATCCGCCCGCCAGCCCTCGTTGACCTGCTTCCAGAAGCCGATGACACTGCCGCTGCGCTCGTCGACCACGAATTCCTGATACGGATAGGTCCAGCCCTCCAGACCGAACATCTCCTGGCCGAGCGCGAGGTCACGGATCTCGTCGCGGCCGACGGCCATGAACTCCTGCTGCGGACCGTAGTTCCAGCCGTAGGTGGCGTCCTCGATGTAGAAGTGCTCGAGCGGCTTCCAATCGCCCTGGGCCTCACACTGTTTGTTCTCGTCCACCCAGCGGCGGATCATCTCGTCGAGTTCGTCGCGGGACCAGCTCACCGCGGCCTCCTTCTGTTCGGATTGCGCTATTCGGCGGCGCTGTCGTCGACCAGCGACAGCGCCTGGGTCGGGCAGTAGCGGACGGCGGCGCGGGCCGCCTCCAGGTCGGCGCCGGGATCGGGGCGCAGGATCCGGACCTGGCCCTGTTTGGGCACCTGGAAGAGTTCGGGGGCCTCGTCCTGGCAAACGGCGTGGCCCTGGCAGAGATCGAGATCGACGATCAGTCGCATCAGGAGGCGTCCTTCCTGTCCTGGATCGGCGCTTCCGGCTGCACCTCCACCAGCACCAGGTGCGCGCCGCGCGGGGTGGAGACGACCGCGGTCACGGCCGCCGCGAGATCGGCGGGCCGCAGGAACTGCGGGTGCCGGGCGAAGCCCCATTTCACCCAGTTCTCCAGCAGCGGGCCGACGACTTCCGGGGTGGCCTGCATGCCCATGCCGGTGAGCGTCTGCCCCGGGCGGACGATGGACGAGCGCACCCCGGTGCCCTCCAGCTCCATGCGCAGCTGGGTGGCGAAGGCCTCCACCCCGGTCTTGGCCGCGTTGTACGCGCCCGCGCCGGGGCGCACCCGGACCGCGCAGTCGGAGCCGATGACGACGAAGTCGCCGCGCTGCCGTTCGATCATGCCGGGCAGCACCCGGTGCGCGAGGCGCTGCGCGCCGACCAGGTGCACGCGGACCTGGGATTCGAAGACGTCTGGATCCATTTCCCAGGCCTGCCCGAATTCGAGGTCGCCCGCACCGGAGACCAGGATCTCGGTGGGGCCCAGCGCTGCCTCAGCGGCGGTCACGAATTCGTGCACCGAATCGGTGTCGGAGACGTCCAGCCGTCCGGCGAACGCCTCACCGCCGGCCGCGCGGATCTTCTCGGCGAGGGTCTCGCAGATCTCCACCCGGCGTGCGCCGAGCGCGACCGGATGCCCCAGGGCGGCAAGGGCTTCCGCCGTGGCGGCGCCGATGCCGGAGGACGCGCCCGCGACAATGGCGGGACGGCGGCCGGGATGTGCGGGGAATCGGGTCATCGGCGGACCTCCACGGAGACGGGCAGGTGGGCGAAACCGCGCACATTCACCGAATGCACGCGCCGGCAACCGGATTCACCGATGCCGAAGGCGGGCACGCGAGCCGCGAACTCCCCCAGCACGATCGAGGCCTCCAGCCGGGCCAGGTGCGCACCCAGGCAGAAGTGCACGCCGCGGCCGAAGCTGATCAGCCCGCCCTTGTCGGCGCGTTCGATGTCGTAGCGGTCCGGGTCGTGGAAGACGGCGGCGTCGCGATTGGCGGAACCGACGAGCAGCAGCACCTTCGAGCCCCGCGGAATCGTCTGCCCGTAGTACTCCAGGTCCTCGGCGGCGGTGCGGGCCAGAATCTGACTCGACGCGTCGTAGCGCAGCGTCTCGTCCACCCAGTCCGCCACGAGTTCCGGATGGGCGGCGACCTTCGCGTACTCGCCGGGATTGCGGCCCGCCCAATACAGCGCATTGCCCAGCAGTTTCGTGGTGGTCTCGTTCCCGGCGACCACCATGAGGAACATGAATCCGAGGATCTCCTCGTCGGTGAGCCGGTCCCCGTCGGCTTCGGCGTCGAGCAGGGCCGAGGTCAGATCGTCGGTGCGCTGCCGCTTCCGGGCCACCAGCATCTCGTTGTAGTAGCCCGCCAGCTGCAGGGCGGCCTCCATGGCCGCGACCGGCACATCCAGCACGCCCTCCTCGCGATGCACCAGCAGGTCCGCGAGCCTGCGCAGTTCGGTGCGATCGGATTCGGGGACGCCCAGCAGTTCGGAGATGACGTCCATCGGGACCTGTCCCGCCACCGCGTCGATCCAGTCGAAATCGCCTCCGGCCAGCGCGGGTTCGAGACAGTGCCGGGTGATGTCGCGGATGCGATCGCTCATCTCGCTGACCCGGCGCGGCGTGAAGCCCTGGAAGACCAGCTTGCGCAGGCGCAGGTGCCGCGGATCGTCCATGGCCAGGAAGGACATGGTCCGCCAGGCGTGCGGACCCCAGGCGGCGGGGTCCAGGGAGACGCCGTTGGCGCTGGAGAGCCGGATGTTGTCGCGGAAGCCGGCGGTCACGTCGGCGTGCCGCGACAGTGCCCAGAAGTCCAGGTCGGGGTGGTGGTACACCGGCGCCTCGGTGCGCAACCGCTGGTACACGGGGTATGGGTCCTCGTGGATGCGGTAGTCGTAGGGGTCGAACAGCAGCGGCTCTAGGGAGGCTGCGGTCATGGTGTCTGCACCTCGTCTTCGATAACGCGTTCATCGGAGCCGATGAACGTTTTCCAGCAACGGAGACACGTAGCTGGACATGTGTCTGTACGGTACTAGCGACGGGATCGCCTGACAACGGAATCCCGTGAACCAAATCGGCAAGGTCCGCGCAAACTGAAACAGGTTCTTGCGCGTATCCGAGCCACGAACCTATAGTCCGTACACGTGTCCGGACAGCATGGGAGCTACCTATGAGCCCGAGCGATCTCGTCCCCGACGGCGGTTCGCACCTGCTGATCGGCGGCAAGCTGACGCCCGGCGGCGGCGGTGTGTTCACCACCGCCAACCCCGCCACCGGGGAAACCCTCGGCTACGCCGCCAATGCCGACGCCGCCGATATGGACGCGGCCATCGCCGCCGCCCGTACCGCCTTCGACACCACCGACTGGTCGCGCGATCCGGGATTTCGCGCGACCTGCCTGCGGCAGCTGCGGGACGCGCTGCGCGGGCACCTCGAGGAACTACGCGAGATCACCATCGCCGAGGCCGGCGCACCCCGCATGCTGACCAGCGGGCCGCAGCTGGAGGGCCCGGTCGGGGATCTCGGATATTTC
The DNA here is from genome assembly GCF_040680715.1 of Nocardia sp. NPDC051981. Classification (NCBI taxonomy): domain Bacteria; kingdom Bacillati; phylum Actinomycetota; class Actinomycetes; order Mycobacteriales; family Nocardiaceae; genus Nocardia; species Nocardia sp. NPDC051981. The sequence goes on along the minus strand of NZ_JBFAXK010000023.1, from coordinate 102,636 downwards.
GCCGACCTCGCCGAGAACTACGCGTGGGAAACCGATCTCGGCATCGCCTCACCCATGGGGATCAAGAGTGCGCGGCGGGTGCGCCGCGAACCCATCGGCGTGGTCGGGGCGATCACGCCCTGGAATTTCCCGCACCAGATCAACTTCGCCAAGCTGGGCCCGGCGCTCGCGGCGGGAACCACGGTGGTGCTCAAGCCCGCGCCCGATACACCGTGGTGCGCGGCCGCCGTGGGCCGGATCATCGCCGAGGAGACCGATATTCCGGCCGGGGTGGTCAATATCGTCACCTCCGACGACCACGGGCTGGGCGCCCAGCTGGTCACCGATCCGCGGGTGGACATGATCTCGTTCACCGGGTCGACGCAGACCGGCCGGGCCGTCATGGCCGCTGCGGCAACGTCTTTGAAGAAGGTGTTCCTGGAGCTGGGCGGGAAATCGGCGTTCATCGTGCTGGACGACGCGGACATCGCGGCGGCGGCCGCCTACGCGGCGTTCGGGGTGTGCGTGCACGCCGGGCAGGGCTGTGCGATCAGCACCCGCCTGCTGGTGCCGCGCGAACTGCACGATCAGGCGGTCGAAGCGGCCGCGCGCACCCTGGCCGGGATCAAGCCCGGAGATCCGTCGAAACCCGGAACCGTCTGCGGCCCCGTCATTTCCGAGCGGCAGCTGGCGCGCGTCGAACGCTATCTCGAGATCGCGCGCGCCGAGGGCGGCACCATCGTCACCGGCGGCGGACGCCCCGAGCGCGCCGGCGGCTGGTACATCGAGCCGACCCTGATCACGGGGCTGCCCAACAGCTCCACCGTGGCCCAGGAGGAGATCTTCGGGCCCGTCCTCACCGTCATCCCGCACGACGGTGACGCGGATGCCGTCCGCATCGCCAACGACTCCCCCTACGGCCTGTCCGGCTCGGTCTGGGGACGCGATCCCGAGCGGCTGCGCGCGGTCGCGGAGGGCGTGCGCACCGGGACGCTCAGCGTCAACGGCGGCATCTGGTATTCGGCCGACGCGCCCTTCGGCGGCTACAAGCAGTCCGGCATCGGCCGGGAAATGGGCGTCCTCGGCTTCGAGGAATACACCGAAACCAAACTCATCGCGACCGGTGTCCGAGGAGAACTGACATGAACCGATTCACCGACAGGTCGATCATCGTCACCGGCGCCGCGCGCGGCATCGGCGCCGCCTACGCACGGGCGCTGGCCGCCGAGGGCGCGAAAGTGGTTGTCGCCGACCTCAACAGCGAACTGGGCGAGACCGTCGCCAAGGAGATCACCGCCGCCGGCGGCGTCGCGGTCTTCGCGCAGGTCGACGTGGCCGACCCGGCCTCCGCGAAGGCGGTCGCCGACTTCACCGTCGCCGAGTTCGGCGGCATCGATCACCTGGTCAACAATGCCGCCATCTACGGCGACATGAAGCTCGACATCCTGCTGACCGTGCCGTGGGACTACTACAAGAAGTTCATGGCCGTGAATCTCGATGGGGCACTGAACATGACGCGCGCGGTGTACCAGCACATCGCGGCCAAGGGCGGCGGGTCGATCGTCAATCAGTCGTCCACCGCGGCCTGGACCTACTCCGGGTTCTACGGGCTGGCCAAAGCGGGCATCAACAGCCTGACCCAGCAGCTGGCACACGAGCTGGGGCACTCCAAGATTCGGGTCAACGCCATCGCGCCCGGCCCCACCGACACCGAGGCCACCCGCAGCATCGTGCCGGACCAGTTCGTGGATCAGCTGGTGAAGCAGATGGCGCTCAAGCGGCTCGGCACCACCGAGGACATGGTCGGGGCGTGCCTGTACCTGCTGTCCGACGACGCCGCCTGGGTGACCGGCCAGGTGCTCAATGTCGATGGGGGGCAGGTCTTCCGGCCATGAGCGAGAACCAGGAAATCTCGGTCGGGTTCATCGGACTCGGCAATATGGGCGCGCCGATGGCGCAGCGCCTGGTCGACTGGCCGGGCGGGCTGGTGGTGTGCGACATGCGGCCGGACGCGGTGCGGCCGTTCACCGACGCGGGCGCGACGGCCGCCGCCACCGCCGCCGAGGTGGCACAGCGCTGCGGCGTCGTCTCGGTCGTGGTCCTCGACGACGACCAGGTGCGCTCGGTCGTGACCGGCCCCGACGGGCTGTTGCAGACCGCGAAACCGGGCACGGTCATCGCCGTGCACTCCACCATCTCCGATCGCACCGCCGTCGAGCTCGACGCCGAATGTGCCTCGCACGGCGTGGAATTCGTGGACGCGCCGATCAGCGGCGGGGCGCCGGCCGCGCAGCGCGGGGAGCTCGCGGTCATGGTGGGCGGCAGCGCCGCCGCCTTCGAGACGGTGCGGGAACCGTTCGGGCGCTTCGGATCCCTGGTCATCCACGCCGGCGAGGTCGGTGCGGGCACGCGGATGAAGCTGGCACGCAACCTGCTGCACTTCGTCGCCTTCACCGCCGCGTCGGAGGCACAGCGACTGGCCGAGGCGGGCGGGCTGGACATCGCCGCGCTCGGCAAGGTGGTCCGGCATTCCGACTCGCACACCGGCGGGCCCGGCGCGATCATGCTGCGCAAGACCACCGCGCCGGTCGCCGCGGACGACTTCTGGTTCCCGATCCTCGGTCACGTCCGCGACCTCGGCGAGAAGGATCTGGCGCTGGCGCTGGACCTGGCCGGGCGGCTGGATGTCGACCTGCCGCTGGCGCGGCGCGCATTGCACGACCTGGGTGACGGGCTCGGCGTGGGGCCCGGAACGATCGCGAAGGAGCAGTCATGACAGCGGATCAGAGTCCCTCCGAACAGCGGCAGCAGGGCCTGAAGAAGATGTCGGAGGTGTACGGCTTCGAGCTGCCGAACCTGGCCGGTGATCCGTTCTTCGAGGTCACCGTCGATCACCTGTTCGCCGACATCTGGAATCGGCCCGGCCTGTCGCTGCGCGACCGGCGGCTGCTGCTGCTCGGCGCCATTACGGCGCAGGGACATTCGGAGATCGCCGAGATCCAGGTCGGCGCGGCCCTGCGCAATGGCGAGCTCGACGCCGATCAACTGCGTGAGATCGCGGTGTTCCTGGCCCACTACGTGGGCTGGCCCGCGGCCACCAAACTGGACGGCGTCATTCGCAAGACGCTCGCCAAGGACAAGAAGAAGTAATCCCAACCCGCAGTGAGGAATACAGAGACAATGGCGGAAACCGCAAGCGTCCGACCGCTTCTGGCCAGCGAGGTCGAGACCTGGGATGACCAGACCGACGTCGTGGTCGTCGGTTTCGGCATCGCCGGGGTGTGCGCGGCCATCGAGGCCGCACGCTCGGGGGCCGACGTCCTGGTGCTGGAACGTACCGGCGGCTGGGGCGGTGCGGCCGCCATGTCCGGCGGCTTCATCTATCTCGGCGGCGGTACCGCGCTGCAGCGGAAACTGGGCTTCGAGGATACCGCCGAGAACATGGAGGCATTCCTCACTGCGGCCCTGGGCCCGGGCGTCGACAAGGCCAAGATCCACGACTACTGCCAGGGCAGTATCGAGCACTTCGATTGGCTGGTCGCCCAGGGCGTTCCGTTCAAGGAGGAATTCTGGGGCGAGCCCGGCTACGAGCCGCCCGGCGACCAGGGCCTGATGTACTCCGGCGGCGAAAACGCCGCGCCGTTCAAGGACTCGATCCCGCCCGCGCCGCGCGGTCACCTGGCCTGGACCAAGGACAAGAAACTGGGCGAGAAGGGCGGCGGCTACATGCTGATGGAGCCCCTCGCCCACAAGGCCGACGAACTCGGCGTGCGACACGAATACGACGTGCGCCTACGCCGGCTCATCGTCGACGAGACCGGTCGCGTGGTGGGCGTGGCCGCCACCCGCTACGGCAAGCCGGTACACGTGCGCGCCGAACGCGGCGTGGTGCTGGCCACCGGCAGCTTCGCTTACAACCATGAAATGGTGCAGCGCTACGCACCCAAGATTTCCGGCCGGCCCACCGCCACCGTCGAGGAGCACGACGGCATCGGCATCCGGGTCGCCCAGTCGCTGGGCGCGGATCTCGCGCACATGGACGCCACCGAGGTCGCGCTGGTGGTGGACCCGCAGGTGGTGGCGCGCGGCATCCTGGTGAACGGGCGCGGGCAGCGCTTCATCACCGAGGACACCTACGCCGGGCGCATGGGTCAGGCCGTGCTGCAAGAACAGGGCAATCAGGCGTACCTGGTGATCGACGAACTCGCGCTGGAGGAGGCGATGGAGAGCAAGTCCTCGCTGTCGTTCCTGCGCACCGCGCCGACCTGGGTGGCCGAGACGGTCGCCGAACTGGAGAGCGAGATGGGCCTGCCGGAGCACACCCTGCAGGCCACCGTCGACCTCTACAACCACCACGCGGAGCAGGGCGAGGATCCGCTGCTGCACAAGAAGACCGAGTGGGTCAAACCCATCCGCACCCCGCTCGGCGCCTACGACCTGCGCGGCTACACCGGCGGCTTCACCCTGGGCGGCCTGCGCACCGACCTGGACTCCCGAGTCCTCCACGTCTCCGGCGAGCCCATCCCCGGCCTGTACGCCGCGGGCCGCGTCACCTCCGGCATCTGCGCCGGCGGCTACGCCTCCGGTTGCTCCCTCGGCGACGGCAGCTTCTACGGCCGCCGAGCCGGCGTCTCCGCCGCCAAGCAGCTCTGAAAGGAGCCGTCCCCCATGCGATTCGGCATCGTCCTGTTCACCAGCGACCGCGGCATCACGCCCGCGGCCGCCGCCAAGGCCGCCGAAGATCGAGGCTTCGACTCCTTCTTCGTCCCCGAGCACACCCACATCCCCGTCAAACGCGACGCGGCCCACCCCCAGACGGGCACCGCCGAACTCCCCGACGACCGCTACATGCGCACCCTCGACCCGTGGGTGGCCCTCGGTACGGCCGCCGCAGTCACCTCCCGCATCGAATTGTCCACCGCGGTAGCGCTGCCCACCGAGAGCGACCCCATCACCCTCGCCAAGACCATCGCCACCCTGGACCACCTCTCCGGCGGCCGCGTCACCCTCGGCGCCGGATTCGGCTGGAACACCGACGAACTCACCGACCACGGCGTACCCGGCAACAAGCGCCGCACCGTCCTGCGCGAATACATCGAAGCCATGCGCGCCCTCTGGACCGAGGAAGAAGCCTCCTACACCGGCGATTTCGTCTCCTTCGGCCCCAGCTGGGCCTGGCCCAAGCCGATCCAATCCCAGATCCCCGTCCTCATCGGCGCCGGCGGCACCGAGAAGACCTTCAAATGGATCGCCCGCTCCGGCGACGGCTGGATCACCACCCCCTACGAATCCGACGTCTCCGCCTCCACCACCTTGCTGATGAAGCACTGGCAGGAAGCAGGCCGCGAAGGCACCCCCCGCGTGGTCGCCCTCGCCCACAAACCCGACCTCGAAACACTCTCGGCCTGGGCCGAAGCCGGCGTCACCGACGTCCTCTACGGCCTCCCCGACAAACCCGAACCCGACGTCCTCGCCTACCTCGACCGCCTGGCAGGCAAACTCACCCCACTGGGCCTGGCCACCCCCACCGCCTGACCCGTCCCGGAGCAACACCGGCCTCCCCGCCCGCAACAAATCGCAGGCGTGGAGGCCGGTCTGCGCAGAGGAGTGACGCGACAGTTGCCGAAAACCGCGCCTCCGTCGAACATCCGAGCTTTCGCTTCTTGCGGCACCCAAGCCGCGTCAGCGAAGGTCCGGTAGGGCAGGCGAAGCAACCACACTTCCAGGTGCATCACCGCGCGAGGAATCCAGTTGCCAGTCATCCACCCTGGTTGTCTTCCCCCGAGTTACCTGGCCTCATGCATCTGAATCACATAGTGACGCGGGAGGCCCCAGCATGTGAACGTACCGCCCGCCGCTGGCCCGGCGTGCAATAGACATGGACGATCTCGGCCATAGCGTTGACCACCGGGCCGGGATCGATCAGCGGCCGAATCGGTTCGGCATCCGGAACTCCGGGAGCGGTGACCGGCGGCACCGCCAGCGCCGGAAACAGGAACTTCGCCCCCTCCGGGGAAGTGATCACCGAACCACCTGAGGGCGTGCGCCATTCGACCTTCCGGTCCGGATGGTGAACGACCTGCCAGCCATTGGCTCCATTGTCGGCGAGTGTCTTCAATCGATGGTGGCGACGACACCGGCATCCGAGATTGGACTCGACTGTGCGGCCGCCATTCTCGGGGTCCGCGTGATCGAATCGATCCTGATGGTCGAGATCGGTTCCGGCAGGGGGAACTCCGCAGCCCGGTGCGCGGCAACCACCGTCGAGAGCGCGAACTCGTCTGGCGGCCCGGGCCGCAGGGCGGTATCGCAACTCGGAATCAGTGGCCCGCGCCGCGGGTACGGGTGCCGGAGCGGCCGGGTCGGTGATGATGTCGAAGCGGGCATGCCGTGCGATCTGGCGGGCCAGGTCGGCATCGATCGCACCGAGACCCGCGAGCAGTGCCGGGTTGTCCTGCAGGCCGGCCAGCGTCTCCGCCGAAACCCAGACCTGCACAAGGGCTTTGCGCGCCGCAGGGGTTGGCTCGCCCGCATCGGCGCGGGGGCAGTCGGCGCGCCCACATTCGCAGGTGAGGCGACCGCGGCCGTCAGCCAGCGCGACCAAGGCGTCAGCCCGGCGCTGATTGGTGGTGCGCGGATCGTTCCCGCAGCACTGCGTGGTCGCCATTTCCCGCAACCGCTCATAGAGCGCCTGCCCACCGGCGGCGGGCAGCACCCCATCGAGCAGCGCGGTGCCGTCATCGGCCGCGGTGACTTTCACGTACCGGTCCGCCTCGGCGGACTTGCGCCGCGTGGCCTGACCGGCCGGATCCGCCTCCAGCAGCCACCGCCGCAGGGTCCGCCGAACCCGCTGCGGCTCAGCCTTTTCCGCATACGCAACGATCCGCGGCTCCAGCTCCGCGACCAGATCCTCGGAAGCATTGGCCAGCGTTTCACTGATCGCCCGCACCCGTGGCAGGTCGATCCGCCCATCGGCGAAAGCCTCGCGAGTACCGCCGTATCGGTTGTCCAAGCCCAGACCGAGCGCGATCAGCCCGTCCGCCGACCGCTGCGACGCCTTCAGCGCGATCCCGATCTCGGTGGCGGCATCCTCCCCCGCTACAACGCACCGACCCCCAGCTCCAACTGCTGCTCACGCCGCAGCCGATACAGCTGCGTCATCAGCTCGACCTCTTCGGCCTGAGCCGCAGCAATCATCGAGTGCACCACACGGAGTCGCTCCACCACCTGCACGGCGGCGAAGCCATAACCAGTTGATTCACCCATAGATTCGATCATAATTTCGAATCTGAAGACACGGAAGCAAGATAGCCGAGACACGCCTTGAAAAGGTCTGGCAAACAATAGGATTCGCGCAGCGCGGTCTAATTACAGGCGGCGATCCGTTGCAGGATTCGCAGCGCTCCGACCGCGGCGAGCTCGCGGAACTTCCCTCCGGCCGCGACTCGGCGATGGAGGGCATCGGCCTCGCGGAGCACGAGCAGCCCGCCACCGGCGATCCAATGAGCCCAGTCGTCGTAGGCGAGCTCGGCGGCGGCATCGGAGCCCGGCTCGGCGATCAGGAGCAGACGCAGCGGCGTACGCCACCCACGAACCTCGCTGTCGTAATCACCCGGCGCGGTCTCGTCGGCTCGAGCGGCGACTTCCAGAATGACACCCTTGCCCACATAGGCGTGCGCGGCTTCGGACAATGCGCGAGCCTCGTCGACCGGCCACGTTCTGTCGATCCGCTCGATCAGTGCCGGCATCTCGCGCGCGGAAACCTGGAGCGCGATGCGGTTCATTCGAAAGCCTTTCCGATGCGCCCTCATTCATACGGTTCGCGCATACCGCGAGTTGCTCGGCGGGCTCGGCCATAGTAGCATCCGGACACGTGTCTGATCCCCTTTCCGCCCGCCCTGCGGTGAGCATGGAGGCCACTCGCCGGCGGCTCACCGAGAAGCAGGCCGATACCGTGGACCGCCTGACCCGGGCGGCCATGGATGTGCTGTCACGGGAGGGGTTCGCCGGGCTCACCGTGCGCATGGTGGCGGCGCAGGCCGGAGTGGGCACGGCCACCGCGTACACGTATTTCTCGTCGAAGGAACACCTGGTCGCGGAGATGTTCTGGCGCCGATTGGCCGCCACCGAGCCGCCCGCCGCGGAGGGCGCCGATTCGACCGCGCGGGTGCTGGCGGTACTGCGGCAGATCGCGCTGCTACTGGCCGACGAGCCGACCCTCGCGGGCGCGGTGACGGCCGCGCTGCTGGGGACCGATCCGGATGTGGCACACCTGCGGCTGCGGATCGGCGGCGAGATCCGACGGCGATTGATCGACGCGCTGGGCGCGGACGCCGATCCCGAACTCGTGGAAACACTCGAAATGATCTACGCGGGCGCACTGGTGCGCGCGGGCATGGGCTATGTGTCCTATGCCGAGATCGCCGATCGCATGGAGAAATTCGCGCTGCGGGTGCTGCGGAGCTGAAACCGCTTGCCGGGCACCAACTCCCGCCGTACCGTCCGGACAGGTGTCTATCCAGGAGGTCGCAGATGGCCCTGGTCAAACCCGCGCGCGGTATCCGGCGGGGAGCCCGAGCACGGCCACCTCGAGGAGTTCCGCACCGATCCCATCGCCCTGATGACCCGGGTCCCGCTGTCTCCAACCGGATTCCGGAGGACTTCCCGAATCCCGAGCGCTTCGACCCGGGCCGCTACCTCGACCCGAACCAGGCGGATCTGGCCAACCGCTGGACCTGGATCCCCTTCGGCGCGGGCCGTTACCGCTGCGTCGGCGCGGCCTTCGCGCTCATGCGGCTCGAGGCCATCTTCTCGATCCTGCTGCGGGACTGGGAATTCGAGCTCGCGCAGCCATCGGACAGCTACCGCAACGACCATTCCAAGATGGTGGTGCAGCTGCAACAGCCGTGCGCGGTGCGATATCGCCGCCGGACACGGCCGTCGTAGAGCTGAGCTACAGGGAGCCCTCCGAGTTACAGCGCGCCCTCGAGGGCGGAGACCACGGCCGGATCCTTCGGCTCGGTGCGCGGACGGAACCGCCCCAGCACCGCGCCGTCGCGCCCGATCAGGAACTTCTCGAAGTTCCACTGGATGTCCCCGGCCTCACCGGCGGCGTCCGCGACCTGGGTCAGCTCCTGATACAGCGGAATCCGGCCCTCGCCGTTGACCTCGCTCTTCTCCAGCAGCGGGAAGTCCACCCCGTAAGTGGCGGAACAGAATTCCGCGATCTCCTCGGCGGTACCGGGCTCCTGGCCCATGAACTGGTTGCACGGCACACCGACCACGGTGAAGCCCTGCGGCCCGTAGGTCTGCTGCAGTTCGACCAGGCCCGTGTACTGCGGGGTGAGCCCGCACTTGGAGGCGACATTGACCAGCAGCACGACCTGGTCGCCGGCCAGTTCGGCCAGCGTGGTGGGCTTGTCGGTCAGCGTGCGCAGCGGAATTTCGCGAAGATTGGTCACAAACACGAATGGTAGAACGAGTTCGATGAGGTCACCGGTTCAGGAGTAGCTCACCTGCCAGTGTTTGATGCCATTGATCCAGCCCGACCGCAGCCGCTGCGGCGGTGCGACCTCGGTGATTTCCGGCATGGCGTCGGCAATGGCATTGAACATCAGGTCGATCTCCAGCCGCGCCAGATTCGCGCCAACGCAGAAGTGGTTTCCGGTCCCGCCGAATCCGACGTGCGGATTGGGATCGCGCTCCACATCGAATTCGAAGGGGTGGTCGAAGACCTCCTCGTCGAAGTTGGCGGAGCTGTAGAACAGCCCCACCCGCTGCCCCTCCAGAACTTTCTGCCCGCCGATTTCGGTGTCGCGCACGGCGGTCCGCTGGAAGGCCGAGACCGGCGTCGCCCAGCGCACGATTTCATCGGGCGCGGTGCGCGGCCGGCGCTCCTTGTACAGCGCCCACTGATCGGGGTGATCCACAAAGGCTTTCATGCCATGTGCGATGGCATTGCGGGTGGTTTCGTTGCCCGCCACCGACAGCAGGATGACGAAGAATCCGAACTCGTCCGAGCCCAGGGCCTCACCATCCACATCGGCGGTCACCAGCTGGGAGACGATATCGCCGACCGGGCGGGCCCGGCGCTGTTCGGCCATGTTGTAGGCGTAGCCGAGCAGTTCGGCATTGGCGGTCATATTGTTGCCCGCGAATTCCGGATCGTCGTAGTTGAGCAGCTGATTGGACCAGGTGAACAGCTTGTGGCGGTCGTCCTGCGGCACGCCGAGCAGTTCCGCGATGGCCTGCAGCGGCAGCTCGCATGCCACCTGCTGGATGAAATCGCCGCCGCCACTCGCCTTCGCCGCCCGCACGATCTTTGCCGCGCGTTCGGTGAGCGCGGCCCGCAATCCCTCGATGGCGCGCGGGGTGAATCCCTTGGAGACGATGCGCCGGATCTTGGTGTGCTTGGGCGGATCCATATTCACCAGCAGCGCCTCGCGCCCGAGTTCGAGCTGTTCGGGTTCGGAGTCGGCGGGCATTTTGATGATGGAGCCCTTGCGATTCGAGGACCAGAGTTCCGGTCTGCGGGAGATCTCCTTGACATCCTCGTGGCGGGTGATCACCCAGTAACCGTCGTCGTCCATGGGTGCGGCCTGCTCGGGAGTCTGGGCATTCCACCAGACCGGCGCGGTGCGGCGCAGCAGTGCGAACTCCTCGGCGGGGCTGTGGTCGGCCCAGAGCGCGGGATCGGTGAAATCGAAGCCGGCCGGTAATGACGGAACAGACACTGTTCCTCCTCGGGCAAGGTGCCGCTATGATCACGAAATTGGAACGTGTTTCACAGAAATTGAACCATGCCGACCTGCGGCTGGGCAGCGTTTCCAGCCTTCGATCCCCCGGTTCCCGCACGCCCTGCGGGGCAGCTACCCCGCAGCAGTGGATCTGCAACATGTTCAACGAGGACCCGCCGCGCCCGCAAGATCACTCAACCCGTCCTGAAGTCGATCTTGTGACTGGACATCATGTCCAGTGTGTCGGCAGACTAGAACTTGTTCTACAGTGATGCCAGGCACACTCGAAGATGAGGTAACTGATATGACCGCTTCCCCGGGCTCCACGTCCGAAGCCGATTACGTCGTCGTTGGCGCGGGCAGCGCCGGTGCAGTATTGGCCGGACGGCTCGCTCAGCGTGGCGCGAGCGTGATCCTGTTGGAGGCCGGGCGCAAGGACAACACCCAGCTGGTCACCCGCCCCGGCATGATCTCGATGGTCCACACGGTTCCGCAGCTGAAGAAGCTGGTGGCGTGGAAGCAGTACTCGGTCCCGCAGAAGCACGCCAACGACCGGCTGATCCCGATGACCCGCGGCAAGGTGCTGGGCGGCTCCAGCTCCATCAACGGCATGCTCTACGTGCGCGGCAACCGCGCCAACTTCGACTCCTGGGCCGCCGAGGGCAACACCGGCTGGAGCTACGACGAGGTCCTGCCCGCCTACAAGCGCCTCGAGAACTGGGTCGACGGCGCGGATGACTACCGCGCCACCGGCGGCCCGATCGAGGTCACCCGCCCCCGCGAGCTCACCCCGATCTCCGAGGAGTTCATGACCGCCGCGTCCGAGACCCTCGGCGCGCCGATTATCAAGGACTACAACGGGGCGTCGCAGGAAGGCATCTCGATCTTCCAGCAGAGCGTGAAAGACGGTGTGCGCTACAGCTCTTCGCGCGGCTTCATCACCAACATGCCGAACTCGAACCTGACCGTGCTCACCCACGTGCAGGCCACCCGCGTGGTGATCGAGAACGGCCGCGCCACCGGCGTCGAGATCGCCGAGAAGAACGGCTCGCGCCGCATCGTGCGCGCCGCCAAGGAGGTCATCGTCTCCGGCGGTGTCGTCGGATCGCCGCAGCTGCTCATGCTCTCGGGCATCGGCCCCGCCGGGCACCTGCGCGACCTCGGCATCGAGGTGGTCGCCGACCTGCCCGTCGGCCAGAACCTGCACGACCACCTGTTCGTGCCGATGACCTTCGTGTCCAAGAAGGCCATCCACCGCGGCATCCCCACCTACTTCGCGCGCGGCATCCTCAAGGAGATGCGCAACCCGGGCAGCTCCTTCATGGGCCGCACGGTCTTCGAGGCCGCCGGCTTCGTCAAGACCAAGTTCGCCGAGGGCGACCACCCGGACATGCAGATCCACACCCTGCCGTGGAGCTACCCGACGCCCAACCAGGACGCCGACAAGCTGCACCTGGTGGACCGCCGCCCGGCGCTCACCGTCATGCCCAGCCTCATCTACCCCAAGAGCCGCGGCGAACTGAAGCTGGCCTCCGCCGACCCGTTCGCCTCGCCGCTCATCGACCCGGGCTACCTGACCGACCCGTGGGACACCGAGTTCCTGATCGAGGGCATCAAGATGATCCGCGAGGTCATGTCGCACAAGAGCATCGCGGGCGACATCACCGAGAACTTCTTCCCGGGCCAGGAGTGGGCGGACGAGACCGCGCTGCGCCGCGAGCTGCCCAACCGCGTGCACTCCATCTACCACCCGGTCGGCACCTGCCGCATGGGTGTGGACGAGCGCGCGGTCGTCGACCCGACGCTGAAGGTGCACGGCATCGAGGGCCTGCGCGTGGCCGACGCCTCGATCATGCCGAGCATCACCGGCGGCAACACCAATGCGCCGAGCTACATGATCGGCGAGAAGGCGGCCGAATTCATCGGCTGACCACAAGCCCGCGGAGGAGTGCTGCTACTTCCCTGGTAGCTCCCCCGCGCGGGTCAGCGGATCACGACCACCGCTGACCCGGAACAGCCCCGGGCCTACTACCTCTCGGCCCGGGGCTGTTGTTTTCTCGTCTCAGGAGGAGTCACGGTGTCCCTGCCCGTCGATATCTGGCTGAACGCGCCGCTCGCCGAATCGGCTTCCCGCGCAGCGCGATTGCGCGAGCTCGGAGTGGACGGGGTGTTCACCTTCGAGGGCGCGCACGACGTGTTCCTGCCCTTGACACTGGCCGCCACGTCCGGGGTCGACATCATGACCAATGTGGCCATGGCGTTCCCGCGCAGCCCGATGCATCTGGCGCACACCGCGTGGGATCTGCAGTCATTGTCGGGCGGGCGATTCCGGCTCGGGCTCGGCAGTCAGATCCGGACCCATATCGAGCGGCGCTACGGCAGCACCTGGTCGGAGCCGGTGGAGCGAATGCGCGACACCGTGCTGGCGGTGCAGGCGATCCTGCGGGCCTGGCAGGACGGCGAGCGGCTGGACTACCGCGGCCGGTTCTGGCAGCACACGCTCATGACCCCGCAGTTCGATCCGGGACCGAATCCCCATGGGGCGCCGCCGGTTCTGGTCGGCGCACTGGGCCCGCGCATGACCACCATGGCGGCGGAGGTGGCCGACGGACTGCTGGTGATGCCGTTCAATACCGAGCGGCACTTCCGCGAGCGGACACTGGCGGCCGTCGCGACAGGGCTCGGAGGCTCACCGCGGCCCTTCGAGATCATCGTGGAAGCCATTGTGGCCATGGGTGATTCGGAACAAGAACTGCGCGAGGCGCGCCGGGCGGTGCGAAACCTGCTGGCGTTCTATGGTTCCACGCCCGCCTATCGTCCGGTCCTGGAGGTAGAGGGCTGGGCGGAGCTGCAACCCGAGCTGAACCTGCTCTCGAAGCAGGGGCGGTGGCGGGAGATGGCCGCGCTCATCGAGGACCCGATGGTGGACGCGCTCACCGTCAGCGGCACACCGGTCGAATGCGCGGAGCTGATCCGTACCCGGTTCGGCGACAGCGCCGCTCGCGTCTGCTGCTATTTCCCGGGTTACCAGGTCACCGATGCCGCCGTTGCCGACCTGGTGACCGCGCTGGACTCCTGAGCTTCCACATTCCACGAAAACAGCCCATCAGCAGGCATTTTCGCAATTACAAGATCTTGTTAAGGCCGTGCCAAGCGCGGCTCGGCATCGTTTGTGTCAACGCCGGAACGCACCGGCGGACCCAACGAGCCACCATCCGGGGGCGGGAACGCTGGGGCCGACCCGTCTACGAGGGGTGGCGGGTCGGCCACAGCAAACCAACCAACCGGTACTCAATTGGGGACATGGCCTACCACGAAGGGGGTGGTAGGCCAGCGCAGAACCCGCCGAGTCCGACCACGAGGGGTGTCGGACTGGGCGGGTTCTTTGTGTGGCAGGCTAACGGTTAGCGATCTTGTTCGTCCGATTTGTGGCCTTGTCCGCCCGGCACACGGCATCATGTAGGTAAGTGCGCCAAGAAGATTGGGATTGCCGATGGAAACCGTGGTCGTCTTCGTACTGGCCTGCCTGATTTACTGGTGGGGCCTACTCTGACGTGGGAGTTTGCGCGACCGCGTGCAGCGCGTCCGCGATGCGGCGGCTGAAGTGGTCGGCATCCTCGGTGCCGTGCGTGAGCGCGCGCATCAGGGTCGCACCCCGCAGGAATTCGAAGATCGCCTCGACATCGCAGGCGTCGGCCGCCTGACCCGATTCGACAGCGGCCATGAGCAGCTCGCGCAGTGCCTGAATCGTCGGCCGCTCACCGCCGTCGAGCAGGCGGCGGTAGCTCTCCCGATCGTCGTGATACTCCGAGAGCAGGCCGGGGATGGCCGAGCGCGCCGCCGGGTGCGCGGCGGCATTGAGGAACAGGCGCGTCCAGGCCAGTAGGTCGGCGCGCAGGTCGCCGCTGGGAACCGGGTGATTCTCGGTGTCCAGGGCGAAGATCGCATCCTCCACCAGGGCACGCTTGCCGGGCCAGCGGCGGTAGATCGAGGTCGTGACGACTCCGGCACGCCGGGCCACGGCCGCGATGGTGGTGGCCTGGTAGCCGTCGCGGACCAGGAGTTCCTGGGTCGCGGTGAGCACCAGGGCGTCCAGTTGCGGGTCACGGGGTCGGCCGGGGCCGGGACGGGCGGTCCCGGTGGCTGCGGTCACGGGGCTCCCCTCTCGCTCGGGTCGGTGGCAAATTCTGAAACAGGTTACATCGTCGTCCGATTTTAAATACGGTATGGCCCGTATTCTAATTCAGGAGGCACCCATGCTGACGCCCCAGGACGAACTGCTCGCCCACCAGCTCCCCACCACCTTCGACCACGTCCAGCAGAGCGATCTGCGCTGGACCGAACGCGTCGTCCTGTACGGCTTCGACACCACCGGCGAGATCAGCGTGATGACCGGCATGGCGCGCTACCCCAACCGCAATGTGCTCGACGCCTACGCCATGATCACGATCGGCGACAAGACCGCCCACGTGGTCCGGCTCTCGCGCGAGATCGGCGACCGCTACGACGGCCTCGCCGACTGGCGGGTCGGCCCGTACCGGTACGAGATCGTCGAACCGCTGCGCAAGGTGCGCGCCACCCTCGGCGACAACGAGCACGGGGTGCGGCTGCAACTCGACTTCGAGGGGCAGTTCCCGGCCTACGAACAGGAACCCGCCTTCTTCCGCAGCCGCGGCCGGGTGCGCGAGGACGCACGGCGCTACTACCAGAACGGGCGCATCTCCGGGTGGATCGAGGTGGCCGGCACCCGCTTCGAGATCGATCCGGAGACCTGGTGGTTCGGGCGCGACCACTCCTGGGGCACCCGCCACGGCGGGGGCGGCGGCAGCCTCGGCGAGGGCGAGGGCCTGCAGCCTGGCGACATCCCCGACGGCGTCCTCTACTACATGGGCATCTTCCAATTCGAGGACGAGCTGGTGCACTTCGCGCAGCGCGAGACCGCCGACGGGCAGCGCTGGCACTTCGAGGGCACCGTGCTGGCCCCGATCGGCTCCGCCGCGCAGCCGGTCCCGATCGTCACCACCGACCACGCGCTGACCTTCCGCGACGACTTCCGCATCGTCAGCGGCGGCAGCTTCACCGCGCGCGGCGCCGACGGCCGCGACCGTGAATTCACCATCACGCCGGTCTCCGGCTTCTGGCCCGGCCTCGCGGGATACGACCACTACCGTGGCTACGCCTCCGGGCTGTGGAAGGGCGCGGACTGGAGCGACGGCTTCACCGCCGACCTCACCGACACCGCGGATCTGCGGCAGGTCAGCATGCTCAGCGAGACCTTCTGCCGCATCGAGACCGCCGGCAAGGTCGGATACGGGCTGGTCGAAATGGTGTTCATGGGCCGCAATGCGCGGTACGGGTACGAGGGGTACTGACGTGAGCACCACCCGAATTCCGGCCGAGCAGCTGGCGACAGCCCTGGAACCCGCCGTACGCGAGCATCTTTCGCCCGCGGGGAACGCGCGCGTGCTCGAGCTCGTGCGCACCGAACGCGGATTCGCCACCGAGACCTATCTTTTCGAGGTCGAGGACGATTCCGGCCGCACTCCCCTGGTCCTGCGACGGCCACCGGACCTGTCGCTGTTCCCGGACTACGACCTGCTGCGGCAGGTGCTGGTGATGCGCCGGCTGGCGGACACCGGGCTGCCGGTGCCGGCCGTGGCCTGGCTGGAGCGGGGCGACAATCCGCTCGGCAGCCCGTATTTCGTGATGAACCGGCTGGAAGGCCGGGCGCCGAGCGACTATCCGTCGTATCACGCCGCCGGGAACTACTTCGAGGCCACACCCGAGCAGCGGGCTGGCATGTGGTGGGGATGCGTGGACACCATCGCCGAGGTCAACCAGTTGGATTGGCGGGCACTGCGATTGGACTTCCTCACGTTTCCCGAGCATGGCGCCGGGGTCATCGAGCAGGGGGTGAACTATCTGGACGCCGCGCTGAAGTGGGCCTGCGGGGGAACGCCGCCGGAGACCTACCGGCGGGCGGTGGCGTATCTGCGCGACAACCTCTGCGAACCCGAGCAGCCGTGCCTCTGCTGGGGTGATGCCAGGATGTCGAACATCCTGTACGACAACGACTTCCGGGTCCGCGGCGTGCTCGACTGGGAGATCGCCCACCTCGGTGCGCCGGAGTCGGATCTGGCCTGGCTGCTGTTCCTGGACTGGGCGTGCAGCGAGTACGAGGGCCATCCCCCGCTGCCGGGCACACCGACCCGCGCCGAGACCATCGCCTACTACGAGAAGCGGACCGGTCACGAGGTCCGCAACCTCGGTTACCACGAGGTCTTCTCGGCCGCCCTGTTGTCGATTCCCCTGCTGCGCATGACCCACCGCGTACAGCTCCCGCCGGAGATGAACATCACCGGCTTCTGCACCGCCCGCATCGAGCAATTACTCGACTGACATCCGCCGGCGCCGCGCTGCCGCGGCAACGACTCCGCCCCCGGCGTGCTGCCGGGGGCGGGGTCGTTCGCGGGTGTCGGGACTAGCGGGCTTCGACCAGGTCGGCCTCGGCCGGAACCCCCTCCGGCGCAGCCGGCTTCGCGCCCTTCATCAGGAAGAATGCGATCACGGTGGCGGCCAGCACCGCCGCGCCGCCGGCCAGGAAGGTGTTCGACATGGCGTCGGTGAAGGCATCGCGGGCCACCGACACCAGGCTGCCGTCACCGGTGGCGAAGGCTCCGGCGATGCCCTCCCGGGCCGCCGCCGGAGCGTCGGCGGGCATGGCGTCGGTGTAGGTACCGGCCAGCACCGCGCCGAGCACCGCGACCCCGAGCGCACCACCGGTCTGCTGAATGGTGTCGTTCAGCGCCGAACCCACACCCGCCTGCTCCGGCGGAATCGCACCCATCAGCGCACCGACGGCGGCCGGCATGGCCAGGCCCGCACCGGCGCCGACCAGCGACATCGCCAGGGCCGGCAGCCAGAAGCCGGAGTCGGAGGTCAGCGCGGCCAGGGCGCCGAAGCCGCCCGCCAGCACCAGCATGCCGACCAGGGCGACGGGACGCACGCCCAGCTTCTGCACCAGCGCGGCGCCCAGGCCGTTGAACACCAGCGCGGTCAGCGCGAACGGCGTGAAGGCGAGGGCCGTCTTGATGGGCGAGTAGCCGAGCACGAACTGCAGGTACTGGGTCAGCACCAGGGTCAGGCCGGCATTGGCGAAGGTGGCCAGCACCAGCGAGAAGCTGGATCCGGTGAAGACCCGGTTGCGGAACAGCTGCAGCGGAACCATCGGGTGCTCGGCCTTCAGTTCACGAATCACGAAGGCCACCAGCACGACAACCGCCAGCACCAGCGTCACCCAGGTGCCGTGCAGGCCCTTGGCCGGGAACTCGATGATGGACCACACCAGCGACACCGTGCCGACGATCGACAGCACCATGCCCGGCAGATCGATCGGACGGGCGGGGCCCTTGGATTCCGGCATCAGCGCGAAGGCGGCCGCGATGGCCAGTGCCGCGATCGGCACGTTCAACAGGAAGACCGAACCCCACCAGAAGTGGTTCAGCAGCACGCCGCCCAGCACCGGGCCGCCGACCATGCCGAGCACGGACACACCGGTCCAGGCGGCGATCGCCCTGGGCCGCTCGTCCTCGTCGAACACGGTGATCAGGATGGACAGCGTGCTCGGCATGATGAGCGCGCCGCCGACCGCCATGATCACGCGGCCGGAGATGAGCATCCCCGCGCTGGTCGCGTAGGCCGCGATGAGGGAGGCCGCGCCGAAGAGCGCCAGCCCGAGCACCATCACCAGCCTGCGGCCGAAGCGATCCGACAGGCTGCCGGTGGTGAGCAGCAGGCCCGCGAAGACCAGGATGTAGGCGTCGATCACCCACTGCAGGGCCTGGGACCCGGCGTGCAGGTCGATCGCGATCTCCGGCAGCGCCACGGTGAGGACCATATTGTCGATCACCAGCACCAGCGTGGCCAGGCAGAGCACGACCAGGATCAGCCAGCGCTTCGGATTGCGCTGGGCCGCAGGCGATGTCAGCGCCTCGGTCAGTTCGTTCGCAGTCATTTCGGTTCCCCTTCGAGAAACTCGTCCGCACACTGTGCGGTGTCGTCGAACACTGTACGGTCTCCGTACACTGTGCGCAAGACAGAACGGTGTACGGTCGAACGAACGGCGTTCTAGCTGGAGTTATGCTGTTCCACGGATGAAGGAGGAAGCGCCATGACGGCCAAGGCACAGGAGTTCTCGTCGGTGTGGACCCGCCCGCAACGACAGCGGCGAGATCAGCCCGCACTGAGCCGGGAACAGATCGTGTCCGAAGCTCTCGCGCTGCTCGATTCCGAGGGCTACGACGCGCTCAGCATGCGCAAGCTCGGTTCCCGCCTCAATGCCGGAGCCACCTCGCTCTACACGCATGTCACGAACAAGGACGAGATCCTGGAACTGGTGATCGACGAGGCGTTCAGCGAGGTCCACGAGCCCGCCACCATCGCACCGGAGAACTGGCGCGCCGATCTACTCGCCCTGGGTCGCGATGTGCGCGACACCGTCCTGCGCCACCCCTGGATGAGCACCGCCATCACCGGAGCCGGACTCGCCTACCTCGGCCCCAACCTCATGCGGCTGTCGAACGCCATGCTCGCGACCCTCGAAGCGGCGGGCTTCGACGACGGCGAGGCGGACCGGGCCTCAAATGCCTTCTGGGCCTTCGTCCTCGGCTCCGCCGGCACCGAAACCGCCATGCTCACCAGCGTCTCCCGCAGCGGGCTCAGTGAACAGGAATGGTTCGCCAAGATGATGGCCGTGTCCGAACAGGCGGTACGCGGTTACCCCCACGTCGCCAAACGGTACGGCGTCTACCGGGAACTCGACCCCACGCAGGCCAGGAACGACTTCTTCGACTCCGAGCTCGGACTCATCCTGGACGGATTGGAGTTTCGGCGCGACCGCGCCAAATGAGCTGCGGCGTACCGTGATTCAGCCCAACGTCGCCAGCCGACGGCGCTGGGCCGGAGTCTCCACCACCACCGAGCCGATCACCGATCCGGCCAGCAGGCGATGGGCCGCGGTACCCCGATCGGCCCGATTGGCGTGCACCGCGTACAGGACCCGGGCCCACCACAGCGGCACGAACAGTCCAGCCGCCGCGGCCACCGATCCGGCATCGGGGTGCGCGCCCACCCGATGCGTGATCTGGCCGACCGCCGCGGCGAACACCAGATCCCCGAAGCATTCGAACCAGGTGGCCCGGCGCGGTGTGGTGGTTTCCGGTGCGGCGGCGGGGCTTTCGAGCATGCCGACCAAACTACTGGCCGGTCAGCGACCCGTCGCCAGACTGGTGCCGCCATTGGCGTCGAGCACGACGCCGGTGATGAATCCGTTGGTGGCCAGCATGTGGATGGCGCGGGCGATGTCCTCGGGGCGGCCGACGCGGCCGACCGGGGTGGTCGCCACCAGGCCGTCGAACAGAGCAGTGCGCTGCGCCTCCGGAACCCGGTCCCACCACGGGGTGTCGATGACGCCCGGGGAGACGGCATTGATGCGCAGCGGGGCGAGTTCGACGGCGAGCGGCGGCACCATGGCGTCGAGTGCGCCGTTGATGGCGGCCAGGCCCGCGGTGCCGGGGAAGGCCGAGCGGGACGAGCCCGCGGTCACCAGGGTGACCGAGCCCTGCGAATCCAGGTGCGGGAGCGCGGCTTTCAGGATGCGCACCTGTGGCCAGAACTTGCCGTCGAAGCCGGCGGCCAGCTGGTCCAGATCGAGGTCGGCGAAGAGACCGCTGCCGGCCGAGCCGCTCACCGAGATGACCAGGTGGTCGATGGTCCCGGCCCGGGCGAAGAAGGCGTCGATATCGGCCTGGCTGGTGGCGTCGAGGGCGTAGCCGGTGGTCTTGCCGCCGACACGCGCGACGGCCGCGTCGAGCTTGTCCCGGCCGCGGCCGGTGATGACGACCTCGGCGCCGTCGGCCGCGAAGGCGGTGGCGGTGGCCTCGCCGATACCGGAGCTGCCACCCATGACGACGACGCGCGGTGTTGTGGTCATTGTCGGAAACCCTCTCTGTCGCTGTCCGCTTATTCTTACGGAACTGACAGTCTCGACAACACTGTTGGCGAGACTTTTAGTCTCGACAAATCGGTGAGGTGCGTCACAGGAGGGCGATCATGGAAAGCACGGCGGCACAGCCCAATCCGGCGCGACCGCACACCGGGCGTCGCCGCAACGAGGCCACCCGGCAGGCCATTCTCGATGCCTCGCTGCGGCTGCTCGGCGAATCCGACGGCGCCCCGGTCACCATCGACGCCATCGCGCGGGCGGCCGGCGTCGGAAAGCAGACCGTGTACCGGTGGTGGCCGTCCAAGGGCGCGGTCCTGCTGGACGCGCTCACCGAACGGTCGGCGCTCGAGGTGCCGCCGCCGGACAGCGGCTCGCTGCGTACCGACCTGCGCACCCTCATGGAAGCGACTTTCCGTGGCGCACAGCGCAGTTCGACCGCACCCGCGCTGCGCACGCTGGTGCGCGAGGCGGCACACGACCCGCATCTCGCGGAACTGTTGCGGACCTTCACCGCGCAGCGCCGGGCAGCGGTGCGGGCCGTGCTCGAGCGCGGGCGGCTACGCGGCGAACTGCCCGCCGACGCCGATCTCGATCTGCTGGTCGACCAGTTCTACGGGGTGTTCTGGTACCGCTTCATCCTCGGCCACGCGCCCCTGGACGACACGCTCGCCGAACGGCTCACCGACTCGATGCTGGCCGGCCGCTGAAGAATTCGGCCGAGCGATCGGTCTGCGCCAGATGCCGCAGCGCGGCGATGAGCTCGTCACCGAGCACGTTTCCGACCACGACCGTCTCGGCCATGCTGTCGATATCGCCGCGCGAGGTCAGCACGGCCATATCCAGTTCGGCGATCGGCCCCAGGGCGTGGGCGTAGTCGTCGAGGCGGTCCGCGATATCGCCGTGGCCGAGCTGGCGCAGCGCGCCGACCACCTCGACGGCGGCCGACACCGCCGGATTGTCGCGGCCGACGCGCCAGCCCAGGCGATCGAGCATGGCCGCCACCTCCGCGCGGGCGGCGGTCCGAGATTCCTCGTCGCAGAAGGCGATGCTGCGGGCAGCGGTGTGCTGGGCGGCACCGAGGATCTTGTGGGTGCCGAGATCCGGATCGTCCAGGGCCGCGATCACCTCGCGCGCCGAGGCGATGGAGAGCCCGCCGACCTCGATGAGTGCCCGGATCAGCCGCAGGCGGCGCAGATGCGCGTCGTCGTACCGCGCCTGATTGTGGCCGGTCGCCTCGCCCTTGGGCAGCAGGCCTTCCCGCAGGTAGTACTTGATCGTCGGGGTGGACACGCCACTGGCCTTGCTCAGCTCCCCGATTCGCATCGGACCTCCTCGTCGCCGCGCGGGGCTTGCCCACCGAGCCACCATCATAGATAGCCGCGTTATGGACAACGCGGCTATCCGCTACGCCGGGAGTCGGTCAGAGCTGCTCGCGGACGCCGATCTCGATGCGCTTGCCGAGCTCGGCGTCGACACTCTTCCAATAGTCGAAGACCCGGCTCAGGATCGGCTCGCGCACGCCGCCCAGGACGTGGCCGACGACATTGCCCACCAGGCGATCCCGCTCGGCGTCATTCATGACCTCGCGAACCAGGGTGCCGGCCTGCACGAAGTCGTTGTCCTCGCGGTGCTGGAGGTAGCCGGCCCGGACCATGTTCGGGTCGAACGCCCAGGCGCCGTCGTCGATGGCGCGCGCCGGATCGGCGTGCGGGCCGCCGAAGGAGTTGGGCGCGTACACCGGAACGCTCGCGGCATTGTGCGCGAAGCGCATGGCGCCGTCCTGCGAGTAAGAGTTCACCGGAGCGGCCTTGGCCCGGTTCGGCGGCAGCTGCTCGTGGTTCGCGCCGATGCGATAGCGGTGCGCGTCGGCGTAGGCGAAGACGCGGCCCAGCAGCATCTTGTCGGGCGAGAAGGCAATGCCGGGAACCACATTCGAGGGCGCGAAGGCGGCCTGCTCGATGTCCACGAAGAAGTTCGCGGGGTTGCGGTTCAGGGTCCAGCGGCCGACCTCGATGAGCGGGTAGTCCTGCTGCGACCAGACCTTGGTCAGGTCGAACGGGTTGAAGCGGTAGTTGTCCGCCTCGGCGACCGGCATGATCTGGACCTTCAGGGTCCAGCTCGGGAAGTCGCCGCGCTCGATGGCCTGGTACAGGTCGCGACGGTGGAAGTCGGCGTCCTTACCGGCGAGCTCGTCGGCCTCGGCCTGGGTCAGGTTCTTGATGCCCTGGTCGGTCTTGAAGTGGTACTTCACCCAGAAGCGCTCGCCGGCCTCGTTGATCCACTGGTAGGTGTGCGAGCCGAAGCCGTCCATGTGGCGCAGGGTGGCCGGGATGCCGCGGTCGCCCATGAGCCAGGTGACCTGGTGGGCGGTCTCCGGGCGCAAGGTCCAGAAGTCCCACTGCATGTTCGCGTCGCGCAGGCCGGAGCCGGGCAGGCGCTTCTGCGAGTGGATGAAGTCGGGGAACTTGATCGGGTCCTTGATGAAGAACACCGGGGTGTTGTTGCCGACGATGTCGTAGTTGCCCTCGGTGGTGTAGAACTTCACCGCGAAACCGCGCGGGTCGCGCCAGGTGTCGGGGCTGCCCTGCTCACCGGCGACTGTGGAGAAACGCACCAGCGACTCGGTGCGGGTGCCCGGCTGGAACAGCGCGGCCTTGGTGTAGCGGCTGACATCACCGGTAACCACCAGTTCGCCGAACGCGCCCGAACCCTTGGCGTGCACCACGCGCTCGGGCACCCGTTCCCGGTTGAAGTGGGCGAGTTTCTCGATCAGGTAGTGATCGTGCAGCACGATCGGGCCCTGTGTGCCCGCGGTGAGCGATTCGTTGTCGCTGGGCACCGGGGCGCCGGTATTGGTGGTGGTCGCCTTGGTCATGTTTTCGAGCGTGCCGAGTTTTCTGGAACTAGTCAAGAAAAGTCCGCAGGGCAGTGAGTAAACAAAGGTATATACAGTCCGGTCGCGCGAGATCGGCAAATATCGAGCGAAGGATTATCGCGGCCGGACACCATCGCGGGACCGTTGCCCGGATCACACTCCCTGCCCTGGAATAGATCCGGCGGACCCCGGGTTGATCCCCCTTGCCGGCGTCGGAACAGCCCCGGGCCGCACCCTTCGTCGCTACGAGCGACCACTCGCCGAGAGGCGCTTGTTGGGCGTCGGCTTCAACTTTCCGGGTTCAGCCCGAGCGGCATGCGTCGGACCCGGCTCGCGCACACCGGGATTCGCCGACCGGCCGCCACCCCTGGTTCGATCAGGGGGTGACCGCGGCGCGACCCGCCAGCTCCCGTAGCTCGTCGGCCGGTCGGCGACCGGCGAACTGCAGCAGATCGCGCACCACTTCGCGGGCGCGATGATCGGTGTGCACCAGTTCGGGGGTTAGTCGCTCGGCATTGAGCAACGCTTCCAATGCCTCGCTCGCCTGCCGCCGCTGCGCGTGCGCGCGGGCCACATCGACCAGGAAGCGCGCCTGCCGCTCCGGAGACAGGATCGAGGCGTCGACGGTGCGCGCGGTATCGAGCGCCTCGCCGGCGTCGCCCAGTTCGACCGCCACGGCCACCGCGTGCACGGCGACCCCGGTCGGACCGAACTCGGTGTCGAAATCGTTGCGGCCCTCGCCCAGCCGGTCGGCGGCGGCGCGCGCCGCCGCCAGCCCGGTGCGGGCGGCCGTGCGATTCCCGTCCGTCGCCGCGATCACCGCCAGCATGAGCTGCAGAGATCCGTAGAGCGACAGCACTTCCGGCCGCGGCCGCTCAGCCGCCACCTGCGCGGCCAGCGCGGCCACCGACACGCGCGCCGCCTGCTCGGCCTGTTCCAGGCGTTGCAGACGCAGGAAAGCCTGTGCCATGCGGTAGGTTCCGGCCACCACGCTCAGCGCGTCACCAGATTCCTCGGCCGCGGACAGTGCGCGATCGGCGGCGACCCACGCCGCGTCGACCTCTTCCTGGCGGGTGAACGCGGTCGCGGCCACCTGATAGGCGCGCGAGAGCAGGGTCAGCACCTCCGGCCGCCGCGTGGCATCCGCCCGCGCGGCGTGCTCGAGATCCGGAATCAGTTCCAGCAGACTGCTGCCCACCTCGACCAGCCGGGATTCGTGCGCCAGCTGCCAGGCCAGGTCCACTCGCTGTTGCAGCTCCGGCAGTTTCGCGGCCGCAGTGCTCGGCTCGAGACTGCGATCGGCCTCGTCTCCGAAGAGCTGTTCCAGGGCGGGATGCCCGGTGAGCAGCAGCCGCAGCTGCTCGAACACCGCCGAGCCGGGCCGATGCCCGTCACCACGGTCGGCGGCAATCGGTTCGGCCGCTTCGGGACGCAGATCGCGTACCGCCACTCCGAGCACGTCCGCCAGTCTTTGCAGAACGGACAGTCGCTCAACAGGCAGCACGTCTCGCTCGACCTGCGACACCCAGCTTTCCGAGCGCCGAATCGCCGCTCCCAACTCTTTCTGCGATAGTCCCCGCCGCCGGCGCAACTCCGCTACCCGTGCCCCAAGGGTACTTTCGGCCACCGGGTCAAACTCCTTCTGCCTGATCGGCTTTCCCGGCCGTCACCGCCCGCTTGTTTCGCCGATGTCTACCATGCCCTTCTCCTTCCGCCCTTTCCATCCAGAGGGGGGATCTGCCGACAAGGATTCCAGACCGACCGAGCTTACGGCGCACAGTATGGAACATGGATTTTTCTTATTGCATCGCAATTTTTCTGTGTTTAACGTTTGAAGAGGACCCGTCGAACCAAACGGACGACAAGAGGTGATCATGCCCGGCGAACTTCTCTTCTTCCTACTCGGAGCCGGAATCGGCGGCGCGGCAATGTGGTTCGCGGCGTGCGCCCTTGCGGCCACCAAGTATTCCTCCACTGCCGACGGGGCGACGGTGCAAAGCATCACCGCGCGCCTCGAACGCGAGGGTATCCGGAACTCGCGCTCGATGAAAGGTCATCCAGCCTCGCATCGGGCACCATCGAGATGACCGCCGCGCCGAAAACCGGCGAAGTCCATGTGCGCCTGCGGTTTCCCGGAGGAATGATCTTGGATTACCGCGCGGAACGCGCAATTGCCGAACGCCTCGCTGCGCATTTGCGCCCGCATCGCATAGAAGTCACGATCGCCGGGCTCCGGACCGATCGACTACCGCCGCTCCCCTGTGCCGAACTTTGGGCGGATTGACCGACTCCAGAGAGCGTATCGCATTGACGCCTGGACAATATCCGAAAACGGACCGTGCACTTTCTTGTGCACGGTCCGTTACGGATACATCTGATCAGTTGTTCAAAAGAACTTCCGCGATCTGAATCGTGTTGAGCGCGGCGCCCTTACGCAGGTTGTCGCCGGAGATGAACAGCGCCAGACCGCGACCGTCCGGCACACCCGGATCCTGGCGGATGCGGCCCACCAGCGACTCGTCGATACCGGCGGCGGCCAGCGGGGTGGGGACGTCGGTGAGCTTCACACCCGGCGCCTTCGCCAGCAGCTCCTCGGCGCGCTCCACCGAAAGCGGCTGCGCGAATTCGGCATTGATCGACAGCGAGTGGCCGGTGAAGACCGGGACGCGCACACAGGTACCGCTCACCAGCAGATCCGGCAGACCCAGGATCTTGCGGGACTCGTTGCGCAGCTTCTGATCCTCGTCGGTCTCGCCGCTGCCGTCGTCCACCAGCGAACCCGCCAGCGGGATCACGTCGAAGGCGATCGGGGCCACGTACTTGTTCGGCGCCGGGAACGCCACGGCCGAACCGTCGTGCACCAGCTTCTCGGCATCGCCGATGACGGCGCGCACCTGCGAGGCCAGTTCCTCGACACCGGCCAGACCGGAGCCCGACACCGCCTGGTAGCTGGACACGATCAGCCGCTGCAGCCCGGCCTCGTCGTGCAGCACCTTGAGCACCGGCATGGCGGCCATGGTGGTGCAGTTCGGGTTGGCGATGATGCCCTTGACCAGGTTGCGGGTGGCCTCCGGGTTCACCTCGGAGACGACCAGCGGCACCTCGGGGTCCTTGCGCCAGGCCGAGGAGTTGTCGATGACGGTGACACCGGCGGCCGCGAAGCGCGGGGCCTGCACCCGGGACATGGTGGCGCCGGCCGAGAACAGCGCGATGTCCAGTCCGCTCGGGTCGGCGGTCTCGGTGTCCTCGACCACGATGTCGCGGCCGCGGAACGGCAACGTCTTGCCCGCCGAGCGCGCGGACGCGAAGAACCGCACCTCGTCGGCCGGGAAGTTGCGCTCCTCCAGCAGCTTTCGCATGACCGCGCCGACCTGACCGGTCGCGCCGACGACGCCTACACGCACACCCATACCGCTACCGTCCCGTTCCGCCGTGCACGACCGCGACCTCGTCGCCGCCCAGATCGAACGCCGAGTGCAGCACCTTCACGGCCTCGTCCAGGTCGTTGTCCTTGACCAGCACCGAGATCCGGATCTCCGAGGTGGAGATCAGGTCGATGTTGATGCCCGCGTCAGCCAGCGACTCGCAGAAGGTGGCGGTCACGCCCGGGTGCGATTTCATACCCGCGCCGACCAGCGACACCTTGCCGATGTGGTCGTCGTACACGACCTGGGAGAAGCCGATCTCGCCCTGCTGCCTGGTGAGCAGCTCGACGGCCCGCGGGCCCTCCAGTTTGGGCAGGGTGAAGGTGATGTCGGTCTTACCGGTGTCGACCTTCGAGATGTTCTGCAACACCATGTCGATATTGATCTCGGCATCGGCGACCGCGCGGAACACCTTGGCGGCGTAGCCCGGCTTGTCCGGAATGCCGACCACGGTCACCTTGGCCTCGCTGCGGTCGTGCGCGACGCCCGTGAGGATTGCTTGCTCCAAGGGGATGTCCTCCATCGATCCGGTAATCATGGTGCCCGTCTTGTCGGTGTACGAGGACCGCACGTGAACGGGCACGTTGTAGCGGCGCGCGTACTCGACGCAACGCAGCATGAGAACTTTCGAGCCGCAGGCGGCCATCTCCAGCATTTCCTCATAGGAGACGGTGTCCAGCTTCTGGGCGTCGGAGACGATGCGCGGGTCGGCGCTGAACACGCCGTCCACATCGGTGTAGATCTCGCACACGTCGGCATTGAGCGCGGCGGCCAGCGCGACGGCGGTGGTATCGGAACCACCGCGACCCAGCGTGGTCACGTCCTTGCTGTCCTGGCTCACGCCCTGGAAGCCCGCGACCAGCACGATGGTGCCCTCACCGAGCGCCTGCTGCACCCGGCCCGGGGCCACGTCGATGATCTTGGCATTGCCGTGCGTGCCGGTCGTGATGACACCGGCCTGCGAGCCGGTGAACGAACGGGCCTCGGCGCCCAGCGAGTGAATGGCCATGGCGACCAACGCATTGGAGATGCGCTCACCGGAGGTGAGGAGCATGTCCATCTCGCGGGCCGGGGCGGCGGGCGCGACCTGCTGGGCCAGATCGAGGAGTTCGTCGGTGGTGTCGCCCATGGCGGAACACACGACGACCACATCGTGGCCCTGCTTCTTGGTCTCGACGATCCGCTCAGCGACCCGACGGATGCGCTCGGCGGTGGCGACCGAGGATCCTCCGTACTTCTGGACGACTAGAGCCACGGCGGAAATCCTCCAAGATCGACAAACTGCTGCTACCGACGCTCAAGACTACCGGCCCAGGTCCACGACTTTTCGTCCCACCTCCCGTCCGCGGATTCCAGTCACCCGGCAGCTATTCCGGCGCCGACATCCGCACGCCCGGATCATGCTTGGCGACAAGGGTGTTGAACAGCCAGCTGCACTTGGTGTTGTGGAAGGCGACGAAGCCCCACTCGCCCTCCCGCCGCACCGCGACGTACACGTTCACCTTGGTGTTGAAGCGATTCCGGCGGCGCTTGCCCTTCACCACGGCGCCACGGCCGTGCACGACCGCGACATCAGGGGTGACGAACCGCAGACCGGTGATCTCACCGTCGAGGCGGGTGCCCTTCATGTACTTCGCGAACAGCGGTTCGTGCGAGGCCCGGATCGCCTCGCGCCCCCGCAGCCGGGCGCCGAACCAGGTGACGTAGTCGGCGTCCGGCGTGAAGACCGCGGCGTAGGCGGCGGCATCCCCGTCCGCCCATGCCTGATTCGAGCGCTCGAACAGCGCGCGAACCGCGGTTTCGTCGGTGATCTGCTGAACAGTCATGACATCCCTCCCGAAGATACCTGAACGAGTCATCAACTGATTTGAGAAGTAGTTGACTCATTCAGATATTGTCCGAGTGAGACTAAGCTGTCAAGGGATGAGCGAGAAACACGACGAACTGGGCGCCGCCCTCACCTTCGCCGCCCAGCGCAGCGCCACCGACGCCGTGATGCTGCACGGGGCCATGGCCGACAAGCTCGGCCTGCACGTCACCGACCTGCGCTGTCTCAATATGCTGCGCATCGGCGGCCCGGCCACCGCGGGCGAACTGGCCCAGCGCACCGGCCTCACCACCGGGGCCATCACCCGGATGATCGACCGGCTGCTGAAGGGCGGATTCGTACGGCGCGAACACGATTCGAAGGATCGGCGCCGGGTGATCATCACCGCCCTGGACGACCGCATCGACGAGATCGCACCGCACTACGAGTTCCTGGCAACGGAATTCGCCAAGATCGCCCGCGATTATTCGGACGAGCAGTTGGAGCTACTGCTCGAGATCTTCAACCGGCTGCACGAGACCTCGATGGACGTCACCGCCCGGATCCGCGAAAGCGATTGACCACGAACGGGACTCAGGCCCGATCGAGCCAGGTGACCAGCGTGCCGTTGCCGAATTCCCGGCGCTGGGTGACCTCGAACCGGGACGGGCTGAAGTTGCCGACGATCATGGGCAGGCCCGCACCCGCGATGATGGGGTAGCTCTTGAGGATCAACCGGTCGATCTCGCCGATCAGCTGTCCCGACAGGTTCGCGCCGCCACAGAGCCAGATGTCCAGGCCCTCTTCCTTCTTCAGGCGCCGGACCAGTTCGGCCGGATCGCCCGAAACGATCTCCACCTGCGGATTGTCCACCGGCGCAAGGGTGGTCGAGAAGACGTACTGCTTCAGGTGGTTGTACGGACTGTCGGTTCCGGCGGCCAGGCCGGGTTCGTAACTGCCGCGACCCATGAGGACCGTGTCGATCTCCCGGTTCGGCGTATCGACCGGCAGGCCGACCAGTTCACGAAGGTGGGTCGGGACGGTCTCCGGCATGGCCTCTTTGAACCAGGCCATCATGTCGTCGCCGATCGGATAGAAGTCGTATTCCCCCTGCGGACCGGCGATGTAGCCGTCGAGGGTGACCGCCACGTAGTAGACGAGCTTTCGCATGTTTACCGCCTTGTTCGTAGTACTATGTCCGTAGTGATTACGAACGTAGTACTACACATGGAGTGGTGTCAATGGTTCGGACGAATCCGGAACGACGCAATGCCCTGATCGACGCGGCCATCGAGGTCCTGGCCCGCGACGGCGCGCGCGGACTCACCTTCCGCGCGGTCGACAAGGAGGCCGGGGTGCCCGCGGGCACCGCCTCGAACTACTTCGCCAATCGCGACGAACTTCTCATCCAGGCGGGGCATCGTTTCTACGAGCGGCTACAACCCAGCAAGGAGACGATGGACCATCTCTTCACCGGCCCGCGCACCCGCGAGACCATCGCGGAGCTGATGGCGGAGACCATCACCCGCATCACCGGGTTCCGCACCGGCTACCTCGCCCTGCTGGAACTCCGACTCGAGGCCACCCGTCGCCCGGAGCTGCAGGCGATCCTCGCCGAGCGGGTGCGCGCGGACCTCGATTTCAATGTCCGCAACCATCTGGACTCCGGCCTGCCCGGCGACGCCGATTCGGTGACGCTGCTCTACCTGGCCCTGAACTGGCTGATCGTCGAAAGACTCACGCTGCCGGACATCTTCACCGACGAGGAGGCGGCCCGGCTGGTGCGCATGGCGGTGGAACGTGCCATTCCGACCTTGTGACGGGCATCACCAGGGGCGAATAATCCCAAGTATGCATGCAAGTGTCGGTGATCATCTGGTCATCCATGGGCGCAATGTCGGACTCCCCGACCACACCGCGGAAATCGTCGAAGTGCGCGGCGCGGAAGGTGAGCCGCCCTACGTGGTGCGGTTTGCCGACGGCCGTACGAGCCTGGTGTTCCCGGGCCCGGACTCGGTGGTGGAGCCGGGCTGACGAGACCCGGTCACAACCCGTTTCGGCCGTGTTAGCCCAAGATTTTCCGATCACGCCCCGGCGTGACCGGATAGCCCTGCCGAGCAGGGAAATCGGGGCTTACCAGACCGACCAGTCGGTCAGAAGCGAGGGGTAGCACAGTTGACTCTCCGAGCGACCCTGGTCACAATCGGTGCCCGAATGGAAGGGTAGATATGAGAACGAAGACTGATCACCGGTTCGTCATCGACATCGATCCCGGCCAGGTGATGGATGCGTTGCTCATGGTCGAGCAAATGCCCGACTGGTCCCCCTCCCATCAGGACGTCCGGGTCGCCACCCGCGACAAGCGCGGCCGCCCCAAGCGCGTCTACGTGTCGGCCAATCTCATGGGCCGCCCCGACCGGCAGGTCGTCGAATACACCTGCACCGAGAACCGCGTCGAATGGCGGGTTTCCGAATCCAGCGCCGGCGCCGGCGGCAAGGGCTGGTTCGACCTCGGCGAAACCGAGGACGGCGCCACCGAGGTCTGGTACCACTCCGAGGTCTACCTGCCGATTCCCGCGCCCGGCATGCTGCTCAAGCGCAGCGCCCGTCGCGAGGGCGACGCGATGATCAGCAACTTCATCGCATTCGTCGAATCCGTCACCGGCGTCCAAGGACTCGGTGAGGTGGAGGAGGCGCCCTACGCCGAATCGGCCGCCTTCGAGCAGCCCGGTCAGGTCCAGCCCGGGTACGCCCAGCCGGGCTACGCGCAGCGCCTGGACTACGGCCGCAATTTCGAGCCCGGCTTCGGCACCGCGTAGGCCGGCCGCGAACGCTCGCGGCTGATCGCGAACAGCGAACAGTCGTGATCGGCACTGCCTTTCGAGCCGCGCATTGGGCAGGATGTCCCTCATGCCCGGTCCCGTACGCACCCGCATGACGCCCGTCGCCGAGGACGCCTCGGTGACGCAGCTGGAACTGTTCTTCGACCTGGTGATCGTCTTCGCCTTCACCATGGTCACCGACTTCGCCGCGCACGAGACCACCGCGGTCAATCTGCTGCGCGCACTGCTCATTCTGGCCATGCTGTGGTGGAGCTGGATCGGCTACTCCTGGCTCGGCAATGTGGTCAAGGCCGATGAGGGCATCGCCCGGGTGGCCATGTTCGTGGCCATGGGCGCGGCGTTCATCATCGCGCTCACCATTCCCGAGTCCTTCCACGATCTGCCGGGCGGCTGGTACGGGCCACTGGTTTTCGTCATCGCGTACCTGGCCGTGCGGCTGGTCCACCTGACCGTGTTCTGGATGGCCAGCAGCCACGACGCCCAGCTACGCCGGCAGGTGATCCGCTGGGCCGCAGGCTCACTCAGCGTGGCCAGCGTGCTGCTGGTGGCCGGCGCGCTCACCACCGGGACCGCGCAGCTGGGGCTGTGGCTGGCGGCGCTGGTCTGGGACATGGGCTGGACGTTCTTCGCGGGCAACGAGTGGCGGCTCTACTCGCCCTCGCACTTCGCCGAACGGTACGGGCTGATCGTCATCATCGCGCTGGGCGAATCCATCGTGTCCATCGGCGTCGGCGTGGCCGGGCTGCCGATCTCGTGGTCCATCACCATGGGTTCGATGCTGGGCCTGGGCGTGGCGGGCCTGCTGTGGTGGGCGTACTTCGATGTGGCCGCGCTGGTCGTGGAGCACGCGATGCATCGCGCCGGCGGCGAGCGCCGCATCCAGATCGCGCGCAACTGCTACACCTTCTGGCACTTCCCGATGATCGCCGGAATCGTGGCCATGGCACTGGGTTTGAAGAAGGTGCTCAACTACGTGGGTGGGGCGCAAGGACATTCACTCAGCGACGAGCTGCACGGGATTCCGCTGTTCGCGCTGTACGGCGGTGTGATCGCGTACCTGGTCGCCCTGGTCGGGTTCCGGCACTACGCGACCGGCAAGGTGCTGGTGCCGCGACTGGTGGCGGCGGTGGTGCTGCTGGCCCTGATCCCGCTGGCGTCGGCGGTGCCCGCACTGGCCGCGCTCGGCATGCTCTGCGCGGTCCTGCTGGCGCTCATCGTGTTCGAGGTGGTGCGCTATGCCCAACCGCGCGATCTGATCCGGCACGGGCTCGACTGAGGCCCTCGAACACGCGGCCGGCGACGGCTCAGGGCCGCGGGGTGGGCCGGTTGTCGATGGCCTCAGGCACCCGATCCCCCGAGTTCACGGCCTCGCGGATCTGATTGATGTTCTCGCGCAGGGCATCCGCCACCAGCTCGTCGGTGCGCGGATCGGCGAGCACCTGCAGCACGACGCGGAAACTGGCGTCGGCGATGCCGCGAATCATCTCCTCGTGGAACGGGACATAGCGCACCTTCCCCAGCTGGGGATCACTGCGGATCACCTCGAGGATCATCTGGTCGATCTCGGAACGGTTCTCCTCCAGCGCATTCGCGATATTGCGGGTGTATCGGCCACACCGCAAAACCTCGGCGACCTCGTCCAGCACGGCCACCGTGATCGGGCGCTCGATGGCCTCGACGATGGCGCCGATCGACCGGTTCACCACGGCCGCGGTGATCCGGTCGCCGAACGCGCGGTCGGCCACCCGGCCCACCCGCACCGCGATCACCACGATGCGCAGCAACCGGAAACCGCGGAAGAACGGACTGGTCACCGGGATCATGCCGAGGACCTCGTACCAGTAGATGAAGGGGAAGGTCCAGCTCCAGCCCTCACGCCGCCAGCGCCACAGGAATTCGGCGAGGAACACCGCGCAGATGCTGTAGTCCGTGATGCGGATCGTCCGGTAGGTGTGATCGGAGACCGGGAAGAACGTCACCCAGGTGACGAGCGCGACCGAGACCACCGCGAGCCCGAGCATGGCGAAATCGGTCCACAGGGTGGGAGGCTTGTGGGGGATTTCATCCTCATCCGCTGCGCCGAGCTCGATCACGACGTCCCCTTCCTCATCGAATGGTCCCGCCAGCGTAGTCGGCGCAAACGACCGCGCGGCGGGCATCGAGGGGCTGGGCTCTCGGGCCGGCTACTTCCCCGCCCGGATGATCGCCTCGATATTGCGTTCCGCCACAGCGGTGATGGTGAGCGACGGGTTCACCGTCGCGGTGCTGCCCGGGATGCCCGCGCCGTCCATGACGTACAGGCCCGGATGCCCGATGACCCGGCCGTAGCCGTCGGTGGCCCGCCCCAGCACCGCCCCGCCCAGCGGGTGCGCGGTGAAGAAGCCTTGCGCGTCAAAGCCGATCGGCGTGTAGTTCACCAGCGAGCGGTCGGCCTGCGCCACCCGT
Organism: Nocardia sp. NPDC051981; assembly: GCF_040680715.1. Lineage (NCBI taxonomy): Bacteria > Bacillati > Actinomycetota > Actinomycetes > Mycobacteriales > Nocardiaceae > Nocardia > Nocardia sp. NPDC051981. The sequence continues at coordinate 68,523 of NZ_JBFAXK010000023.1, read as the reverse complement.
TGATCGACCGCGCGGCAGGCGGCGACCACCTGATCCTGGGCCGCTCTGGGCCAGCTCAGTCCCACCGCGTTGCGGCCGGCGTCGTAGCCGAAGCGGGCCCGGGTCGGATCCAGCGTGATGCCGAGCGAGCCGATGGCGCCGGTGTCCACCGGAATGCCCGGCACATACCAGCTTTCGAGGTGCAGCGGCATACCCGAGTCGTCGAAGATGCGGCTGGCACTGGGCACGCCACCGCCGGTCATGGACAGCGAGCTGACGCTGCGCGCCAGCACCACATCGCCATTGGTGCCCCAGCCGTCGCCCACGTGCTCGTTGAGGTTGGGCAGGGCGCCGGTGGCCTGGGCGCGCACCAGCAGTTCGGAGGTGCCCACCGAGCCCGCGCCGAGGAACAGGCGGTCGCAGGTGAGGGTACGGCGGCCGAGCACCTGACCGGTCGGGGCCAGCTTGGTCACCGCGACCACGTATCTGCCGCTGCCGTCCTGGCCGATGGTGTCCACCCGGTGGCCCGGGTAGATGGCCGAGCGGCCGGTGCCCTCGGCGTAGCGCAGGTAGTTCTGGTTCAGATCGAACTTGGCGCCATTGGAATTGCCGAGATTGCTGCGCGACGCGGTGGCCGAGGCGCGGCTGGCGCCCGCCAGCTCGGCGCGGATCATATCCCAGTTGAAGATCGAATCATTGGCCTGCGGTTCGTAACCCGCGGCCCGCACCTGCTGATCCCATACCCGCGAATGGGTGAAGGGCATGGAGTCGTACACATCCGGCGGCATGGCGGAGAGTCGCAGCATCTGGCGGACCCGCGGGTAGTAGACCGAATCGAGTTCGTCGTAGTTCACCACGCCCCCGAAGACCTGGTCGAACAGGTGCCGCGGTGGCGCGACCATGGCGCCGCTGAACACGATGGACCCGCCGCCCACCGCCGCCGCGCGCCACACGTCGATGCCCGGATACTCCGTGACGTCCAGCACGCCACCGAAATCCGAGCACGGCATGGGCACCTTGGTGATGCCGGTGAAGCTGGTGCGATGCCAGAAGCCGCGCCCGTCGGGCAGGTCGTCGCCGGTGAAAATCTCCCGCCACGGGTCGTTGGGCCAGCGCGAGCCGCGCTCGAGCACGGTGTTCTGCACGCCCGCCTCGGCCAGCCGCAGCGCGGTCACCGCGGCCCCGAAGCCGGAGCCGATGACGATGGCCTCGCTGTGTTCCGGCGGATCCGGCAGCGGCGCAAAGATTTCCGGTACCCACGCCTGGTACAGCGCGTTCCACAACGGATTGGCCGACGCCGGTCCGGCGCCGCGACCGGCGGTACCCATCCCGACACCTGCCAGCAGAGCCGCCGAAACGGCAGCCTTCAACACGGCGCGCCTACGCAAGCGGCCACCTCCCTCATCACGCATGGCCGCGCGCGAGATTACCGCCCGGTCGGCAACGCCTCAACAGGTTGGTGGGAGATCACCACCGAGATATGCGGGCCGGCTATGTGTTTCCACACTTCACCGGCATCGCGGGACCGGGCGGAGGCGGCCGCTGTCAGGCCCGGAGGCGCTCGCGGCGGAGCTGGTCGACCTCCGGGAGATCCAGGGCCGGAAGCGAATCCACGCCCAGGGCCCGGGTCAGCAGATAGTCGGCGAGCTCGGGGTTACGGGCCAGGGCCGGGCCGTGCATGTAGGTGCCGAGCACCGAACCCTGGATGACGCCCTCGAAGCCGTCGCCCACCCCGTTGCCGACGCCCTTGGTGACGCGCCCCAGCGGTTTGGCGTCGCCGCCGAGTTTGGTTCCGCCACGGTGGTTCTCGAAGCCCGTGAGGGGCTGTGAGAGGCCCGGAACGAGGGGCTGGGTCGCCACCTCGCCGATGGCGCGCTTCTCCTGCGGGGAGGTGGTGACATCGAACAGGCCGACGCCGTCCACACGTTCCCCGCCGGAGGTCTCGTACCAGTGGCCGAGCACCTGGATGGCGGCGCAGATGGCCAGCACCGGAGCGCCGCGTCCGGCGGCCTCCTGCAGGCCCGGGTGACGCTGCAGGTGGCGGGTGGCCAGGCGCTGGGCCGAGTCCTCCGCGCCACCCAGGGTGTAGACGTCCAGCGAGTTGGGAACCGGCTCGGTGAGCGGGATTTCGATGATCTCGGCGTCGTAGCCGCGCATGCGCAGGCGCTGGCGCAGCACCACGGCATTGCCGCCGTCGCCGTAGGTGCCCATGACGTCGGGCAGGACCAGGCCGATGCGGACGGTCGATTCACTCATGCTGTTTCCTTTCGCGCGTGAGTGGGGCCCTGCGTGGTTACGCTGCGCAAGCGCTGGGAGGTGGAGCGACGCCTCCGGGCCTGACCACTCACGCGCCGGCCCCCGTCTCCAGGTCGCGGTTCAGGTCGCGGAACGCGGTGTAGTTGGCCAGCACCTCGACCCGTCCCGGCGGGCAGGAGGCGATGGCGTCGAGCGGATCAGCGACGGTGATGTGCTCGACCCCCGCGTAGGTGAGCCGGACCGCGAGATCGGTGGCGCGCTCGCCGGCGGCCACCACCTGGGTGCCCTCGAAGTGCTCGAAGCGGACGTCCCACAGCCAGGACAGGTCCTCGCCGTCGGGCACCTGGCCGTTGACCGCGATCACCAGACCCGTTGCGGCCGGATCGATCATGGACAGCGCCTCCTGCCAGCCGGCCGGATTCTTGGCCAGCAGCATGCGGGTGCGGCGGCCGTCGACCTCGACCGTCCGATAGCGGCCCGCGATCTCGCGCACGGTGCCCGCGGCGGCCGCGGCCGCGGCCGGATCCGCGCCCAGCGCCACCGCGGCGGCCACCGCCTGCGCGGCGTTGCCGCGATTGGCGCGCCCCGGAAGGGCAAGGGCGAGTGGGATTTCCAGGCCGTCCGGCCCGGACAGCGTGTGCTCGCCGACCCGCCACTGCGGCACGGGCCGCTGGAAGTCCGCGCCCGTGCTGTACCAGTGCTCGCCCTCCCACACGATGGGCTCGCCGCTGCGCGGGCAGCTGGTGGCGTCCACCGACCAGCCGCTGCCGGCCGACACCCACACCACGTTCGGGTGGTCGTAGGCGATGGAGGTGACCAGCACGTCGTCGCAGTTGGCGATGAGCACGGCCGCGGGATGCCGCGCCATGCCCTCGCGCAGGCGGCGCTCGATCATATTGATCTCGCCGACCCGGTCCAGCTGGTCCCGGGAGAGGTTCAGCAGCACCACCACCGACGGGTTCAGCGCGTCGGCGACATGCGGCAGATGCAGTTCGTCCACCTCGATGGCGGCCAGCGGCGCGCTGCGGTGCGCGGTGAGCGCGGCCACGATCCCGGCGTCCATGTTCGCGCCGTCGGCCTGGGTGGCGACACTGCTGAGTCCGCGGCGATCCGCGCCGCCGAGGGTCTGCAGCGCCGCGGCGGTCATGCGGGTGGTGGTGGACTTGCCATTGGTACCGGTCACCAGCACGGTGCGCTTGCCGCGACCCAGCTGGGTCATGAGGGAGGGATCGATCTTCAGCGCGATCAGCCCGCCGATCATCGAGCCGTTGCCGCGCCCGGCCCGCCGCGAGGCCCACGACGCCACCGTCGCCGCCCGCAGCGCCAGCTGTCCGCGCATCGAGATGTCTGCCACGACGCGAGTTTATGGGGATGGCGGGCGGAACGTGCAGGCGGCATCGGGGCCCACGGCGTGATACGCGCCGCACTCAGCCGTTGTAGAGCATCTTTCGATAGCCCTCGCCCGTGTAGTACGCCTCGAGCTGCTCGACGGTCTCGGGGGTGGCCGGCTGCACATCCTTCACCAGGCGCGCGACGCTGGGTATCGTGTCCTCGGGCCACTGTTCCGGCTGCCACAGCGCGCTGCGCATGAACGCCTTGGAGCAGTGGAAGAAGATCTGCTCGATGGCGACCTCGATGGCCAGGATCGGGCGATGACCCTTGACCACCATGTCGTCGAAATAGGGTGCGTCACGGACCAGCCGGGCGCGGCCGTTGATCCGCAGGGTGTCGCCGCGGCCCGGAATCAGGAACAGCACGCCGACATGCGGATTGCTCAGGATATTGAGGTAGCCGTCCGCACGGCGATTGCCGGGCCGCTCGGGAATGGCGATCGTCTTGTCGTCGAGCACCCGCACGAATCCCGCCGGATCGCCCTTCGGCGAGGCGTCGCAGTTGCCGTCGGCATCGCTGGTGGCCAGCACTACGAACGGTGAGCGGGCGATCCATTCCCGATCCCAGTGATGCAGGGAGTACCGGTCCTTGTTCCGCGGCCGCGGCGCGACCTCCCCCAGCAGTTCACGCAGTTCGACCGGGTCCGTGATCTCGCTCATGCCCCCGATTCAACGCGCGGTACGGGCCTCACACCAGCCTTTTTCGCCGGTGTGAGGAAGCGCCCTAGGCGTCGAACATGTTCGGCTGTCCCGCCGCGTACCGCTGAATGTCCAGCTGCCGGAACGGCTCCAGCACCTCCGTGCGGTAGAGCGTGAACAGCTTGCAGCGCGGGGCATCCGAACCCGCCACCTCCAGCAGCTTGTTCACCGCGCCGCGGGCCGCCTCGCACGCGCCCTCCATGGTGGCCAGGTCCACATTGGTGCGCACGTAATCGCCTGCCAGATACAGGTTCTGGAGCGAGTCGGAATGCGATTCCGGGCGCAGCGCCCAGGAGCCCGCCGTATTGATCAAGAGCGGATCGGCATTGGTGTTGCGCTGCTGCGCGGCGTCCCACGCGATGCCGGTGTCGAGGAACCAGGAGTGCAGATCCTCGTCGCGCAGCAGGTCGCCGCGATCGTTGAGGTGTGCCTTCAGCTGCGCCCACACCTCACGCGCGATCTCGTCATGGGTGCACTCCTTGGCCGTCTTGCCGTAGAGCATGCCGGGGGTGTTCCAGTCGGAGATGTCGACCGACAGGCAGTCCCGCACGGTGCCGTCGCCCATGCCGGTGACCGGGGTGCGGTTCCAGAACTGGCCCTGCGCAATGGAGGTCAGCGACCACGGGGAGTCGACGTAGGCGGTGTGCCCGCGCGCGATATCGGTGGGGCGGCGGAGGAAGAACTGGATGCCGGTCATCCAGTCCACCGTCAGCTGGCTCATGCCCGCCAATTCCGGTCGCAGCGACAGGATTTCGGGCGTCCACAGGGTGCGGGCCACCTCCACGGGCAGTGCGCTCACGAAATGGTCGGCGGTGACCGTCTGGGCCGCGCCCGACGAATCCACCACGCGCGCACCGGAAATGCGCGCACCCTCCAGATCCAGACCCCGGACCTCGGCGTTGACGAAGGTGACGCCGAGATCCCGGAGGCGGTTCGCCCAGGGATCGATCCATGCCTCGTTGGTGGCCCCGTTCAACAGCCGGTCCAGCGCGCCGTCATTGCCGACCTCGAGCGGATTGCCCAGGAACTGCTCGCCCATGGTGCCGATGGTGAGGGTGCTGGCCTTGTCCTCCCGCGCGGCCACCAGCAGCGTGGTGAGCGTGCGCGAGAGCAGCATGCGGAATTCGTTGGAGCGCCTGCCCGCGCCCACGAAATCCCGCCAGGCCATGTTGTCCCACTGCCCGTAGCGGCGGGCATCGCAGCTGGTGCTGAAGACCAGCAGGCGGCTCGCGAAATAGAGGGCATCGCTGGTGCCCATGTTCGTGGAGGTCGTAATGGCCGACCCGACGGTCTCGCGGAAGTCGTCCGGACTCGACCAGGGCTTGCCGAACTTGCCCATCGGAATGATGGTGTCGTCCGCGTCCTTGCGCGAGAAACGCGCCTCCGGGGCGGCGATCAGGTTGTCCCACACACCATTGGCGTTACCCGCGAACGGAATTCGCCGCATGGTGTCGGGCAGGTGGCGGTAGAAGCCGGGGAAGAACCGGAATCCGTGCTCACCCCACAGCTCCGGCCGCCCGTCCTTGCCACTGCCCGGGACCGCGATGCTGCGCGCCTTGCCGCCCAGGGCCCGCCGCTCGTAGACGGTCACCTCGAAGCCGCGTTCGGCCAGTTCGTGTGCCGCGGTCAGACCCGCGACCCCACCGCCCAGCACCGCGACCCGCCGTCCGGTCTCGGCCCGGGCGGCGGTCGGGCGGGCGGCCCCCGCCGCCACCGCTCCCGCCATTGCCCCGGCTGCGACCGCTCCACGCAGCACTGATCGCCGCGTGACGGACAAACGTTGTCCTGCCATACCCGTTACCTCCCACGCCTGGTCCGCATCCTATGGAGCTGTCGCAGACAGATGGTCGGTTGGGGTGGAAAATTTCATCCCGAAAACCCGGAAGATGGGCGAACTACAGCAAATCGGACTGCTCAGCTAGGCCTGGACGAGATTCTGGTCCAGTTCTGACCGGCGTGTCGGCTCGGCGGGTCGGATGGGTCCGGGCGTGTCGAGCGCGGCCTCCGGCACCTGGACGCGGCGGCCCGCCGAAGTGGCCGTGAAGGCGCCGGCGATCACGATGACGGCCCCGATCAGGGACAATGCGGACGGAGCCTCGTGCAGGAACGCCCAGGAGGCGGCGATTCCCACCACCGGCACGGCCAGCGACAGCGGCGCCACCGTGCCCGCCGGATAACGGCTCATCAGATAGGTCCACAGCCCCGATCCGGCGATCGTCCCCAGCGCGACGATGTAGGCCAGGGCCGCGAAGGCGGGCCAACCGGTCGCCGAGAAAGAGCCGATCAGGTCGTTCCAGCCGGTGGCCGGGCCCTCGGTGAGCGCGGACAGCACGAACATGGGGATCGGCGGCACCACGGCCATCCACAGCGTCAGGTGCAGCGGGTTCACCCGCTCGGACGAGGCCGCGGCCAGCCGGGATCCGATATTGCCGAAGGCCCAGCCCAATCCGCCCAGCAGGGTCAGCACCAGCGGCAGCAGCGCCGCGTGGTGCGAACGGTCCCACCCGATCACCGCCATACCCGCCATGGCCACCGCGATCCCCGCCAGCTGAATGCCGCGCAGCCGTTCCCGCAGGAACACCGCGCCCAGCAGCACCGTGAACGGCGCGGACGACTGCAGCACCAGCGAGGACAGGCCCGTCGGCATCCCCGCCCGCATGGCGGTGAACAGAAACGCGAATTGCAGAATCCCGAACCCGATCCCGTACAGCAGCAACCACTTCCACGGCACCCTGGGCCGCGGCACGAACAGCAGCACCGGAATCGCGATCACGGCGAACCGCAGCCCCGCGAAGAAGAACGGCGGGAAATGCTCCAGCCCCACGTGAATGGCCAGGAAGTTCAACCCCCACAGCACCACGACGGTGAGCCCGAGCAGTCGATCGCGATTGGTCATGCCGAAAATCTTGCTGACGCTAATAAATAAGAACAATCGAATAATTCTGCATCAATAATGTAGTACTACTTAACCATGCCCCAGCCCGACCCACCCCGCTCCGTCCCACCCCCACGCCGCATCCTCCGCGACACCCGCGCCGACGCCGCCCAGGAAGCCCCACCTGCCGCACGCTCCGACGGGCCGCTCATGTCACTCGAAAGACTGCGGGTGCTACGAGAATTGGCCGATCGCGGGACGGTTGCCGCGGTGGCGGAGGCGTTGTCGATGACGCCGTCGGCGGTGTCGCAGCAGTTGAAGGTGCTGGCGCGGGAGGCGGGGGTGGCGCTGCTGGAGCCGGATGGGCGGCGGGTGCGGCTGACCGATGCGGGGCGGGCGCTGGTGGTGCGGGCCGATGAGGTGCTCGAGGCCATGGAACGAGCGGTCAGCGAGATGGCGGAGTATCGGGGGTCGCCGCGCGGGCGGGTGCGGGTGGCCTTGTTCCCGTCGGGGGCGGCGCTGCTGCTGCCGCATGTGCTGGCCGAGCTGGCGGACAGCGGGGTGGAGATGGTGGCGCGCGACGAGGACGTGCCGCCCAGTGAGGTGCCGCGTTTGCTGGCCGATTACGACGTGGTGCTGACCCACCGCGACGAGCGGGCGCCCTCGCTCGGCGGGCCGCGGGTGTCCTCGCGGGTGCTCATGCGCGAGCCGATCGACGTGGTGGTCGCGCCCGATCACCGGCTGGCCCGGCAGGGCGCGGTGGTTCCGGCGGAGCTGTCCGACGAGACCTGGATCAGCGTCCGCACCGGCTTCCCGGTCGACGACGTGCTCCGCTCGATCGCGACCGTCACCGGCGTGCAGCCGCGAATCGCGCAGCGACTCAACGAGTTCAGCGTCATCGAGGCGCTGGTGGCCACCGGCTACGGCGTCGCCCTCATGCCCCGCCACGCGGTCCGTCACCCCGACCTGGTCATGCTCCGCCTGGCCGGCGTCCGCGCCGCCCGCGTCTACGATCTGGCCACCCGCCCGCATGCCGACAAGCGCCCGGCCGTCGCCATGGTCATCGCCGCGTTCCAGACCGCGGCCCGCCGCGCCACCGGGACCGAATAGCCCGGCCACACCGCGCGACCGGGAATCGGAAATCAGCGGTTGACTTGGAGCGCACTCCAGGTCCTACGTTTGCGGCATGAGCATTCGACTCGGGTATCAGATGCCGAACTTCAGCTACGGGGTCGCGCCGCGGGACCTGTTCCCAGCCGTGGTGGCGCAGGCACGGGAGGCCGAGGCGGCCGGCTTCGACGCGGCCTTCGTCATGGACCACTTCTACCAGTTGCCGCTGCTCGGCGCGCCCGAGGAGCCCATGCTGGAGGCGTACAGCGCGCTGTCGGGCCTGGCCGCCTCGACCGAGCGAATCCAGTTGTCCGCCTTGGTGACCGGCAACACCTACCGTAATCCGGCGCTCACCGCCAAGACCGTCACCACCCTGGACGTGGTGAGCCGCGGCCGGGCCGTGCTGGGCATCGGCGCGGGCTGGTTCGAGCTCGAGCACCAGGCCTACGGCTTCGACTTCGGCACCTTCACCGAGCGGTTCGAGAAGCTCGAGGAGGCCCTCGAGATCATCACCCCGATGCTGCGCGGGCAGCACTCCACCTTCGACGGCAAGTGGTACCGCACGAACAACGCCATGAACGAGCCGCGCGTGCGCGACGACCTGCCGATCCTGCTCGGCGGCGGCGGCGAGAAGAAGACCTTCGGCCTGGCCGCCCGCTTCGCCGACCACCTCAACATCATCTGCAATGCCTCGGAGATCCCGCGCAAGCTCGAGGCCCTGCACGCGCGCCTGGACGAGGCGGGCCGCGACCCGAAGACCCTCGAGACCAGCTTCCTGGCGTTCGTCATCGTGGACGAGGACGGCGACCGCGCCCGCAAGACCCAGGCCGAGATGCTGGCCCGCATCGGCATCACCGATCTGGGCGCGCTGCCGAACGAAGCCCTGCGCAACACCCCGGCGGACCGCCAGTTCGTCGGCACCCCGGATCAGGTCGCCGAGCAGATCCAGTCCCGGGTGCTCGACCAGGGCATCGACGGCATCATCGTGAACATGGTCACCAACGGTCACGAGGCCGGCGCGGTCGAACTCGCCGGTCGCGCCCTGGCTCCGCTGGTCCGGGGCTGACCCGCTCCCCTTTCGGAGGCCGACTCATAGGAAATGCCCGCGGTTCCGTTGAACCGCGGGCATTTCGTCGTTCGATACCGGATCAGCCCTGCGGCCGGAAACCGTCGCCGGGCGGCGGATAGCCGCCGTCACCCTGCGGCGGGTAACCGCCGCTCTGCTGCGGCGCGAATCCACCCTGCGGGGGCTGCTGCTGGAAGCCGCCCTGCGGCGGGAAGCCTTGCTGCGCAGCCTGATAGCCGAAATCGTCGGCCACCATGGCGGCCAGTTCCAGCAGGGCCCGCCGTGTCGGCTTGCCGACCAGTTCCAGGTCGATCTCCGCGCCCTCGGCCAGGTGGTCGTCGAACGGGACGACCTGCACCGCGCGGGTGCGGTCCAGGAAGAGCTTGCGCAGCTGGTCCAGGTCCACCGTGGAGGAACCCTTCCGAGAGGCGTTGACCACCACCACGGTTCGCTCCACCAGCTTGTGGTAGCCGTGGTGGTCGAGCCAGTCCAGGGTGGCCGAGGCACTGCGCGCGCCGTCGATGGCCGGGGAGGTCACCAGCACCAGCGAGCTGGCCATATCCAGCACGCCGGACATGGCCGAATGCATCAGACCGGTGCCACAGTCGGTGAGGATGATGTTGTAGAACTGCTGCAGGATGCCGATGGCCTTGCGGTAGTCCGCCTCGGAGAACGCCTCCGACACCGCCGGATCCTGTTCACTGGCAAGCACTTCCAGTCGGCTCGGCGCCTGCGAGGTGTGGGCGCGCACATCCGAATACCGCGAGATGTGCCCGTCCTCCAACAGGTTTCGCACCGTGGAGCGGGTCTGCCGGGGCACGCGGTGCGCCAGCGTTCCGAGGTCCGGGTTGGCGTCGATGGCGATCACCCGGTCACCGCGCAGCGAGGCGAAGGTGGAGCCCAGACCGACCGTGGTGGTGGTCTTTCCGACGCCGCCCTTGAGCGACAGGATCGCGATCCGGTAGTCCCCGCGGACCGGCTGGTTCACCCGGTCCACCAGCTGCCGGTACACCACGTCCGCGGCCGACTCGCCCGGGTTGATGGCACCGCCGGACGCCTTGTGCACGGCCCGCCGCCACCCGCTGCGCGGCGCCCGCTTGGCCCGCTTCAACAGGTTCAGATCATTGACCGAATGCCCCGGAGGCATCGGCTGCTGCCCGAACTGCTGCCCGAAACCACCCTGCGGCTGCGGAAAACCCTGCTGCGGCTGCGGATTCCAGCCGGGCTGGAAACCCACCTGGGGCTGCGGCTGGGATAGCTGGGTCTGCGGCGGCGCGGCCGGGGGCGGCGACCAGCTGTAGATCGGCCCGCCCGGTTGATCATTGGACGGCGCGAACTGCCCCGGCTGGCCCGGACCACCGAAATGTCCCGGCTCCCCGGGCTTCTCACCGCCACCCGGCACGCCCGGCGGCTCGGGGAACACCCGGCGCACCATGCCGTCGCTGCCGATCTCCTGCCGGATCTCGCCGTAGGGCGTCTGATCGCGCACCTCGCCCAGCGGTGCGCCCGGCGGCGGAAACCCGCCCGGCACACTGGGATTCGGCGGCGGCGCGAACTGCCCGGCATCCGGCGGCGGGAACGCGCCGGCGGGCGGGAAGCCCGGCTGGCCGTACGGCCCGGGACCGCCCGGCGCGAACGGATTGTGGCCATCGCCCGCGAACTGATTGTGGCCGTCCGGCCCACCGTAGGGCCCAGGGAAGGAACCGTTGGGCGGTGCGAAGGGGTTGGGCCCCGCACCCGGGTGCGGCAGGGCCTGGTCGATCGAATCCGGCACCGGCGGGAAGAATCCGGCCACCTGCTCCTCGGAATCGCTCGCCGCGCCGTTGTTCTCGGCCGGTCCGTCGGCCTGCACCGCGTCCTGCTCGGCCTCGACATCGGCCACCTCGACGGCGTCGTCGGTAACCCCCTTGCCCTGCACAGGCTTCGAGGTCGAATTCTGATCTTTCGTGGTCACGTGTCCCCCATCTGCTCGACGGCTCGAACAGAGAGCTCGGCGCTAATGCGTCCCAACGCTAGCATTGTTGACCCGCCCGGATGCGGCGAGGCAGAGCCGCCTCCCCGCAGCTTCGGCGCACGGCCGAGTGCCGTTATCACTCCTACATGCGTGCCTGCGTCGGGTGCCGAACCCATTCTGGAGGTACCCGGTGAGTGACGCCGTGCCGCCTCCCCGAGACTCCAGCGCCCGGCCGGGAGCCGTCACAACTTGTGCACGCGTGCCCGCGCTTGGTGCCGAACCGATTCCGGACGTACCCGGCGAGTTACCCCGATCCTCACGAAATCAGTCGTTACGTTCGCGAGGATCGGGGGGACGCCTCAGGCCCTACGGGCAGCGCGGTTGACCGCGGAGACGACCGCGCGCAGCGAGGCGGTGGTGATGGAGGTGGCGATGCCGACACCCCAGGTGACCTGATCGCCGATGGCGCATTCGACGTAGGCGGCGGCCTGGGCGTCGTCGCCGGAGGACATGGCGTGCTCGCTGTAGTCCAGCACGCGCACGTCGTAGTCGATGGTGGCCAGCGCGTCGACGAACGCGGCCAGCGGGCCGTTGCCCTCACCGGAGACGGCGTGCTCGACGCCGTCCACCTTGACCACGGCCTCGATGTGGTCGACGCCGCCGTCCGTCTCGGCGGCGGTGACCTTCTGGCGCATGCGTTCCAGCGGCAGGATCGGGGTCAGGTACTCCTCGGAGAAGACGTCCCACATCTCCTTCGGGGTGACCTCGCCGCCCTCGCCGTCGGTGATCTTCTGCACGGCCTGCGAGAACTCGATCTGCAGCCGGCGCGGCAGCACCAGCCCGTGATCGGTCTTCATGATGTAGGCCACGCCACCCTTGCCGGACTGCGAGTTCACCCGGATCACGGCCTCGTAGGTGCGGCCGACGTCCTTCGGGTCGATGGGCAGGTACGGGACCTCCCACACGATGTCGTCCACGTCGGCGCCCTGCGCGTCGGCGGCGGCCTTCATAGCGTCCAGGCCCTTGTTGATGGCGTCCTGGTGCGAGCCGGAGAAGGCTGTGTAGACCAGGTCGCCGCCGTACGGGTGACGCTCGGCGACCGGCAGCTGGTTGCAGTACTCGACCGTGCGGCGGATCTCGTCGATGTTGGAGAAGTCGATCTGCGGGTCGACGCCGCGCGAGAACATGTTCATGCCCAGCGTCACCAGGCAGACATTGCCGGTGCGCTCGCCATTGCCGAACAGGCAGCCCTCGATGCGGTCGGCGCCGGCCTGGTAACCCAGTTCCGCGGCGGCCACGGCGGTGCCGCGGTCGTTGTGCGGGTGCAGCGACAGCACGATGGAGTCGCGGCGGGCCAGGTTGCGGTGCATCCACTCGATGGAGTCGGCGTAGACGTTGGGCGTCGCCATCTCCACGGTCGCGGGCAGGTTGATGATCAGCGGCTTCTGCGGGGTCGGCGCGATGATCTCGGAGACCGCGTCGCACACCTCGCGGGCGTAGTCCAACTCGGTGCCGGTGTAGGACTCCGGGCTGTACTCGTAGCGCCAGTTGGTGTCCGGGTAGCGCTTCTCGACCTCCAGGCACAGCTTCGCGGCGTCGGTGGCGATCTTCTTGACGGCGTCGCGGTCGGCACGGAAGACCACGCGGCGCTGCAGGATCGAGGTCGAGTTGTAGAAGTGCACGATCACATTGGTGGCGCCGGCGCAGGCCTCGAAGGTGCGCTCGATCAGCTCGGGCCGAGACTGGGTCAGCACCTGGATGGTGACGTCGGCCGGAATCGCGCCGTCCTCGATGATCTCGCGGACGAAGTCGAAGTCGGTCTGCGAGGCGGACGGGAAGCCGACCTCGATCTCCTTGTAGCCCATGCGCACCAGCAGGTCGAACATTCGACGCTTGCGGGCGGGGCTCATCGGGTCGATCAGCGCCTGGTTGCCGTCGCGCAGGTCCACGGCACACCAGCCGGGCGCGCGGTCGATGATCTTGTCCGGCCAGGTGCGGTCGGGCAGGGTGACCGGCTCGACCTCCTCGGCGAAGGGCCGATACCGGAAGACCGGCATGGAGGAGTTCTTCTGTGTGTTCCAGGCCGGCTGGTCGGCGGGCGCGGGCTTGGACGGCGCGGTGATGGACCGGGTGCCGGATACGAAAGCGTCAGCGGCTGACATGGCGATTTATCTCCGAGGGTGTGGCTGGATCCCAGGTATGGGGTAGACCGGCACGGCAGATCCCCGCGACGGGAGCCGGTCCGAATCAGACCCCGTCGCGGCGGCCGAGGAGAAGTGCCCGCTGCATGATGGCGACGAGTTTACAGGGGCGCAATAGATGCCCGGAAGCAGGGGAGGCGGGCGCCGCAGCCCGGGCGTGTCACTCATCGGCGCCGATCGGTGCCACATCGACTGACACGGTGATGGTCGACTCCTTGGCATCGGTATAGATGATGCCGCGCAGGGGCGGCACGTCGGCGTAGTCGCGACCCCAGGCGACGGTGATGTAGCGGTCGTCGGCGAACTGGTCGTTGGTGGGGTCGAAGCCGATCCAGTGCCCGGCGGCGCCCGGGAGCCAGACCGCGGCCCAGGCGTGGGTGGCGTCCGCGCCGACCATGCGTTCCTTGCCGGGGGGCGGATCGGTGGACAGGTAGCCCGAGACATAGCGGGCGGCCAGGCCCTGGGAGCGCAGGCAGGCGATGCCGAGGCGGGCGAAGTCCTGGCAGACGCCGTGACGGGCGGCGAAGACGTCGGCGACGCTGGTGCTGACGGTGGTGGAGCCGGATTCGTAGGCGAAGTCGGTGTGGATGCGCGTGGTCAGTTCCCGCACCGCGTCCAGCAGCGGGCGGCCCGCCGGGAAGGATTCGGCGGCATAGGCGGCGACCTCGGGGATGATCTCGGGCGGGGTCAGGTCGAGGGTGAATTCCACGGCGAGCGGGCCGTTCTCGGCGGTCGGGCGGGCCTGCTCCCAGGCCGGCTGCGTGGCCGGGGCGGCGGGCGCGCCGACTTCGACGAGGGATTCGCCGGTCACCTCCAGGCGGCGGTGTTCGGCGGTGACGTGGAAGTAGAGGGTGGTGTTGTCGTACACGTCGGTGCCGACCGATCGGTCCGACGGGAGGGGATCGACGCGAATGTCGTGGGACAGCAACCGCTGTCCCGGAAACTCGCGCGGCGTCAGGTAGGCGCGGCCGTAGGAGCTGCTGACCACGTCCGAGTACAGGTAGATGGTGCGATGCAGCACCCGGTAGCGGCGCATCAGCCCACCACCCGGGCGGAGCCCCACAGCGGCTTGATCTCGCGCGGCACCGACAGCCGGCTCGCCTCGAAGGATTCGGAGAGTTTGCGCAGCCGCAGGTGGACGCCGTCGAGCAGCTCGGCCAGTTCGGTACGGCGGCCGTCGGCGACGGTCTCCAGCTCGGCCGGGTCGACGCGGCGCAGCATGCGCTGGGCATCGGCCAGGAGTCGTTGCGGGCGTGAGGATCCGGAGGCCCCGGGCAGCGCCGGGAAGTCGGCCTCGAGGCGTTCCAGCTGGTAGGCCAGCGAGCGCGGGTTGTGCCCGTCGAACAGCAGCAGTCCGGCGACGGCGGCGATGCGGACCGAATCACCGTGGCGGCGGCGGTAACTCACCGCGGACACGGTAGCCTGCAGGACCGCGTCGGTCACCACCCGGCCGACCTCCGGCGGGTAGGCGTCGGTGAGGGCGGCGGTCAGCAGGGCCGACAGCGCCAGCGCGCGCTCAATGCGGCGCCCGATGTCCATGACGTGCCACCCCGTGTCCCGCACGGTCGATTCCGCGTCGATGCCGGTCAGCGACAGCAGGGCGGACAGGGCGCGGGAGTGCACGGCCGACAGCGCCGCGCCACGGTCGCCGCGGACGGCCCGGTACTCCGACAGGGCGCGATCGATGGAGCCGAGCACCATCCAGGTGTCGGGTGAGAGCTGATCACGCACGGCGCGTGCGGCTTTCGCGTAGCGCTCCACGGAGAACGCCACCGAGCCGGGAACCTCGCGGTCGACGGTGAGGGAGACCAGATAGTCGTGGTCCCGGCGGGACGCGCCGGGCAGCGCGATCGGGACGGTCGGCTCGTCGGAGTACTCGCGACGCCGCGGCGGCTGGGATCCGGATCGGGTCCGCGCAGCGGACTGCACCTCCGGTTGGCGGCGCCTGCGCCGGCGCTCCGGCGAATCAGTTTGCACAGCAGTCGGTTTCGGCACGGCAGGCAGCTTCGGCTCGGCCGGGGTCGTGCCGGTCATGCGAGCGAGGGCGGCCATCAGGATGGGCATCGCCGCGGCGCCCTCCAGCCACGGCCGGTAGCGGTAGTCCTGGTGGCGTTCGTGGACGGCACTGAGCAGGCGCACGGTGACCTCGGCGCGCTCGCCGTAGCGGCCCAGCCAGAACAGGTCGTTGAGCACGCGCGGCGAGCTGACCACGTCCATCGGGGCGACCGCGACGACCCAGCGCTCGCGCTCCCCGGGCACCTCGGCGGTGGCTGCGGGCACGGCCGGGACGGCGATGGGCGCGGCGCGCACCCAGACGTCCTTGGCGGCGGCCTCCCCCACCATGCCCCCGGGTCCGCCGTGCTGATGCAGCTGCCCCAATCCGCCCGGCATGATGCGGTATCCGACGCGTCCGGCCAGGGAGAACAGGCGGACGGCGACGGGGGCGGCGGTGAGTCCGCCGGAGCCGTCGACCGCGGGGGCGACCGAGAAGCGGGCCGGTTCCTGGCCGACCCACTTCCAGCCCTCGGTCTCGATGCGGGCCCGCCACTGCGCGCGCTGCACGGCGGTGAGGAGGGGCCCGAAGATCGTGGTGCCGTCCACGGTGGAGCGCAGGATCAGGCGGTGCAGGTTGGCCGTCAGGTGGGAGCGTTCGGAATCGTCTCCGCCCCAATAGGATTCGATACCGGGCAGGGTGAGTTCCTCGTCGAGCAGCCGCCGTGACAGGCGGGGCAGGAACGCGGCCAGCGCCGGATTCTCCAGTAGTCCGCTGCCCAGGGTGTTGACCACGGTGACCGCGCCGCGCCGCAGCACCTCCACCACGCCCAGGCGCGAATCCGGCCGCAGGTCCAGGGGATCGGAGAACTCGGCGTCCACGCGGCGCAGCACCACGTCGACGCGTTCGAGCGTGCCCAGCGAGCGCATCCACAGCCGGCCGTCGCGCACCACCAGGTCGGCGCTCTCCACCAGTGGGAAACCCAGCACGGAGGCCAGATACGCCTGATCGAAGGCGGTTTCGGAGTGCACGCCCGGGCTCAGCACCACGACCACCGGGTCCTCGTCGGCGCCCCGCGGCGCGGCCTCGATGAGCATCAGCCGCATGGCCCGCACGAACGGGGTGAGCGGACGCGGGCCGGCGAGCTCGAAGGCCTCGGGAATCGCGGCGGACACCACGCGGCGGTCGGCCAGTGCGTAGCCCGCGCCGGAAGGGGCCTGCGCCCAGTCGGCGAGCACCCGGAAGCCGCCGTCGCTCCAGCGGCTGACATCGCAGGCGTGCAGGAACAGCTGATGCCGCCCCGGCAGTGAAATACCGTGCGCGGCACGGACATAGCCGCGGTGCGCGAAGACCACCCGCGGCGGCAGCAGCCCCTCGGTGAGGGTGCGGCGCGCGCCGTACACGTCGGTGAGCACCGCATCGAGCAGCCGGGAACGTTGCACCACACCGGATTCCAGCGCCGCCCACTCGGTGTCGGAGAGCAGCAGCGGAATCGGGTCCAGCCGCCACGGCGAGGGCGTCGCGGCCCCCTCGGAGCCGGTCAGTTCGGTGTAGGTGATGCCGTCGTCCTCGATCAGCCGCCGGACCCGGCCGTCGATGCGGTGCAGTCCGGCCCGGCCCTGGTCCAGGAAGTCGGCGGACAGGTCGGCCCACAGGCCGCGCAGGCAGCCGTCGTGATCGACGAGTTCGTCGTAGCAGCCGCCAGTGGCCAGGCCGCAGGCGTCGCGGGCGCCGGTATCGGCCGCGGCGGCACGGTAATTCGCGAACTCCTCGCCGGGTGGCACTGCGTCGAGCACTGTCACCACTACCACATCCCCGGGTACGCCTATCGATCGCCGACGACGCCTCACACGGTCCGCGCCCGGCGCAGATCGAGTATTCCGGGCGCACCGACGTCTGTTGCCTGTATGGCCATTTTGGCACGCGAATCCGCGATATCGACCGGGCCCGGGGTGTGCCCGGAGGATTCGAATCGCCGATTGCGCCGGGATTGCGCCACCACCGAATAGGCGGGCCGCACCTGACCGTCCGGCAGTCCCAGGCCCCGTACGATGTGGGCGATCACCGCTCGCGCGGCCCGGCGCTGTCCGGCGACTGCACGCCCGGCTCCATCCGGACGGTGTAGGCGACATCATGGCGCAGCGCCTGATTCACCGCTGTCAGGAAGTCGATGGTGCGCGGCCGATCCGCCGGCGTGTGGCGGCGCACCCAGTCCCGTACCGAAGCGCCGGGGCCGGAACCGGATTCGCCCTCGTCCACCGGCCGCAGATAGGGCTCGAGGTCGGCGGACAACTGCGGCGAATAACCGAACGGGAAATGCTCGGCGTGCTCCTCGACGAAGAAATCGAAGGGATTGATGGCGTCCATATCGGCGATCAGCCCGACCACGATGGACAGTTCCGGCGTGGGCTCGTGGAAGATCAAGCGCGCCAGGAAATTCCCGAACGCGTCCTGCTGCCAGTTCACCCAGTGGTTCCCGGGGCTCACCCGCATCGAGTACGCCTCGATGGCGGTGCGGGTGTGCGGGGCGGGTCGCAGACGGACCACGTGCGGATGGACGCGCACGGGATGGTCGAAGGAATAGGTGGTGCGGTGTTCGAGGGAAACCTTGATCCCCATCTGTCCAGTTCACCACGCGAAGGCCGGGACACGCGGGAGTTTTTCCGACAGCTAGCCTGGCCGGGTGAGCTACGACCTCGTTCTGCTGCCCTCCGGAGCCGCCGTGTCCCCCGCCGAGGTGGACACGTATCTGACCGCGCAGGACGGCAGACCGGCCGGTGACGCCGTCACCGAGATCGCGGCCGAGCTGGACGAGCGCAATGGCGAACTGCCCGAGGCGGACAGCTTCCTGGGCTCGCCCGCCGGCGACGGCGTGCTCGGCGACGCCCTGTTCGTCTCCACCCCCTACGACGCCATCGGCCATGTGCGCGGGCTGCTGTTCGAGCTGGGCACCCCGCACGATTACGCGCTGTGGGACCCGCAGCTGGCCTGGCTGGTGGATCCGGTCGAATCGGTCACGGCCGCCGTCACGCACGGCGGGGCGGGTGAATTCCCGTACCTGACACGGCAACTGGTGGAGCTGTGGATTCCGGAGCTGGGACAGCCCGGTCCGTATCTGATCGTGGAAACCGGAGATCAGATCTACATCCAGACCTATCGGCATCAGGACGGGCATTACGACCTGGAATACCGGGACGGGTCCGCCGACAAGCATTTCGCAGCCACCGCGAACGACCCGCGAATTGTGGCCGATCTCATCTGGGGCTGGGCCACCGGAGATCGTTCGGGATTCGCCGCGCTGGATTGGCAGCGTCTCACGTTCTGACCGTCGAATAACGGACCGATTTCAATTTCCACTTCCAACCCCCCGGAATGAAGGCTGCGCACGCGCAGGAAAGCTAGCATTTCGCTAATTGCACGCGGTGTTTCCGAGCTTGTACGCATTACTCACCGAGGCGAGGAGCGAAACATGAAGCTACGCCCGTCGAAGCTACGCCCATCCTTGAAGAACGGGACCTTGCGTAAGGGCTTGGCAGTCGTGGCCGGTTTGGCGGCTACTTTCGCTATCGCCGTGGCATTGCACGCCAGCGGGGCCGGAGCCGATATCCCCAGGAACGTTCAACACATTCCCTGCCCGCAGCCGGCGGCGCTTCCCGCGCCGCCGACCTGGACATAGCCCGATCCCGGTACGCCACTTACAGGGCGCGACGCCCGGAAAGGGCGCGGCCCAGGGTCAATTCGTCGGCGAATTCCAGATCACCGCCCATGGGCAGACCCGAGGCCAGGCGCGTCACGCTCAGTCCCGGGAAATCGCGCAGCATGCGGACCAGGTAGGTGGCCGTCGCCTCGCCCTCGGTATTCGGATCGGTGGCAATGATCACCTCGGTGACATCCACGCCGTCGTCCTGATTTCCGATGCGGGTCAGCAATTCCCGGATGCGCAACTGGTCCGGTCCGATACCCGACAGCGGGTCGAGCGCGCCGCCGAGCACGTGATAGCGCCCGCGGAATTCCCGGGTGCGCTCGATGGCCTGCACATCCTTGGGTTCCTCGACCACGCAGATCATGGTGCGGTCGCGGCGCGGATCGGCACAGATACGGCACAGTTCACCGTCGGAGACGGTGCCGCAGACCGCGCAGAACCGCACGCCGTCCCGCACCTTCTGCAGGGCCGCCTGCAGCCGGTCGATCTCCGGCGGCTCCACCGAGAGCAGATGAAACGCGATGCGCTGCGCGCTCTTCGGGCCGACGCCGGGCAGCTTGCCCAACTCGTCGATGAGATCCTGAACCGGACCCTCGTACACCTACCCAGCCCCGATCAGAGTCCGGGCAGCGCGCCGCCGCCGAGACCGCCGGCCAGCGGGCCCAGCCGCTCGGCGGCCAGGTTCTGCGCGGTCTCCATGGCGTCGTTGAGCGCGCCGATGATCAGATCCTGCAGCGTGTCCACATCCTCCGGATCGACCACCTTCGGGTCGATGGTCAGCGCCAGCACCTCGCCGGTGGCGCGGATCCGGGCGCGCACCAGGCCACCGCCCGCCTCGCCCTCGACCTCCGACTCCGCGATCTCCTGCTGCGCGGCCATGACGGCCTGCTGCATCTGCTGGGCCTGGGCCATCAACTGCTGGAAATCGAAACCTTCACCGGGCTGCACGGCGCGTCCTTCCTGGGGGATGGTGATCGCTCCCCAGCCTAGTCGGCGACGCGCGCCGCGCTGCTTGACTCTCCCCTCGCTGGAGGGTGTTCGCTTAGGGCATGACGGCAACGGTTCCGATCGGCGAGTTCTCCCGGCTCACCTACCTGACCATCAAGACGCTGCGGTACTACCACGAGATCGACCTGCTGGCCCCGGTCGCGATCGACCCGGGCTCCGGCTACCGGTTCTATTCGACCGAGCAGGTGGACCAGGCGCACCTGATCAAGCGGCTGCGCGAGCTGAACATGCCGTTGCCGGAGATCAAGGCGGTGATGGCCGCCCCCGATCAGGCGGCGCGGGACGCGGCCATCCGAGCGCATCTCGAGCGCATGGAGGCCGAGTTGGTGCGCACCCGCGACGTGGTGGCCTCGCTCCGGGCGCTGCTGCTGCCGTCGACCGGGATCAGCGTCGAATACCGTTCCGTCGCAAGCTATGCGGCGCTGGCCATGACGGCGGAGGTGGCGCGCGAGGACTGCGATGCGTGGTGTGAGCACAGCTACGGAACCATGTACGCGCAACTGGCCGCCGCGAACCTCGCACCCGCCGGACCGGGCGGCGCCACCTACGCGCCGGAGTTCTTCGAATACGACCGGGGCGAAGTCGTCACCTTCGTGCCCATCGACGAGCGGCACCGGGACCGCGTCGACGCCGGGACCGTCCTCGACCTGCCCGCCCGCCGGTTCGCCATCGCCGTCCACGCGGGCCCGTTCACCGAATTCGACCGCACCTATGGCGCGCTGGGCAGCCATGTGGCCGAGCACGACACCGCGCTCACCGAACCCGTGCGCGAGATCTACCTGGTCGGGCCCGGTGACGCCGAGCCCGCCGACTACCGCACCGAAGTCTGCTGGCCCATCGGCCGGCTCTGAAGAAGGAGAGAATCCATGGCACTGTCCCTCGGCAATATCGTCTTCGACTGCCACGACGCCGCCGCGCTCGCGGGCTTCTACGCGCAGCTGCTGGACCGCCCGGTCGACGAGGGCGCGAACGAGCATTTCGCGACCATCGACGACGCCGCCGCCACCCCGACGTTCATGTTCGTCCAGGTGCCGGACAAGAACCCGGGCAAGAATGTCGTGCACGTCGACCTGACTGCGGGCGGCACCCTGACCACGGAGGTCGAGCGCGCGGTTGCCCTCGGGGCCAAACATCTCGCGGACTTCGACGAATACGGCGTGAAGTGGGCGACGCTGGCGGACCCGGAGGGCAACCTGTTCGATATCGGCGGCGAGGGCTGACCCCCGCTCGCTAGGAGAGCTCGCGCTTCAGGTTCTCGAGCACCTCGGCCTGGATCTTCTTCAGGCCGAGCGGCGCGAAGATGCCCTCGAAGATGCCGCCGATGCCGCCCGCGCCCTTCCAGGTGGTGCGCACGGTGACCAGCGAGCCGGTACCCGAGGGGGTCACGGTCCAGGCGGTGACCATGGAGGAGTTCGAATCCCGTTCCGTCACCATGGAATCGGAGACCGAGATGACCGCGCGCACATTGCGGGAGCGCTTCTCGGTGGCCTGCAGCGTCCACTCGGCGACGGTGCCGGCGCCCTGGCCGCCCTCGACCACCTTGTAGTCGCGGTAGTGCGCGGAGAGGATCTTGGGCCGCACTGTCTCGTAATCGGCGATCGCGTCGAGGGTGCGCTTCGGATCCGCCGCGACGACGATCGAACTGGAGGCGCTGACCTGTCCCACCATGTGCTCCTTAGTGATTGCGCGGGCCGACCGGCACTCTGCCCTGCTACCGCTCGGTCATGCTACGCCGCATCCGGGTGCGCCGGTTCGCTGCGCCGTGTCGGGTCGGCCACCTATCCTGGGTGCACTACTGCGGGGGAGGACGCGGTGATGACGCGGTTCGTGACCTGGATCCGGCTCAATGTCGACGGTGTCGTGACGCTGGTCGTGCCGGCCACGGCCATTGTGGTCGAGGCCTTCGACAAGTTCGCCGATCTGGACGCGGTCAGCGGCGCGACGCTGCTCGTGCTGAGCCTGCTCGCGCTCACCCTGCTGCGCGACGGCAATCAGACCTCCCGGCTGGTCGCCACGGCGGTGGCGTGCGCCTGGTATACACACTGCGCCAGGTGAATACCTTCTAGCCGGTGAGCAGCAGCCCCGCGGTGGCGGCGGCGGTCGCTGCCACCGCCAGCACCAGGCCGGTCAGCAGGAACCGGCGCATGGGGACCCGTACCGCGTGGGTGCGGCAGAACTCCAGGCACAGCAGTGTGGCCAGGGAGGCCCACGGGGTGATCACCGGGCCCACATTGGTGCCGATCAGCAAGGCCAGCAACTGGTTCCGCTCACTCGGGGAGATCACGGCCTCGCCCGCGGTGTAGGCGGGCAGGTTGTTGACGATATTGGACAGCGCCGCGCCCGTGCCGGCGGCCCGGAACACGCTGGGACCGCTGGAGTCCTGCCCGATCAGATGATCCATCACCGTCGACAGGCCGTGCGCGGACAGCGTGGGCACCACCAGGAACAGCCCGGACACGAAAACCAGCAGCTGCCAGGGGAACAGCGACAGGCGCAGCGCCGACCGGTCGCAGATGGCGAAGGCCAGCACCGCGATGGCCGCGGCCACCGTGGCCGCGATCCCGATCCGATCCCCCACGAACGGAATGGCCAGCACGAACAGCACACACGCGCCCCCGGACGCGTACAGCAGCAGCCGTTCCCGCAGATCCACCGGGCAGATCGGCTCCGGCACCACATACCGGTCGGCCCCGCGCTGCGACCGCCGCCAGTACCACCACCACAGACACAGCATGGTCACCGCGATCGAAAGCAGCTGTGGCAGCCACATTCTGGCAGCGAACCCGGTCGCGTCCAGTGCCACCCGATCCGCCGCCAGCAGATTGGTCAGATTCGACACCGGCAGCAGCAGGCTCGCCGTATTCGCCAGCCACAGCGTCGTCATGGCCAGCGGCAGCGGCGGAATCCGCGCCGGCCCCGCCAGCGCGATCATCACCGGCGTCAGCAGCACCGCGGTCGTATCCAGATTCAGCACCATCGTCGTGGTCGACGCGAACAGCACGCACAGCAGGAACAACCCGGCATAATTCCCACCGGCAATGATCGCCAGCCGATGCGCGATCACATCGAACACCTTGGCCCGCCGAGCCAGATTCGCCAGCACGATCACACTGCCCAGAAACAACAACAACGGCGCGATCCGCCGCATGTTGTCCGCCGCCTCATGCCTGGGCAGCAGTCCCGTCGCCACACACAGCAATCCAACGATCAGCAGCCCGATCCGGACCGAATCCAGCACACTGGGCCGCCGGGGCACGACCGAGTCTGCCCGGAGGGGCGGCGAACCGGATTCCAGCTGTTCGGGCATTGACCAATGATCGCAGCGTCGGCGGGCAGGTCGCACGGGCCGAGAACTGTCGCGCGGGCCGAGAAATCCGCGAGAGGTCAATTCGATTGGCCCCGCGACGCTTTCGATGGCGGGATACTGGCAGGGTGCCGCTGTGGGGTGGGCGGCCGGCGAGCGCCTGCACACCCTCAACGGGCACGGCCGCCATGTGCGCGCGGTCTCCTTCAATGCCCACGGCACCCTGCTCGCGGGCTGCGGCAACGATGGCAGCGTGCGGCTGTGGGACGCCGCCAGCAGGCGGCTGGCCCAGCGCCTGCAGGGCAGCGCGGACGGGCTGATCACCCTGGAGTCCGGCGCCACCGCCAATGACGACGACACCGTCACCCTGTGGACCCGCGAGACCGGCGGCGAGCAGGCCGTCTGCGCCGCGCATCGCGGCCGGGTGCGCTCGATCGCCTTCGACGCGGCGGGCGCGACCATGGCCACCGGCTGCGACGACGGCCATGTCCGGCTCTGGGACGTGGCGTCCGGTGACCTGCTGGCGGGCCAGTTCTGGCACGTGATCGGATTGTGCCGTTTCGGGGCGGGCGAACTGGATCCGTATCTGCCGCGGATCCGGCAGATGGAGCTTGACGACTCGCTGTAAAGAGCTCGGCCGCACCGTAACCCAATTGTTAGCTGAAGTAACAATCATCACCCCGGGGACGGGAATACCCTCGCTACACGGCAGGTCGCACCCGCCGACACGCATGCAAACTGTGCGTGAAAACCCGCCCCGCCGGTGCTCCCCTGCTGGCCGTACCGGTCGGTGCACGCTAGGTTTTCGAAGGTGGCAGTGAGTCTGTTGGGGAAGGCCGGCCGCGCACCGGCCGCACAGGAATCAGGTTTCGCCGCGCATCGGGCCGGAGTCGATCGCCTCCTGGCCTCGTACCGCGCCATCCCGCCGGATGCGAACGTTCGGCTGGCCAAGAAGACGTCCAACCTCTTCCGTGCCCGGGCGCGCAGCACCGCGCCCGGCCTCGATGTGTCCGGATTGACGCAGGTCATCGCGGTGGACCCGGCGGCCCGCACGGCCGACGTGGCCGGCATGACCACCTACGAGGACCTGGTCGCCACCACCCTGCGCCACGGGCTGGCCCCGTTCGTGGTGCCGCAGCTGAAGACCATCACCCTGGGCGGCGCGGTCACCGGGCTGGGCATCGAGTCCACCTCGTTCCGCAACGGTCTCCCGCACGAATCCGTGCTCGAGATCGACGTGCTGACCGGCGCCGGTGAGATCGTCACCGCCACCCGGGACGGCGAACACGCGGATCTGTTCCGCGGATTCCCGAATTCCTACGGCACGCTCGGGTACTCGACCCGACTGAAGATAGAACTCGAACCGGTGCTGCCCTACGTGGCATTGCGGCACATACGGTTCCACGATCTGCGGGAGCTGGAGGCGACGATGACACAGATCATCGCGGACCGCTCCCACGACGGCGAACCGGTCGACTACCTCGACGGGGTGGTCTTCACCGCCGACGAGAGCTACCTGATCCTGGGCCGCCAGACCGACGAGCCCGGCCCGGTCAGCGACTACACCGGCATGGACATCTACTACCGATCCATCCAGCACGATTCGGCGCGGCCCAAGCGCGATCGGCTGACCATCCACGACTACCTGTGGCGCTGGGACACCGACTGGTTCTGGTGCTCACGGGCATTCGGGGCGCAGAACCCACGGATCCGGCGATTCTGGCCCCAGCAGTACCGGCGCTCCAGCTTCTACTGGAAGCTGATCGCGCTGGATCACCGGTACGCGATCGGCGACAAGATCGAGGCGCGGCACGGGAATCCGCCGCGCGAACGGGTGGTGCAGGACATCGAGGTGCCCATGGAGCACACCGCGGATTTCGTGGAATGGTTCCTGCGCGAGATCCCCATCGAGCCGATCTGGTTGTGCCCCTTGCGCTTGCGCGACAATCGCGCGGAAGCGCAGCAGGCGGCCGAACGCCCCTGGCCGCTCTATCCGCTGGAGCCCGGCCGCACCTATGTCAATGTCGGTTTCTGGTCGGCCGTGCCGACCGTGCCGGGACAGCCCGACGGCGCGGCCAACCGTGCCATCGAGCGCAAGGTGTCCGAACTGGACGGTCATAAATCCCTGTATTCGGACTCCTTCTACGGCCAGGATGAATTCGCCTCCCTCTACTACGGCGGCGATACGTACCCCACCCTCAAGAAACGCTACGACCCGGATTCTCGTCTACTGGATCTGTATTCGAAGGCGGTGCAACGCAAGTGACCATGTACAAGGACCGTTCCGACGTATTCGCCGAGCTGGGAACCAAACTCAGCATTGCCGAGATCTTCGAGACCCTCCTCGACGGCCCGGTACCGATCCGCCTGACCTGTTACGACGGCAGCAGCGCCGGACCGGAGGACTCGGAATTCGGCCTGGAGATCACCACCCCGCGCGGCGTCAACTTCATCGCCACCGCGCCCGGCGACCTCGGCATGGCCCGTGCCTACATCTCCGGTGACCTGATCGCCCACGGCGTCGAACCCGGCGACCCCTACGCCCTGCTGAAGGCCATGGCGGGCATGAAGTTCCGCCGCCCCACCGCGCTGCAGCTGGTGGTCATCGCCCGCTCGCTGGGCTGGGAACTGCTCAAGCCGGTGCCCCCGCCGCCACAGGAGGCCATGCCGCGCTGGCGGCGCATCGCACTGGAAGGCTTGCGGCACAGCAAGACTCGTGACGCCGAGGCCATCCACCACCACTACGACGTCTCCAACACGTTCTACGAGTACGTGCTGGGCCCGTCCATGACCTACACCTGCGCGGCCTACGAGGACCCGGCCTGGACGCTGGAGCAGGCCCAGGAGAACAAGTACCGCTTGGTCTTCGAAAAGCTGAACCTGAAGCCCGGCGACCGGTTGCTCGACATCGGCTGCGGCTGGGGCGGCATGGTGCGCTACGCCGCCAAGCGCGGCGTGCGGGTCATCGGCGCCACCCTGTCGGCCGAGCAGGCCGAGTGGGCGCAGGCCAAGATCGCCGAGGAGGGCCTGTCCGACCTCGCTGAGGTGCGCCACAGCGACTATCGCGACGTGCGCGAGGGCGAGTTCGACGCGGTCTCCTCCATCGGGCTCACCGAGCACATCGGCGTGCACAACTACCCTGCCTACTTCGAATTCATCAAGTCGAAGCTGAAGGTCGGCGGCCTGTTCCTGAACCATTCCATCACCCGGCCGGACAACACCCGCATCACCAAGGCGGGCGACTTCATCGACCGCTACGTCTTCCCCGACGGCGAACTGGCCGGCTCCGGCCGCATCATCTCCGAGGTCCAGAACGTGGGCCTCGAGGTGCTGCACGAGGAGAACCTGCGCCGGCACTACGCCCTCACCCTCGCCGAATGGTGCGACAACCTGGTGAAGAACTGGGATGCCGCCGTCGAGGAGGTCGGTGAGGGCACCGCCAAGGTGTGGGGGCTCTACATGGCCGGCTGTCAGCTCGGCTTCGAGCGCAATGTGGTGCAACTGCACCAGATCCTGGGCGTCAAGCTCGGCGCGGACCAGGCCTGGACCGTGCCGCTGCGCCCCTGGTGGAAGGCGTAGGAACCCTCGTAAGACGAAGCGGGCGCGCGGCTTTCGCCGCACGCCCGCTTTCGTTGCTACGAGGACAGGCCCGCCACCGGAATTCCCAGGCGCGCGGTCATCCACGGGAATGACGAGGTGAAGGCCGCCGCCGCGAACTGCCAGGTGTGCCCGCCCTCGGTGGTGTGCACCGTGCAGTTGATATTGACCTGCTGTCCCTGGGCACAGAGCGCCTCGGCCGCGCCGACCTCGCCGGTGTCGTAGACGCCGTCCTTGCCGCCCATGCCGACCTTGCTCTCGTCGATCGACTTCTGCTGCATGTAGGCCTTCGCCTTCGGGTCGGAGGCCATCTTCTTCTGCCACGCGGGCGGCGTCAGATCGTCGAACAGGCCGACGGTATCGGCATACGGGCCGTGCTTCTGCATCACGGTCGTGGGATCGAAGGCCGCCCAGGCCTGCTCGCTGCCGCCGAAGAGCCGCTTGATCGTCTGCTCCTTGGTGCCCGCGGCCGGACCGAGATCACCCGCGATATCCACGAAGGTACCGAACAGTTCCGGATGCATGGTCGCCAGATCCACCGCGCAGGTCCCGCCCATGGACCATCCGACGATCCCCCACTTGGCGGGATCCGCGGACGCGCCGAAGGTCGATTCCACATGGGCGGGAACATCATTGGTGAGGTGGTCGGCCGCATCGCCGCGCGGGCCGTTCACGCATTCGGTGTCGTTGTTGAAACTGCCGCCGGAATCGACGAACACCAGGATCGGCGTCCGGCCGTTGTTGGACTTCGCGAAATCATCCACGCTGGGCATGATCTGACCGCTGCGCACCCAGTCCGCGGGGGTGTTGAACTCGCCGCCGATCATCATGACCACCGGCAGGGCGGGCGGCTTGTCGCCCTGGAACCAGGCCGGCGGCAGGTACACGTATTCGGTGCGGTGATTGAAGTGGCTACCCGATTCCGGAACGTCCACCGGCACGATCCGCCCGGTTCCCACATTCGTGTTCCGCAGCGACGCCAGCGAGTCCAGGCTGGTCTGATGCGGCAGCGGTTCCGCCGTCATGGCAGCCCACGCCGCATTCGCGGTCGGGTAGTACCCCACCCACTGATTCAGCACGACACCCACGTTCAGCAGCGCCGCCGGCACCGCCAGCACGGCCACGATCCGCTGCCACCAGCCACCGGTGCGGATGCCGACCACGGCGGCGGCGAGTGCCGCCCCCGCCAGGCCGATCGCCACCCACAGCAGCATCGGCGCCGGATCCGACGCCAGCCCCTCGTTGTTGGTGTACATCCAGGCGGCCCGCACCACCCCGAGCGCGAACACCACGCAGACCGGCACCCACAGCAGCCACCACCGGCGGGTGAATCGCGCGAACGCCACCACCAGCAGGAAGACCGCGACGAAGGTGATCACCTGGGGCAGCCAGCCGTGCAGCAGTGAAACCCCGTGGTGGAAGCCGCCCCCGAACCCGGTCTGGGTCTGTGCGGGCAACTGCGGTGCCGGAGGCACGGCGGGCGGGGACTGCAGCATCGTCGTCACAGGCACGTCGGCGATTCTCGACACCATTCCTCGAGAAACCCTGTGAATAGGCTGCATGAAGCCTGGATGCTGGGCAAGCGCACCCGATTCGCCGGCTGTACCGCCGAATCCGCTGTTCAGAGCAGCGAATCGAGAAATCGGCGCGGCAGCTCCGGCGCCTCGGTATCGGCGTCCAGCGGCATCTCGTGGCGCATGGTGCGCAGGATGTTCACCACGCCCGGCCCGGCATCGAGCAGCGGCCGGGACCAGCCCAGCCCGGCGCAGCGGACCACCACCGGGGTGAGCACCGCGATGGACTCCCCGAGCCAGCCGGAGACCGACAGGCATTCGGCCAGCAGCAGCGCCGCGTCGAGTTCAGCGCGCGGCCGGTTCTGCTCACGGATGCGCGAATACAGGGCGCGGGCGCGCTTGACCGCGGTGTCGTCGGCGCCGAGCGGGGCCAGGTCGTCGGTGGCGCGGTCCTCGCC
The DNA here is from genome assembly GCF_040680715.1 of Nocardia sp. NPDC051981. Lineage (NCBI taxonomy): Bacteria > Bacillati > Actinomycetota > Actinomycetes > Mycobacteriales > Nocardiaceae > Nocardia > Nocardia sp. NPDC051981. Next base: position 39,415 of record NZ_JBFAXK010000023.1, on the reverse strand, counting down.
GCGGTAGTGCCGGGCCAGCAGGGCACGGATGGTGGCGATCTCCTCCGCCTCCGCGGCCAGCGCCGCCGCGCCGGTGGCATGCCGCAACGCGCGGGCCATCGGATCGGTGACCAGGCCCGCGGTCAGCGCATCGGCGGGCAGGCCCAGCCGCAGGCGCTCGGCCCGGACCTGGGCGGCCAGGCGGGTGAGCCGCCGGTCGGCCGCGATGCGCGCGCCCTCGTCCAGGCGCGCCGCGGCGGTCTCCAGGTCACCGCGGACCGCCTTCACCCGGGCCCCGCTCACGAAGATGGTGACCAGGAAGTCCACCGGGCCGACCCGGGCGGTCAGTTCGTGGCTCTGATCCAGCAGCCGCTCGGCGCTGTCGAGGTCACCGCGCCGGTAGGCCACCTCGCCCAGCAGCGCGGCCGCCACCCGCGCCGAGTTCGAGCGAGACCCCGCGCGGTCGCGGGCGATCTGCCACGCCTGCTCGAAACACCGGGTGGCGGTGTCGATATCGAGCTGCTCGTAGGCGGCGTCGCCCTGCGCGCAGCGCCCGAACACCTCGCCCAGCGGATCGGCCGACCGCACGTGATAGGGCGCGGCCCAGTCCTGCATGTCCCTGGCGCCCTCGAAGTCGAAGTCGCACAGGCGCACGAAGGAGGCCAGATTCGCGGCCGTCGACACCGTCCACGCCGGCAGGTCGTCGGCCAGCTTCAGGCATTCGGTGATCTTGTCGAGCACGCCCTCGGTGCGGTCGCGGGCCACCTGATCGGCCGCGGCCAGCACCGCCGCCTGACAGCGCTGGTTCACCGCCTCGGCGTCGTCGGTGCCACTGCGCGCCAGCATGTTCGACAACCGGCCCAGCGCGGTCCGGGCCGCACCGGACTGCTGCAGGTTCACATTGGCCCGGGCCAGCGCCATCAGCAGCTTGGAACGCGAAGTCACCTGCTGCACCGGCAGTTTCGACACCGTGCCGAACAGGGTCGCCAGCCGGGAGCTGTCGATCAGGTCCATGCCGCCCTTCTCGACCAGGTCCAGCGCGTACTTCAGATCGGTGGCAGCGAGCGCGTGATCGACCGACTGCTTGATCAGATTGTGCTCGGCGAACCAGCGGGAGGCCTTGCCGTGCAGCTTCTTCAGCTGCCCGGGCTGGGCCCGGTCCAAGCGGGCGCGCAGATGCTCGGCCACCATCGGCTGCATCTGGTACCAATTCGGATCGTCGGCGAGCCGGTGCACGAACAGTTCCCGCCGCTCGGCCTGATCCAGCAGATCGGCAGCGTCCTTCGCGCCGGACAGCGCCTCGGCCAGCGAGGCGTTCACGCGTTCGGGAACCGCTATGGCACTGAGGAATTCGAGCATGTGCGGCTCGATGGTGTCGAGCACGTTCTCGGCGAGGTACTCGCGAATCGCCTTGTTGTCGCCGGAGAGTCCGGTGATCAGCCGGTCCACGTCGCGATCGGCCGACCGCAGCGACAGTCCGGCCAGCTGGATCGCGGCAGGCCAGCCGTCGGTGGCGGTGTGGATCTGCTCAACCTGCCGCTCGCTCAATTCCAGCCCCATGCGCTCGACCAGGATCTGCCGGGTCTCCGCCTCGGTCAGCCGCAGCTGACCGGATCCGATCTCCACCAGTTCGTCGGCCACCTGCAGACGGCTCAGCGGCAACCCGGCCCGCTCCCGGCTGGTGATGACGAAACGCAGGTCGTGCGAACAGTTGTCGAGCAGCGACTCCATCACCCGCTGCGCCCCCGCGTCGGTGATCCGATGCCAGTCGTCCACCACCACGACCACCGGGCTCCCGCTCGCGTGCACCTCGTCGATCAGCGCCGACACCGCGTACGGCACCGCCTCGGCGGGCCGCTCCTCCAGCAGCTGCTCGAGCCCCGCGCCGATCTCCGGCCGCACCTTGCGGATGGCGGCGATGATGTGGGCCAGCAGCCATACCTCGTTGTCGTCGTCGCGGTCGATGCTGATCCAGGCGACCGCCACCCCGCGATCGGTGAGCTCGGCACACCACTGCGCGGCGAGGGTGCGCTTGCCGAATCCGGCCGGGGCGTGAATCACCGCCAGCCGGCGGCGACCGCCCGCGCGCAGCGGTTCCAGCAGCCGGGGGCGTGGGATCGGCTCGCGGGCCGGGGTCGGGGGCAGGAATTTCGTTGCGGCCGTGGGCGGCAGCGTATTGCCGACGGCCGCGAACTCGGTGGTGCCGGAGGCCGCGAACACGGCGCTGGGATTGCCCTGCGGCCGCAGCGTCAGCGAGTGGGTACGCGGGGCGGTGACCACGGTGTGCGTGCGCCGGCGCGAATATGTCCGGGTGACAGCGGAATCCGTGCTGTCCACCCCGGGCTGTGCGCTCTCGAGCAGCGCCATCTCGTCCGGGACCTGCCCGTGCTCGCCCTGCACGGTCCGCAGCAGCTCCCCGAATTCCACGGCGCTGCCGGGCCGATCACGCGGATCCGGCGACATGGCCGCCTCGATGGCCGCCGCCACGTCGGGCGGAATCTCGAGCTCCCGCAGATCCGGCACCGGCTGGCTGGTGATGCGCAGGAACTGCGCCACGATCTTCTCCCCGGCCTGCCGTTCGAAGGCGGCGTGACCGGTCAGCAGCGCGAAGAGGGTGGAGCCCAGCCCGTACACATCCGAGCGCACGGTCGGCTCGTCACCCTTGAGCACCTCGGGCGCGGTGAACGCGGGCGAACCGGTGATCAGACTCGTCGAGGTGCGGAAACCCCCTGGGATACGGGCGATTCCGAAGTCGGTGAGCTGCGGTTCCCCATAGCGGCTCAGCAGCACATTCGCCGGCTTCACGTCCCGGTGCAGTACTTCGACCCGGTGCGCGGTCTCGATGGCCCCCGCCAGCTTCACCCCGACCCGCACCGAATCCGTCCAGGACAGCGGCCCGCTGTCCCGCACCACCTGTTCCAGGGAACCGCGGGTCGCATAGGGCATCACGATGAAGGGCCGCCCACTGGGCGTCACATCCACCTGCAGGATGTCGACGATGTTCGGATGCCCCGACAGCCGGCCCATGGCGTGTTCCTCACGCAGGAACCGCTCGCGGCTCTCGTCGTCGATCTCGGTGGAGAGCACCTTGACCGCCACCACCCGGTCCAGGGCGCGCTGGGCACAGCGGTACACCACCCCGAAACCGCCCCGGCCGATCTCCTCCGCGTCGAACAGGCCCATGGCCTCGAGCTCGTCGTCGAGGGTCATGGGAAGGTAGGACTGCGTGGAGTCTTCGGGAGGGGCCTGCTCACTCCGCGAGCCGCCCGGGCGCGCCTGTGGATTCATCTGGACCTGCCTCCGGTGTTCTCCCGCGCATCTTCCAACGTAGCGCGGACCGCACGGGCGTGTGGACCTTTCACTCAGCTCCGGGCGTCCCGCCCGGTCCTGTTCACACACCTGTAAAACACCCGGCCCGGGCCGCGTATTCGCGACCCGGGCCGGGTGTTTCAGCGCTGGAGCGCCGTTGTCACTTGCGCAGCGAAGCCGGAACCTCGAAGCGGCTGCCGAACTTGGCGGCCAGCTCGTCGGCGCGGGCCACGAAGGCTTCCTGTCCACCCGGGTAGCCCACGATGAACTGGTGGGTGCCACCGGTCCAGGCCGGGAAGCCGATGCCGAAGATCGAGCCGATATTGGCGTCGGCGGTCGAGGTCAGCACGTTCTCGTCGAAGCACTTCTGGGTCTCGATGGCCTCGGCGAACAGCATGCGGTCCTTCAGGTCCTGCAGCGAGACGCCCTCGGGCAGCTCGGTGGAGGTCTTGAAGGTGGAGCGCAGCTCCGACCACAGACCGGTGGCCTTGCCGTCGACGTAGTCGTAGAAGCCCGCGCCGCCGGCCTTGCCCTTGCGGTCGAACTCGCCCACCAGCTTGTCGAGGATCTGCGCGGTCGCGCCGGAGGCGGCGTCGATCTCGCCGCCGGCGGCGATGACCGCCTCGGCGGTCTCCTTGTAGATCTTCTGCATGGTGGTGAAGTTCAGCTCGTCCGACAGCTTCAGCGGCGCCGCCGGGTAGCCCGCCTGCAGACCGGCCTGCTCGATGGTCTGCGGGTCGATGCCCTCACCGAGCATCATGATGGCCTCGTTGATGAACTTGCCGATCACACGCGAGGTGTAGAAGCCGCGCGAGTCGTTCACCACGATCGGGGTCTTGCGGATGGCGAGGGTGTAGTCGTACACCCGGGCCAGCGCCTCGTCGGAGGTCTTCTCGCCCTTGATGATCTCGACCAGCGGCATCTTGTCGACCGGCGAGAAGAAGTGGATGCCGATGAAGTCCTCGGCCCGCTTCACGCCATTGGCCAGCAGGGTGATCGGCAGGGTCGAGGTGTTGGAGCCGAGCAGTGCGTCGGCGTCCACGACGTCCTCGATCTCCTGGAAGACCTTGGCCTTCAGATCGGGGTTCTCGAACACGGCCTCGATGACGAAGTCCACGCCCGCGAAGTCGGCCGCGTCGGCGGTCGGCTTGATGCGGTCGAGCAGGGTCTTCGACTTCTCCTCGGTGGTCTTGCCACGCGAGAGCGCCTTCTCCTCGAGCTTGACCGAGTAGTCCTTGCCCTTGTTCGCGGCCTCGATGGTGACGTCCTTCAGGACGACGTCGATGCCGGCCTTGGCGGTGACGTACGCGATGCCCGCGCCCATCATGCCCGCGCCGATCACGCCGACCTTCTTGATCTCACGCTTCGGCACGTCCTTCGGACGCGAACCGCCGTTGTTGATGTGCTGCAGGTCGAAGAAGAACGCCTGGATCATGTTCTTGGCGACCGGACCGGTCAGCAGGGACACGAAGTAGCGCGACTCGATCAGCGAGGCGGAGTCGAAGTCGACCTGCGCGCCCTCGATGGCGGCGGACATGATCGCCTTGGGGGCGGGCATGTTCTGGCCCTTGAGCTGCTTGCGCAGGTTGGCCGGGAAGGCCGGCAGGTTGGCGGCCAGCGACGGGGTGGAGGGGGTGCCGCCCGGGATCTTGTAGCCCTTGACGTCCCACGGCTGCACGCCCGCCTCGGGGTTGGCCTTGATCCACGCCTTGGCGGCCGGGACCAGCTCCTCGACGGAGGCGACGGTCTCGTGAATGAGGCCGGTGGCCTTGGCCTTCTGCGCGTTGAACTTCTGGCCCTGCAGCAGCACGCCCATCAGGCCGTTCGCGATGCCGAGCATGCGGGTGATGCGGGTGACGCCGCCACCGGCCGGGAGCAGGCCCAGGGAGACCTCGGGCAGGCCCAGCTGCACGGCCTTGATGTCGGCCGCGATGCGGTGGTGGGTGGCCAGGGTGATCTCCAGGCCGCCGCCCAGGGCAGCGCCGTTGATGGCCGAAACCACCGGCTTGCCAAGGGTTTCCAGACGACGCAGGTCGTCCTTGATGAAGGTCAGTTCCTCCATGATGGCCGCGGCGTCCGCCGGGGTGGTCTGCATCATGTTCTTGAGGTCACCGCCGGCGAAGAAGGTCTTCTTCGCGGAGGTGATGACGACACCGGTGATGTCGTCCTTCTCGGCGACCAGGCGGTCCACCGTGGCCCGCATGGAGTCCTTGTAGAGCTGGTTCATGGTGTTGGCGCCCTGGTTCGGGTCGTCCATGGTCAGCACGACGATGCCGTCGGCGTCCTTTTCCCAGCCGATCATGTTCTCGGTCATTGTTTTCGATTCTCCTGAAGATGAAAGTCGGTGGGCGTCAGACGCGCTCGATGATGGTGGCGACACCCATGCCGCCGCCGATGCAGAGGGTGACCAGCGCGTAGCGCGCGTTGCGGCGGTGCAGCTCGTCGACCATGGTGCCGGTGATCATGGCGCCGGTGGCGCCCAGCGGGTGGCCCATGGCGATCGCGCCACCGTTGACGTTCAGCTTCTCGTCCGGGATGTTCAGGTCCTTCTGGAACTTCAGGACGACGGAGGCGAAGGCCTCGTTGATCTCGAACAGGTCGATGTCATCGACCGTCAGGCCCGCCTTGGCCAGCGCCTTGTGCGCGGCCGGGGTCGGACCGGTCAGCATGATGGTGGCGTCGGCGCCGGAGGTGGCGGTGGCGACGATGCGGGCGCGCGGGGTCAGACCCGAAGCGGCGCCGGCCTCCTCGGAGCCGACCAGCACCAGCGCGGCGCCGTCGACGATGCCGGAGGAGTTACCACCGGTGTGGACGTGGTCGATCTTCTCGACGTAGGTGTAGCGCTGCATGGCGACGGCGTCGAAGCCGCCCATGTCACCGATGCCGGCGAAGGCCGGGTTCAGCTTGCCCAGGTCGGCGGCGGTGGTGCCGGGACGCATGTGCTCGTCGTTGTCCAGGACGGTCAGGCCGTTGATGTCCTTGACCGGAACGACGGAGCGCGAGAAGTAGCCGTTCTTCCAGGCCTGCTCGGCCAGGTTCTGCGAGCGGACCGCGTAGGCGTCCACGTCGTCGCGGGAGAAGCCCTCGATGGTGGCGATCAGGTCGGCCGAAATGCCCTGCGGCACAATGTAAGCGTTGTAGCTGGTCCACGGGTCCATGAACATGGCGCCACCGTCGGAGCCCATCGGCACGCGGGACATGGACTCCACGCCACCGGCCAGCACCAGGTCGTCGAAGCCCGAGCGGACCTTCTGCGCGGCCATGTTGACGGCCTCGAGGCCGGAGGCGCAGAAGCGGTTGATCTGCACGCCGCCGACGGTGTCGGGCAGGTTCGCGGTGAGCACGGTGGTGCGGGCGATGTCGGCGCCCTGATCACCGACCGGGGAGACGACGCCCAGGATGATGTCCGAGATGCGGTCCTCGTCCAGGTTCGGGAACCGGTTCCGCAGCTCCTCGACCAGACCGGTGGTCAGGTCGATCGGCTTGACCGAGTGCAGCGAGCCCTTCCGGTTCTTGCCGCGCGGGGTGCGGATGGCCTCGTAAATGTAGGCCTCTGTGGTCATATCGGAGTTTTCCTCTCTTGGGTGCGCCGTCACCGCGTTGTGCGGGCAGTGCCATGGCTATAACCTCGCCGACCGGCCCCACGACCGATCGCCTAGACGCTGTACAAACAGCGTCCCGAGCAGGCTCGTTGACGCTCCGGTAGCCCGTACGCCCGGGCCATACCTTAGAACCTCGCGAAACCGATACTCACGGCCACCCGATCATAGTACCGAACTATGCGAACTCCGGTTAACTTAAGTTGCCCCGCAGGGGAACTGTCAACCCTCGAGAGGTGTGGCCCCCAACTCCGACCGCAACAGTGCTAGCGCCACCTCATCCGGGTCGCGGCGCTCCTCCGGAGGCACCGGCTTCGCCGACTCCTCCAGCATCTCCCGCTCCTCCTCCGGCGTAGTAGCAGGTGGGACGCCGTCATAACCTACCGGCGAGTAGTCCCCCGGCCCCGGATCGTCCGGAAGATCCGGCCCGTCAGGCAGCGGAATATCGTCCTCCGGCGGCGCGAACCGGGCACTGTTCGCATCGAACGGATCCCCGCCCGCCGGGCCCGGATCCGCCGGCGCCGGAGCGGCGGGCACTGCGGGTGTGGCGCTCCCCCACCCAGCGGCCGCCGCAGGCTCGGCGACCGGTGCGGCCGCGGCCGCCTTGGCCTGACTCGGGCGCGAGAACTTCGGCGCGGCCTTCTTGGGCGCGGGCTGCCCGCCCGCCGGGGCCCGCCCCGCCGCCTTGGCCGCCGATCCGCCACCGGCGGCCGGTCCCCCGACCTCCCACCGCACATCGTGGTCGCGGCCCAGCACGGCCCGGACCGCAGACCGCACCGCGTCCAGGTTCTGCGGCTGCGACAACCGCTGCGCCAGCGGCGCGTGCAGATGCGCGAAGACGATCGTCTCCCCTTCGACCCGCGCCACACTGGCGCCGGTCAGCAGGGCCTGCACCGCGGCACCGAAGTCCCGCACCTTGGCCCGGATATCCGCCCACGCCGCCTCGATCTCCTGCAGCACGGCGTCACCCACGGGTGCGGAGGCCGCCGGAGCAGCGACCTCTGCCGGTGCCGCAACCGGCTCGGGCGCGGGGACCGGCTCCGGCGCGGGAGTCACGACCGGCTCGGCCTCGGCCACCGGCTCCGCGACCGGCGCGGGCGCGATCGGATCGGCAACCGGCGCAACGGATTCGACCGCCGCAGGCGCGGGCACGGGGTCAGGGGGCACCGGAACCGGCTGCGGCGCAGGGCTTTCCGCTACCGGGGTGGCCGCAACCCGCGGTGCGGCGCTGCCCACCGGGCTCAGCTCGGGCGGCCGGACCGCGGTGCCACCGGTGACGGCCTGCGGTGCGGGATCAGTGGCCTGCGCCGGCGCGGACGCCGTCTCGGCAGCGGAACCTGGCGGCGTGCCGGACTTTTCGGCGCGCAGCGCGGCCAGGGCCGCGGCTCCGCGCCGGCGGTTGTCGCCGCCGGCCGGGGGCACAGCGGGAGCGGCGGATGAGGCCGCGGCCTGGGCAGCCGGAGCGGCCTGCGCCTGCTGCGGGGCGGCAGGGATTGCGCCGCTTGCCATTCGGCGCTCCAGCAGCTCGAGGCGCTGGAGCGTGGCGGTATCGGCGTCCGAGGCCGCCGGAAGAAGCATGCGGGCACTGATGACTTCGAGCAGCAGGCGGGGGTTGGTGGCGCCGCGCATATCGCCGAGGCCCTCGTGCAGGAGTTCGGCGTGGCGGGCCAGGGTGGCGGCGCCGAGGCGCTCGGCCTGGGAGCGCATGCGGTCGATGACGTCGCCGGGGCCGGTGACCAGGTTGCGGTCGGTGGCGTCGGGGACGGCGCGGAGCAGGATCAGGTCGCGCAGCCGCTCGAGCAGGTCGGTGGCGAAACGGCGGGGGTCGTGGCCCGCCTCCACCACGCGGTCGATGGTGCCGAACAGGGCCGCACCGTCGGAGACGGCAAGCGCCTCGATGGCGTCGTCGATCAGGGCGACATCGGTGACGCCGAGCAGCGAGACCGCACGCTGATAGGTGACGCCTTCGGGGCCCGCGCCCGCCAGCAGCTGGTCCAGCACGCTGAGACTGTCGCGCGGGGAGCCGCCGCCGGCGCGAATCACCAAGGGGTACACCGACTCTTCGACCTGCACCCCCTCCTGGTCGCAGATCTTGCCGAGCAGTCCGCGCATGGTGGCGGGCGGGAGCAGCCGGAAGGGGTAGTGGTGCGTACGCGAGCGGATGGTGGGCAGCACCTTGTCCGGCTCGGTGGTGGCGAAGACGAAGATCAGGTGGGCGGGCGGCTCCTCCACGATCTTGAGCAGCGCGTTGAAGCCCGCGGTGGTGACCATGTGCGCCTCGTCGACGATGAAGACGCGGTACCGGGATTCGGCCGGGGCGTAGAAGGCGCGGTCGCGCAGTTCGCGGGTGTCGTCCACACCGCCGTGGCTGGCGGCGTCGAGCTCGATGACGTCGAGATTGCCGGATCCGCCCGGACCGAGCGCCACGCAGGACGAGCAGACGCCGCACGGCTTGGAGGTCGGGCCCTCTACACAGTTCAGCGAGCGCGCGAGGATGCGCGCGGACGAGGTCTTGCCACAACCGCGCGGTCCCGAGAAGAGATACGCATGACTGATCCGCCCGGTGTCGAGCGCGATACTCAGCGGATCGGTGACGTGCTCCTGACCCACCACTTCAGCGAACGTTGCCGGTCGGTACTTCCGGTACAGAGCCACGGGGAGAGGTTACCGGGGCGCACCGACAGGCGGTGCCGCGCCGCCGGGCCGGTCGTCCGGTACGCCGCTTGCGTCCGTCCATCCATTCAAACTATGACGTAGATCACACCCATTCCTGGGGCCCGGTCGGAACCGACCGTCCCGAACGGATATCTCGACAAATCCCACAGCAAATTCTCAGCGTGCCCATAGCGGCCATTTGTCCAAGACCCCTGACCTGCTATGCCACCAGATACAGACTTACGTTCTGTTTCAACTTCAGAGATCCGACATAACGATCCAGTCAATCGATGCGGCAAGAACGCAATCGCTTGGCTACCGTGGACGACGGCAACTTCGGTAGCCAAACCTTCATCAGGTTGGTCGCCCCGGCCGGTCCCTCATCCCGGCCGGAGCACAACCAAATCCCCCGGAGGACATGTCTCGTGCAGTCGCGTGACGACATCGCCGCAGCCTGGCTCTCCAGTACCGAATTCGCCGGCGATTCCGCCGCGGTCGGACTGCTCAGCCGGGCCATCAGCCCGCACGATTACGACATCCGGCGCGACTCCCTACCCGTGTCCGCCGCCGCCGATCCAGCCACCGCGGGCGCGATTCTGGAACTGCTGCAGCGCGGCCAGGTGCCGACCCTGGCGGCGATCCACACCCTCATCGTGCAGAACGACATGCGGGCCGAGGCCGAGCGCATCGAGCGGCTGGGCCGGCGAGCGCAGCGCAGCATCGACGATTTCGGACGGGTGCTGGCGAAACTCACTGACAACTACTGGATCGCGCACGGCACCGGCCCGACCCGGCGCGACATTCTGCTCTCCGAACCGGCGATCGCCCTGATCCGCGAGCGGGTGGGCGATATCCCGCCGACCGCCATCAAGCATCTGTGGCTGATCGAGCGCGCCCAGCGCGCGGGCTGGATCGCCTACAACGCCGCGCCCCGATCCCTGTGTGCCGGAAGGCGCTTCCATGCCGCCCGGTACGGCAACCGGGTGTCGCTGCGCCCGGTGAACACCATCGGCACGCTGGTGGCGGCGTATCTGCGGGACCAGGTGGCCGAGCAGGGCCGCCCGCCGCGCTGGTCGGTGCTGGCCTACGAATTGCGCGACGATCGGGGGCGGCGCGTGTTCAACGACACAGCCGACGCCCGGGCACAGCAGCAGTGGCTGGTGACCGCAGAATGGATGGCGCTCGACGAGGGCAATCCAGTCCCCGGCCCGCGCGGATTGCGCGCGCTGACCAAAAAGGCCAAGGATCGTCGCAGCTAGGGCTGTTAACGGCAGGTATCCGAAGCCTCATTTTTGTAACAGCGCCTTAACGTGAGGATTCGGTAACTTCCACGCAACGCGATCACCGCGTGGAAGGAGTTACCGCATGACACCTCATCTCGACCCGGCGGCGACGGCCTGGCTGCTGGCCGCCACGGCGCTGGTGCTGCTGATGACACCCGGACTGGCGATCTTCTACGGCGGCATGGTGCGGTCCAGCGGTGTGCTCAACATGCTGATGATGAGCTTCATCTCGATTCCGCTGGTCGCGGTGGCGTGGCTGCTGTTCGGATACAGCCTGGCCTTCGGGGACGACGCGGGCGGCGGGATCATCGGCGATCTCGGGCATTTCGGGCTGGCCGGAATCGATCCGAACACGCTGCACGTGGTGGACAACAAGAGCGGGGCGGCGGTGCCAGAGCTGTTGTTCGTCACCTTCCAGCTGACCTTCGCGATCCTGACCGTGGCGCTGATCAGCGGCGCGATCGCCGACCGCGCCAAGTTCTCGGCGTGGATGATCTTCGTGCCGGCCTGGGCGCTGATCGTGTACGCGCCGATCGCGCACTGGGTGTGGACGCCGGACGGCTGGCTGACCAAGCTGGGCGCGCTGGATTACGCGGGCGGTCTGGTGGTCGAGATCGCCTCGGGCGCTTCGGCACTGGCCATGGCGCTGGTGCTGGGACCGCGGGTGGGCTTCAAGACCGATGCCATGCGGCCGCACAATCTGCCGTTCGTCCTGCTGGGCGCGGGCCTGCTGTGGTTCGGCTGGTTCGGCTTCAATGCGGGTTCGGCCCTGGCGGCCAATGGCATTGCCGCCGCGGTGTTCCTGAACACGCTGGTGGCGGGCTGTCTGGGCATGCTGGGCTGGCTGGTGGTCGAGGCGCGGCGTGACGGCAAGCCGACCACCTTCGGCGCGGCCTCGGGCGCGGTGGCCGGTCTGGTCGCGATCACGCCGTCCTGCGGCGAGGTGAACACCATCGGCGCGGTGATCGTGGGTCTGGTTGCGGGCGTGGTGTGTTCGTTCGCGGTGAGCTGGAAGTTCAAGGGCAACTACGACGATTCGCTGGACGTGGTGGGCGTGCACTTCGTCGGCGGCATCGTGGGCACGCTGCTCATCGGCTTCCTGGCCTCGGCGGTCATGACCGGTGGGCCGAAGGGCCTGTTCTACGGCGGCGGACTGGGTCAGCTGGGTAAGCAGATCGTGGGCGTGCTGACGGTGGCGGCCTTCGCCTTCGGCGTGACCTTCCTACTGGGCAAGGTGCTGGACAAGCTGATCGGCTTCCGGATCACCAAGGAGGACGAGATCGGCGGCATCGACTTCGCGCTGCACGCGGAGACCGCCTACGCCGAGGGCGTGCACGGGCACGCGCCGAGCCGGATCGCCAAGCCGCACGGGCACTGAGCTGAGCGATATTTCGAGCCCCGCTGCGTCGCGCAGCGGGGCTCGAATGCTTTTGCGGTCCGGTTCAGTTCACCTTGCTCGCGGAGACGCTGAAGGTATTGCACTGGAGGGTGCGGTCCTTGTCGTACCCGATCTCGAACCAGCCGCCCATGTTCTGGGCGGTGCCGTGGTCGCGCATGTCGCCGGGTCCGTCGCCGCGGTGATAGGCGTCATTACGGGCCACGCCGATCTGGGCGCTGGTCAGCGAGCCGCCATTGCTGGAGGACGACAGGTACATGCCGTCGAAGCACTGGGCCTGCAATTCGGTGCGGCGGGACAGTTCCAGGCCGGTGTCGCTGCGGGAACCGGCGTCGCGGCGCTGCTGGTGCACCTTGCCGAGAATGCCGGCCTGGGCCTGGACGTGATGGCCGTATTCATGGGCGAAGACGGACAGATAGACGACCCAGTTGTTGCCGAAGAGATCGGTTTGCAGCTGGCTGATCGGCATGTAGATGGTCATGTCCGCCGAGCAGTAGAAGGCCGCGAAATTGGTGCTGTTCCCGGTGCACAGGGTGGTGATTCCGGTGGTGTCGGCGGACACGTTCAGCTTGGGCGCCTGGAACGGCAGATTGATCTTGTCGAACAACGGTTTCCACGTCGAGTGCAGGCAGTCCGCCGCGGTTTCGAAGAACTTGCGCGCCACCTCGACCTGGGTGCCCCACGGCGTGTAGGCGCACTTGGCCGGCAGCAGCGTGTAATCGGCATTGGTGAGCAGCGGGTTGTCGGCCGTGGCCGCGACACCGTGGTTCTCGCCGGCGTCCCCCGAGTAGACGGTCTTCACGGTCGAGCCGGCATTGATGGAATTCAGGCCGGTGGTGATGGCGGTGCGCAGCAGCACGCCCGTCACCAGCAGGACCAGGATCACCACCAGCACACCGATCCGGCCGCGGCGCGGCGGCGCGGGCCGGGTCATCGGGATCGCGCCGGTCGGCGGGGCGGCGGTGGGCGGCGGCATGGGCGCGCGGTAGGCGGGCCGGGCCGGGTAACCGGGCGGCTGGCCGTGGCCGGGCGGCGGAAAGCCTTGGTGCGGTGGGTATCCCGGCCGGGGCGCACCCGCAGCGGGCGGGGGCGGATATCCCGGGCGCGGGGCTGGATACCCGGGCGGCGGCGGAGTGGGCCGGCCCGGCTGCGACGAATATCCCGGCGGCCGTTGGTATCCGGGCGGCTGCTGCGACCCGCCCGGCGGGGGTGTGCCGCCCGGCGGCGGGCCACCGGCCGGCTGCTGCCGCGGGACGGCGGGGAAGCCCTGCGGCGCGGCGGGCTGCGGTGGATTGTTCTGCGGCGCCGGGGTTCCGCGCGGTGGCACGGGACGCCGGCCCGGGGGTGTCGGTCCGTGTTCGGACGGTGGGCGAGTCATCTCCCCCGCACCCCCTCGTTCCTCAGAGATAACCTGCCGGCTCCATAGACCTGCGACTTGCCGCTGAGGAAGGATAGCAAGCTGGCTAGAGTAGCCAGTCATGCAGATTTTTCGGGGGGCCGCCCTGGTCGCGCTGCTGCTCGCGGTGGCGGGTGTGGCGGCGCCGGCCGCGGTGGCGCAACCGGCCGGTGTGGATATCACCGCCGAGGTGAATCTGGGCGACGACGGTCTGCTGCGGGTCACCGAAACCGTGAAAGTGCCCGAGGGCGGCGAGTTTCGGCAGGTGCTGCCGCTGCGGGTGCAGGTGGGCGCGGGCGTGCAGCGCGATTTCCAGGTGACCGACGTGTCCGCCGACGGGGACGGCGATGCCAAGGTCGCCGACGACCGGTTCACCATCGAGGCCCGGCCTGGTTCGGCCACCTTCAAGTACACGGTGCACAACACCGTCAGTGACGCTTCGGGCGCGCAGGTGTTCCAGTGGACCGGCGTGCTGAATACCGATGTGGCGTCGATCAATGCGACGGTGTCGAGCCCGAGCTTCCGTATGGGCATCACCAGGTGCACGGTGGGCCCGCCCGGAAATCCCCAGGACTGCGCGGATATTCGCGTGGAGCCGGACGGCTTCGCGCATCTGGAGAAAACGGACCTGCACAAGGGCGACATCCTGGATGTGACCCTGCAGCTGCCGCCGAGCACGGTCAAGGCGAATGCCGATGTGCGCGACGACAATGCGCCCGGCGCCTTCTCGCTGACCGGTCCGGTGTTCGCCGCGTTCGGCGTGCTGCTGGCGGCGCTGGCGGCGGCGGCCGGGTATGTGGTGTGGTCGCGGCGGTCGGCGCCGGCGGGCCCCGAGGTGCTCGATCCCCTGGTGCGCGCGGGCGAGCACGTGCAGTTCACCTCGCCCGACGGGATGCTGCCGAGCACGGCCGGGCTGCTGCTCGACGGCCACGCCGACGTACCGGATATGGCGTCGACCGTGGTGGATCTGGCGGTGCGCAACTATCTGTGGGTGAGCGCTGTCGGCGATTCGGATTGGCGTTTCTCCCGGGTGAATCCGCCCGACGCGCAGCTGACCGCCTACGAGCGCGCGGTGTACGCGGCGCTGATTCCAGAGGGCGTCGAGTCGGTGCTGCTGTCCGAGCGCAAGGGCCGGGTGGATGCGAGCGCGGTGCGGGCGGCGCTGATCGGTGATGCCGTGGCAGCCGGGGTCTTCATCGACCGGACCCGCCGGGGTTTCGAGTTCTGGCTCGGCGTCGGGCTGATCCTGCTCGGGGTCATCGCGACCGTGGCGCTGGCCTTCGGCCCACAGCGGCATGCGCTGGTCGGGGCGGCCATCGCGCTCGGCGGGGTGGCGGCGCTGCTGCTGCCGCGCTATCTGCCCGCCCGCACGGCGCTGGGCCGGGAGCTGACCGGTCGGGTCCAGGCCATGCAGCGCGGGCTGGACGCGATTGCGCCGCAGCGCATTCCGGCCGCCGATCAGGAGCTGGTGTTCTCCCGGGCGCTGCCGTTCCTGGTGGCCGCGCGCCGCGGGGACCAGTGGGTGCGCACCTTCCGCGAGCTGGATCCGACGGCGGACGGGAGCCCGGGCCTGTACTGGTTCGGCGGCTTCGAGGGCGATCGCGCGCTGCAACGTTTCGGCGCGCATTTCCCGTATTTCATCACGGCCGTCGAAGGGTTGTTCCGGACCGCCGACCAGCGCTGACCCGCATGACGGTCTAGCCGCCGGCGTGCACCGCCAGCGCGCGCCGGGCGTAGGCGCGCACATCGGCATCGCTGTCCGCGCGGGCGGATTCGAGGGCGGCCAGGGCGGCGGCGGATTCCGGCCAGGTGCTGAGGGTCAGCACCGCGGCCTTGCGGATGTCGGGATGGATATCGCCGAGAGCCCGGCTCAGTGGTTCGACCGCTCGATCCGGTCCGACCGCGGCCAGGCCGCGCGCCGCCCCCTCCCGGATCTGCCATGCCGAATCACCCAGTGCGGCGGTCAGTGCCGCGGCGTCGGAGTCGGCGCCCAGTCGCGACAGCGCGGTGAACGCGGCCGCGCGGACCAGTGGGTCACGGTCCGTGGTGAGCGCGCGGACGGTGTCGGCGCCGCCGAGACCAATGGTGGCCAGACCGCGCGCGGCGGCAATCCTGACCTCGCGATTGTCGTCGTGGGCGGCGGCGGTCAGGGCGGTCCAGTCGTCGAGGGAGACCAGGGCGTGCACGGCCTGGATGCGGACGCGGTGGTCGGCGTCGACGGCGGCCTTGGCGAAGAGCTCCGCCGAGCCGGACCGCAGGGCGCGCAGCAGGTCCACCACCGCGGCGCGCACGATCGGGTCGGGGGAGTCGACATGTCGCGCGAGACCCGTCGCGGCGGGCAGGATTTCGGCGAGTTCCCGCAGTCCGGACACGGCGGCCGAGCGCACTTCCGCGTCCTCGTCCGCGAGCGCCGCGATCAGTTGCTCGGCGAAGCCGTCCGGCGTGTGCTCGGTGAGGACCGCCAGGGCGGTGGCGCGGACCCGGGGATCCGCATCGGAGAGGAACGGCAGCAACTCCTGGGTACCGGGTGCGTCCAGGCTCAGCAGTAGCGCGATCCGCGGTGCCACAACGTCTTTCGTCACGGTGCCCACGGCCGGTGCGTGCGAGCGCACCTGCGCCCCGAGGTTGGGCGGCGTGCCGATGAGGGCGGGCTGGTCCACCGGGACGACGGAGTCGTCGGTGCCGGGCAGATCGTCCAGCCCGGGCACCGGAACGAAATACGGTGCGACCGGCCGCTTCAGGAATTCCATCCGGCCGTCGGCGGTCTTGCGCAGGTTGAGGTGGTACCGCCATTCGACGTCGTCGCGTTCCGGCAGGTCGGCGCGCTCGTGGTAGAGGCCCCAGCGGGATTCGGTGCGGGTGAGTGAGGACCGGGCGGCCATATCGGCGCAGTCGCGAATGAAGGTGACCTCGGCGCAGCGCATGAGCTCGTGCGGGGTGCGCGCGCCCATGGCGGTGAGGTCGTCCAGCATGCGATCGAAGGTCTCGATGGCGAGGGAGAGCTTGGTGGCCGTCTTGGGCGGGGCCACATAGTCGTTCACGAACCGCCGCAGCTTGTATTCGACCTGCTGCTGCGGCGGACCGTCGGGATTGCGCAGCGGGCGGTAGACGAGTTCGTGGGCGGCGGCGAGCTGGGCGGCGGGCAGCTCGCCGGGAGCGGTGAGCTCGCTCAGGGTGGACGCGGCGTGCGCGCCGGCCAGGTCGCCATAGACGAACGCGCCGATCATGTAGTTGTGCGGGACGCAGGCCAGGTCACCGGCGGCGTAGAGGCCGGGCACGGTGGTGCGGGCGTGTTCGTCGACCCAGACGCCGGAGGCGGAATGCCCGCTGCACAAACCGATTTCGGAGATGTGCATCTCGATGTCGTGGGTGCGGTAGTCGTGGCCGCGGTTGGCGTGGAAGGTGCCGCGGGTGGGGCGTTCGGTGGTGTGCAGGATGCCCTCGAGGGCGTCGAGGGTCTCCTCTGGCAGGTGTGAGACCTTGAGATAGATGGGGCCGCGGGCGGATTCGATCTCCCGCTTCACCTCGGACATCATCTGGCCGGACCAGTAGTCGGAGTCCACGAAGCGCTCGCCGAGCGCGTTCACCTGGTACCCGCCGAACGGATTGGCCACATACGCGCAGGCCGGGCCGTTGTAATCCTTGATGAGCGGGTTGATCTGGAAGCATTCGATACCCGAGAGCTCCGCGCCCGCGTGGTAGGCCATGGCGTAGCCGTCACCGGCGTTGGTGGGGTTCTCGTAGGTGCCGTAGAGGTACCCGGAGGCGGGCAGCCCGAGGCGGCCGCACGGGCCGGTGGCCAGGATGACGGCCTTCGCGCCGACCGCGACGAATTCACCGGTGCGCGTGTTCAAGGCGGCCGCGCCGACGGCACGCCCGTTCTCGGTGAGCACCCGGACGGGCATCAGCCGGTTCTCGATTCTGATGCGCTCGCGCATCTTCCGCTGCCGCAGCACGCGGTACAGCGCCTTCTTCACGTCCTTGCCCTCCGGCATGGGCAGCACGTACGACCCGGACCGGTGCACCCGGCGCACGGCGTATTCGCCGTAGGCATCCTTCTCGAACTTCACGCCGTAGCGCTCCAGCCGCTGCACCATGGCGAAGCCGCGGGTGGCGGTCTGATAGATGGTGCGCTGGTTGACGATGCCGTCATTGGCGCGGGTGATCTCGGCGACGTAGTCCTCGGGTTCGGCCTTGCCGGGGATGACCGCATTGTTGACGCCGTCCATGCCCATGGCCAGCGCGCCGGAGTGGCGGACGTGCGCCTTCTCCAGCAGCAGTACGTTCGCGCCCGCTTCGGCGGCGGTGAGCGCGGCCATGGTGCCGGCGGTGCCGCCGCCGATCACCAGCACGTCGCAGTCGAGGCGGGTGGTGTCGGCGAGATCGGGGATGTCCATTACTTCGTTGCCTCCGTGAGGTCGCCCGAATGATCCAGGGCGGCAATGATGTCGGTGCGTAGCGCGCTGCGGTCGACCCCGGTTTCGCGCGGGCGCGGGACCTCCAGCAGCGCGCGCAGGGGTTCACCGGCGCGGCCGAGCACCGCGATGCGGTCGCCCAGCAGCAGTGCCTCGTCCACGTCGTGGGTGACGAAGACGAGGGTGGCGGGATGCTCGCGCCAGGTGTCGATCAGCAGGCGCTGCATGGTGTTCCGGGTCTGGGCGTCCAGCGCGCCGAAGGGCTCGTCCATCATGACCGCGCGGGGCGCGCCCGCCAGTCCGCGGGCCAGCTGTACGCGCTGGCGCATGCCGCCGGACAGCGATTTGGGCAGGAAGTCGGCGAAGCCGGTGAGCCCGATCTCGGCGATCCAGCGGTCGGCCAGCGCGCGTCGTCCGGCCCGGGGTTCGCCCCGGAGTTTCAGGGCCAGTTCGATATTGGCGCGCACTGACTTCCAGGGCAGCAGGGCATTGTCCTGGAAGACGACGGCGCGGTCGCGATCGGTGCCGATCACCTCGAGCCCGTCGGCCAGTACCCGGCCGGTGTCCGGCCGCAGCAGGCCCGCCAGGGCGCGCAGCACCGTGGACTTCCCGCAGCCGGAGGGTCCGGTGAGGATCAGGATCTCGCCCGGTCGCACCGTCAGTGACAGGTCGCTGATCACCGGCGCGCCCGTGTACGACAGCCCGACCCGGTCCAGAGTCAGATCGATTCCGCCGGTGCTCATTTCACGGACTCCTCACCTCGGGGCAGCCAGTGCGTGACGCGTCGCCCGAGCAGTTCCACAGCGGCGGAGGTGGTGTAGCCGAGCACGCCGATGGTGATGATGCCGACGAAGACGCCCGGGTAGTCGACGATGGTGTACGCCTGCCAGGTGCGGTAGCCGACGCCCAGCCGGCCCGAGATCATCTCGGCCGAGACCACGCAGATCCAGGCCACGCCGATGCCGGTCGACAGTCCGCCGAAGACGCCGGGCAGGCTGCCCGGCAGCACGACTCGCCACAGCACGTCCCAGCGCGTCCCGCCCTGCGTCCGCACCGATTCCTCCCAGATGACCGGCAGCGCGCGCACCGCGTGCCGGGTGGCGACCATGACGGGGAAGTACGCGGCCAGAAAGGTGATGAACACGATTCCCGCCTCGTCGTCGGGGAACATCAGAATGGCGACCGGCACGATGGCGATGGCCGGAATCGGCCGGGCCAGCTCGGTGAGCGGCCCCAGCGTGTCGGCGATCCACCGCGAACGCCCCAGCGCCACACCGGATGCCACCCCGGCCACGGCCGCCAACCCGAATCCGGTGAGGATTCGGATGAGCGACTGCCCCAGATCGAGATAGTAGGTTTCGGTCCCCAGTTGATGCTGAAACGCCCGCACGATCTGCGTCACCGTCGGCAGGGTGTCGAACCGTACCCAGAGCCGGAGGTGGGAGGCGGTCAGAAACTGCCAGACACCCACCGCGGCCAGCACGGACAGCGCGCGCACCAGGCGCGACCGCCATACCGTCCGGCCGGATTCGGAGCCGGCCGCGCCCACCGCCCGGACGGGTGCGGCCGCTGGCGACGCCGGACGGGCCGCTACCGCCGCGGACGCGGTCATCGTCCAACACCGTTGCGCCACCGGGTGCTTCGGCCTGCTTCGGCCGATCGCCGCCGACCCGGGATCACGTCGTTCCGCGGCCGGGCGCTCACGGCCGGACCTCGCTGACGGCCTGGTCGTAGGACACCGTCACAGCCGACGGGTGTCCGCCCAGATAGCGCTGGACGGCCGGTGCGGTCGTGAAAGGCAGGTAGGTGTTCCCGTCCCGGACCCACAGCGCCTTGTCGGCGAACCAGCGGGTGCCGAGTTCGGCATCCGGCACGTAGGCGGCGCGGACCGTCTTCCCCTGTGCCCGCGCCTGTTTGACCGCGCGGAGCAGGCTGGTGGGGTCGGCGGCGGGCTGGGTGACGTCCTGGCCGGTGAGCCAGATCTCGCCGGCCAGCGCCGGATTGTCGGCAGCCCGGCCGGCCACCGGATCGGTGCCGGCGACGGGCGCGGGGTTGGTGGTGCGCGCCAGTTCCGCGTCGTAGTTCAGCCCCCGCTCCGCGAACGCCTGCTTCAGCGCGGCCGGGTCGACGAACCTGTCGATGTCGAGATCGGCGAAGTCGCCGATCGACTTCAGGTACGGCACATCACCTTTGAACGCGGCGATGAGCGAGGGCTTCAGCGTGGTGTCGAAGGAGGTTCCGCCCGGCCCGTTGTACAGATACACGACCTCCGGGGCCAGCCCGGCGTTGTCGGCGACCACCTGCGCCGCTTCCAGGGGGTGCTGGTGGATGAAATCGGTGGCGTCCAGCTGGGCCTGCAGGAAGGCATCGAGCACCTCGGGATGCTGCGCGGCGTAGTCGCGGCGGGCGACCACGCCGTGGAAGGTCGGGACGTTCAGTTCCGCGCCGTCGTAGAGCAGCCTGGCCTTGTTCTGGAAGACCAGCAGCCCGGGCCAGGCCACGAACTGGGACAGCGCCGCCACCTGCCCGGATTCCAGTGCGGAGGACCCGATCTGGGGCTGCTGATTGAGCACCTCGACCCCGGACTTGGGGTCGATGCCCGCGCGGGTCAGCGCCTGCACCAGGGTGCCGTGCCCGGCGGAGCCCACGCTGGCCGAGATCTTCTGACCGGCCAGGTCGTTCAGGGATCGCGCCTTGGAGTCGGGCGCGACCACCACCATGTTGAGCGCGCCCTTGGGGTTGTAGCCGGTGATCGAGACCAGCTCGGTCTTCGATCGCTCGCTCGCCTGGGTGCGGGAGCCATTGATGAGCAGCGGATAGTCGCCCATCGAGCCGATGTCGATCTTCTCGGCCACCATCTGCGCGGTGATGGGCGCGCCGGTGTCGTAGTCCTGCCACTCCACCGCGTACTTCTTGCCGCCCGAGGCGCTCAGGGTGTTCAGGCGCTGGTCCAGAAAGCCCTTGGCCTTCAACAGGGTTCCGGCCGTGACGGTGTTGATGGTCTTGGACTGGTAGCCGATGACGACCTTGACGGTGTCACCGTCGCCGGTGCTCGCGAGCGAGCAGCCGGACGCGGTCAGGGCGAGGGCGGCGGCCAGAGCGGCCAGAGCGGGGCGGTTCTCACGAAGGGTCGACAGCATGGGTTTTCCTCAACGCAGCAGGTAGGGCATGTTGACGGTGACGGCGCCGGTGGGACAGCGGGCCGCGCAGGGGCCGCAGTACCAGCACTCGTCGACGTGCATGTACGCCTTGCCGTTGTCCGGGTTGATCGCCAGCGAGTCCAGCGGGCAGATCTCCACGCACAGCGTGCAGCCCTGGATGCACAGCGATTCGTCGATGGTCACGGGCACGTCGGCCCGGTGCTCGACCACAGCCATCTAGATCAACCTCCAGTCGGTGTCCGCTTCGGTACCCGGTGCGCGCTCCGGTGGCCGGATCAGGCTGCCGCGCATGGTGATCCGGTCTCCGCGCATGCGGATGTACTCCAGGTCGACCGGGCGGCCGTCCTCGAGTTTGGTGAGCCGCTCGAGCAGCAGCAGCGCGCCGCCCTCCGGCATCTGCAGGGTCATGGCCGAGTGGGCGTCGGCGGTGATGGCCTCGAGCGCGAGATCGGCGGATCCGAGTGGGCCGCCGCTGATCTGCTCGATGAGGGCGAAGACGTCATTGCTCTCGAGATCGCGGGTGACGACCTCGTCCCCGATATCGGGGACCAGATAGGTGAGGTCCAGGCTCAGCGGCAGGTCGCCGAGGTATCGCAGGCGCTCGATATACACAGCCTGTTCGCCGGGTTCGAGCCGCAGCCTGCGGGCGACCGCGGGCGGCGGCAGGAGCCGCCGGGCCGCACGCACCTCATTGCGGACCTCGCCGTGCCCGCGCAGCGTCTCCTTCAGACCGAGCAGGGCGTCGAGTCCATGGTTGTATTTGCGCTGGGCGACATGGGTGCCGATCTTCGGGGCGCGTTCGATCAGGCCCTCGTCCTTGAGCAGGGTGAGGGCGTCGCGAATCGTGTTCCGCGACACCGCGAATTCGGCGGCCAGCTCGTGCTCCGGGGACAGCGCCCCCTCGAACGCGCCCGCGTGGATCTGCTGACGCAGCACATCCGCCACCTGACGGGCACGATCGGCCCGGCGCAGGGGTGCGCGCAGCGGTACCGGTTCCGGCGACACCTCGACTCCTCTCAACGCCTTTGACCTGTGGTTTCAGAACTGTAGAGGCGATGCGGGAGGGCACCGGGGCACGCACCGGAGGGCCGCGCGGGCGGTGCGTTTCTACGCCGCCCGGCCGTGCGCGCGGCCTGCCGAAATGCCGGTGATTCGAGCTATTGCGCCACCGTGACCCGGGTTGGGGGACTTGGAATCACGCTGAGCGGAATGCGTGCACCGGACCCGGATCCGGAGTGGGGTCGGGACAGGCCCGCTTTCTCGAGATGCGGGACGGCGACGTGGCGTGCGCCACATTTTCCATCGGCTCCGCACGATCGGGTCGGTGGCGTGAAATATCAACCGGTACAAAAGATTCGGCCGTACGGCAGGTTGTTCGGAGGGTTTGCAGCCGAGGCGGGCCGACAGGCCCGGGGCTGCCGGGACGGACGCGCGCACCTTCCGTTCGTCGTGATCGGAATGATACTTTGATCCTATGTCTGCCAGTCGCCCTCTCTCCGCGCCGCGGGTCACCTACGTGACCATCGCGCTGGGCGTTCGGCTGCCGCGGCAACGGGAACTGTGTTGTCCCTGCCGTCGCGCAGCCGAGTTCTGACCCGGATCGTTCAAGCATCACCGCCCACCCGGATCCGGGTTCCTCGCTGCACCGCTGATTCCTCCATGTAGGCATTCGTCCCCCTGTCGGCAGGCGGGACCGCAGCAAGGATTGCGAAAAATGTCCAGCCCCACGCTCGAACGTCCCCATACCGCCGTCTCCACCGCGGCCGCACGGCTGGCTCCGGCCCGCCCGGCGGTGCCGCCGGAGCTGCGCATCACCGACAATCCGGCGGCCGCCGTACTGCGCGCCGCCACCCGCGGACCCATCTTCCGCGATATCGCCGCACAGGCCACGGGTCTGAGCATCGCCACCGTGAATCGCCAAGTTTCCGCGCTGCTTTCGGCCGGACTGCTGCGCGAGCGCGCCGATCTGACCGCGTCCGGCGCGGTGGGCCGCCCGCGAGTGCCGTTCGAGGTCGACACCGACACCTACGTGACGCTGGGTGTGCACATCGGCTTCACCGTCACCCGCATCGTGGCCGCGGACCTGTCCGGCCGCATTCTGGGCGGACTCGAAATCGCCACGCCCCAAACGGGTCAGGACGCGGCGCTGACCATAGTGGCCCGCAGCGCCAAGGCGTTCCTGGACCGGCTGCCGCGGCGGCGGCCGCTGTGGACCGGCGTGGCGCTGGCCGGGCGGGTGGATCCCGCCGCGGGCGTGGTGGACCATCCCCGCCTGGGCTGGCAGGCCGCGCCGGTGGCGGCGGTCTTCAGCAGCGTGCTGGATCTGCCGGTCTCGGTGTCCGCGCACGTCGAGGCGATGGCGGCTGCGGAGCTGCTGCTCACCCCGCGCGAGCCGGGTGAGGAGTCGCGACCGGGCAGCAGCCTGTTCGTCTACGCCCGCGAAACCGCCGGTGTGGCAGTGACATTGCACGATCGGGTGCACACGCCCGCCAACGGCCCCGGCTCGATCGCGCACCTGCCGACCGGCTCGGACGTGGATTGCACCTGCGGCCGGCGCGGCTGCTTGGAGGCCGCCATCGGTGAGCGCGCCCTGCTGGAGCGCGCGGTGCGCAAGGGCGTGCTGCCCAAGCCGGAGGCCCCGCGCCGCCCGGCGATCACCGATCTGTACCGGGCCGCGGACTCGGGCAATGCCGCCGCCCGTGACCTGCTCGTCGAGCGGGCCGAAATCCTGGGCCGCACCGCGGCTCTGGTGCGCGACATGTTCAATCCGGACCGGGTGGTGCTGGGCGGTCAGGCGTTCACCGGCTGGCGGCCCGGCATGGAGCGGGTCGCCAAGTCCTTCGCGGAGTCGACCGCCCTGCCCGCGGCGGATCTGCGGATCAGCCGATTCGGCGGACGGGTGCAGGAATTCGCGGCGGCGGTGACGTCGGTGAGCGTGTTCTACGCCGATCCGCTGTCGGCCATGCGCCGGGCCACCCGGGCCCGCTAGCCCGATACGACGAAATCCCCGCCGGTGCGTCCGGCGGGGATTTCCTTGTGGCCGAAGGAGGTCGGGCCGGACGGTCCACGGCCCGGCCCGACCCCCGGTCCCGCAAGCACGCGAGGCCCTTGCGCGCACTGCGGGTTTCCCCACCGCCCGCCCCGGAGTCCCCTTCCGGGCGGGCGGCGGTGGTCTCAGGCGGCGCGCACCTGCGGGGACAGTCCCCACTCGCGAGCCAGCAGGCGGTGGGAGTTCACCCGGTTCTCATGGTCGAAAGTCACGCTGGTGACCAGGATTTCGTCCGCCCCGGTGAGCCGCTGCAGGGCGCGCAGGCGTTCGGCGACGGTGGCCGGGGAGCCGACGAACTGGGTGGTGACCCGGTCGTCGACCAGGCGGCGCTGCTGGTCGGACAGTGGCGGCGCGGTGTCGGGATCGAGGTATTCCGCCGCGCCCGCACCGCTGCGAATGCTGTAGACCCAGTGGCCGTAGGTGGCGGCCAGGTGCTGGGCGGTGGCGTCGTCCGCGGCGACCACCACATCGGCGGAGACCACCAGGTACGGGCGAGGGAAGCGGGCGGACGGGCGGAAGGCCGCGCGGTAGGCCTCGACGGTCTCCACGACGGTGCCCGGCGAGACGTGATAGTTCGCCGCGAACGGCAGCCCCAATCGCCCTGCCAGCTGGGCGCTTTCACCACCGCTGCTGCCGAACAGCCAGGGCTGCACGTCGGCTCCCTCGCCTGGGACGGCGTGCAGCTCGACGCCGTCGGGCGTGACATAGGTGCCGTCGAGCAGCGCGAGAATCTCCGCGATCTGCTCGGTGTAGGGCAGCGGTTGCGCGCCCGGCAGGTGCAGTGCGCCCAAACCCGCTCGCACCCTGGAGAAATCGAGCAGCTGGCCGGGGAAGAACGGGGGCGGGATGACCACGCCGTCGCGAACCTCGGTGGGGCGATCCGGCGCGGGCACCGGCGGCACACCCGCCGACCGCACCTGGTCCGCACGGTGACCTGAGCGCCCCAGCCCCAGATCCAGGCGGCCCGGGTAGAGGGCGTCGATGGTGCCGAAGGCCTCCACCACCGAGATCGAGGTGTGGTGCCCGAGCTGTACGGCCGCCGACCCGACCCGAATGGATTCGGTTGCGGCGGCGATCAATCCGATCAGCGTGGTCGGCGCGGCGCCCGCCACCTTCACGAAGTGATGCTCGGCGACCCAGAACCGGTGGTAGCCGAGCCGTTCGGCCTGCTGGGCCAGGTCGATACTGTTGCGCACCGCCTGCTGCGGCGTGGAGCCCGCGCTGATGGGGGCCAGGTCCAGGACGGATAGCGGAATGGTCATGCGGCGTGCTCCTTCCGCGGATCCTGTTCGCCCGCTTCGACGGCCAGCGGGAGCCGGTTCTCGGCCGGGGCGACCGGGCAGGTGGCGTAGTCGGTGAACGCGCAGGGCAGATTGACCGCGCGATTGAAGTCGAGGACCACGGTGCCGTCGGCGGCGGGCCGGGACAGATCCAGCCGCCGCACGCCGCCGTAGGTGGTGACGCCGCTGGTGGCGTCGGTGAAGAGCACGTGCAGGCCGCGCGTCTGGTTGCCGAAGACGACGAGTTTCCGCGGCTCACCGGCCAGTTCGACGGTCACCGTTCCGGTGGCGGTGTGGTGGTGTTCGAGGCCCTCGACCACCGCACCCGTGGTGACCACCCGGGCCACCTCGAAGGGTTCGAACCGGCCGGTCACGACCCAGGCCGGATCCGGCCGGTAGACCGGGATCTCGGTGAAGGCCGCCAGGGCCGGCGACGCCGGATCGTGGACACGCAGCGCGAACTGACCGGTCCGGCGGATCACCTCGATGACACGGTCACCGGTGCGGACTTCGAGCCCCGGGGCGCCCTCGCCCGGGGTGAGCACCGCCGAACCGGCGAGTGCCGCGCCGTTCAGCAGCAGCTGCCCGGCCTCCTCGGATGCCACTGTCACATGGACGTTCTCGCCGTCGGCGCGCCAGCGACCGGGCAGGCCGTCGACGGTCTCGTCGTGCTCGCCGAGCCAGTGCAGGCCGGTCAGGCTGAGCCAGCCCAGCGGTTGGCGGGCCCAGGCGGCTCGTTCGGCGCGGAACGCGGCCCACTGCTGGTCGAATTCGGTGGCGGTGGCGGTCATGAGACGCGGACTCCTTCGGTGCCGTGGTGGGGGTGGCGCAGACCCAGGTGGTCACGCAGGGTCTCGCCGGTGTACTCGGTGCGGAAGCTGCCCAGGGACTGCAGTTCCGGGACGACCTTGTCGACGAACTCGTCGAGACCGGTCGGTGTGAGATGCGGGACCAGCACGAAGCCGTCGGCGGCATCGGACTGGACGTAGTGGTCGATCTCGGCGGCCACCTGCCGGGGAGTGCCCACGAACTGCTGGCGGGCGGTGGTCGCGATGATGAGCTCGCGAATGGAGAGCCGCTCGGCCTCGGCCCTGGCCCGCCATGCCTCGGCGACGGCGCGCGGATCGCGAGCGTGCCGGACCCTGCCGCGGGTGATGTCCACATCCTCGGCCGGATCGATGTCCGGCAGCGGGCCGTCCGGGTCGTAGGCGGAAAGGTCACGGCCCCAGACCTGTTCGAGGAAGGCGATGGCGGTCTGCGGCGTCACCTGCTGCCGGCGGATGTGGTCGGCGCGTTCGGCCGCGTCGGCCGCGGTGTCACCGAGCACGAACCCGGCCGCGGGCAGGATCTTCAGATCGTCGCGACCGCGGCCGTACTTGGCGAGCCGGTCCTTCACATCCCGGTAGAACCGCTGCCCGTCCTCGAGCTCGCCGTGCGCGCTGAAGATGACATCGGCCTTGGCGGCGGCGAATTCGCGGCCCTCGTCGGAGTCGCCGGCCTGGATCTGCACCGGATGGCCCTGCGGACTGCGCGGCAGCACGAACCGGCCGTCGATCTCGAACTGATCGCTGCTGAAGTGCACCTCGGGCACCGGCCGGGCGAAAAACCCGCGCTCCCGGTCGATCACGAGGGCGTCGGCGGGCCAGCTGTCCCACAGCGCGCGGGTGGCGTCGACCACCTCGTGCGCGCGGGTGTAGCGCTTGGCGTGCTCCAGATAGCCGCCGCGCCGGAAGTTCTCGCCGGTGAAGGCGTCCAAGGAGGTCACCGCGTTCCAGGCGGCGCGCCCGCCGGACAGGTGGTCCAGCGTCCCGAATTGCTTTGCCAGCTCGAAGGGTTCGTTGTACGTGGTGTTGATGGTTCCGGCCAGGCCGAGCCGGTCGGTGACCGCGGCCAGCGCATTGAGCACCGTGAAGGTGTCGGGCCGGCCCACCACGTCCAGGTCGTGGATGCGGTCGCGGTGTTCGCGCAGGCGCAGACCCTCGGCCAGGAAGAAGAAGTCGAACAGCCCGCGCTCGGCGGTGCGCGCCAGGTGCACGAAGGAGTCGAAGTCGATCTGGCTGCCCGAGTCCGGGTCGGTCCAGACGGTGTGGTGGTTGACGCCCGGGAAGTGGGCGGCCAGGTGAATCTGCTTGCGTATCCGCTGATCCGGCATGATGGCTCCTCAGGCGTGGGCGGCGATGTGCGCGCCACCGGCGTAGCGGCCGGCCGGACGCGGCAGGCCCAGACGCGCGCGCAGGGTCGGGGTGAGAGCGGGCAGGTGCGGCAGGGTGGCGGCCAGCGCCAGCGGGCGCAGCACCACACCGTCCGCCGCGCAGTCGCTTTCGACGCCGCGCAGCAGGTCGCGGAGTTCGGCGGTGGTGCCGATGTGGAATACCGTCACCGGAGCCGGGGTGGCGATCCAGTCCTCCAGCTGGGCGACGGCGGCGGCAGCCGCCTCCACGGTGTCCGCCAGCTGGACGTCGATATCGAGCAGCACCCGGACCCGGTTGGGGTCACGCCCGGCGGCGGCGACCGCGGAGCGCAGTTCCGAGCGGGTGGCGGCGGCGGTCGCGAGATCCGGTGCGGCAATGCGGATCAGGTCGGCGCGATGCACGGCCACCCGGGTGCTGTGCGGATCGGCCGCGCGCACCGCCACCAGCGGCTGGCCCTGCGGCGGACGCGGGGTGATCGACGGGCCCTTCACCGAGAAATGCTCACCGGTGAAGTCGATGTAGTGCAGTTTGTCGCGGTCGATGAAGCGGCCGGTGGACGTATCGCGGATCTCGGCATCGTCCTCCCAGCTGTCCCACAGCCGCGACACCACCTCGATGGCCTCGTCCGCCTCCCGCCAGCGGGAGCGGTCGTCCTGCTCCGGTTTGCGGCCGAACAGGGCCGCCTCCCCCGCCGAGACCGTGACCTCCCAGCCCGCCCGGCCCTTCGTGGCGAAGTCCAGGCTGGCAATGGCTTTGGAGAGGTGGAAGGGCTCGGTGTGGGTGACCGACGCCTGTGGGATCAGGCCGATGCGCCGGGTCTGCGCGGCGGCGCGCGCGGCCACCGCCACAGCGTCCAGACGGCCGATCGCACCCGCCGGTTGCAGGGTGAATCCATCGGGCAGGAACGCGAGATCGAGGCCCGCGTCCTCGGCGGCCCGCAGCACGCCCACCCAGTAGCGGGCATCGAAGAGGTCCTCGGCGCGGGAGTCGGCGCGCCGCCAGGAGGCCGGGTGCACGCCGGTGCCGGACAGTTCCAGGCCCAGCAGCAGCGGAGGGAGATGCGGCATCAGGCTGTCCTTTCGAGCGGAAGGGGGACCTCGGACGGGGTCGCCCCGGGGACGGCCGCGAGCAGCTCGCGGGTGTAGTCGTTCTGTGGATTGCCGAAAAGCTCCGCCGTGGTGGCGGTTTCGACCACACACCCCTGGCGCATGACGGCCACGCGATCGGCCAGGCGGCGGACGACGGCCAGGTCATGGGAGATGAACAGGTAGGCCAGGTCCAGGTCGGTCTGCAGCCGTTCGAGCAGATCCAGGATCTGGGCCTGCACCGAGACGTCCAGGGCCGACACCGGTTCGTCGAGGACGAGCAGGTCCGGACGCAGGGCCAGAGCGCGGGCGATGGCGACGCGCTGCCGCTGGCCGCCGGAGAGTTCGGCGGGGCGGCGATCCAGGTAGGCGGCCGGCAGCGCGACCTGGTCCAGGAGTTCGGCGGCCGTCGCGCGACGGGACCGGCGATCGCCGATTCCGAACGCCTGCAGGGGTTCCGACACGATCGTGCCGATACTCAGCTTGGGGTTCAGCGACACGTACGGGTTCTGATAGACGACCTGAATGCGGCGGCGGAGCGCACGCAGCCCGGCACCCTTCAGCGCGGTGATGTCCTGCCCGTCGAAGGTGACGGTGCCCGCGTCCGGTGTGGCCAGCCGGGCGATGATGCGGGCGGTGGTGGACTTGCCCGAACCGGATTCGCCGACCACGGCCAGGGTTTCGCCGCGATTGATCTCCAAGGAGACGTCGTCGACCGCGGTGACCGTGAAGTCCCTGGTGACACGGAAGGATTTGCGCAGCCCGGTCGCCGACACCAGCGGTGTCGCGGGCTCGCGGACAGGTCGCGGATGCTGATCCAGGTCGAGGGTGGGGGCGGCGGCGATCAATCGCTTCGTGTACTCGTGCTGTGGATTGCCGAGTACCTCTGCCGCCGTGCCCGTTTCGATGATCAGTCCGTTCTGCATGACCGCGATGCGGTCCGCGCGTTCGGCGGCCACCGCCAGGTCGTGGGTGATGAGCAGGACCGCCGTACCAGATTCCGCGGTGCGCTGCGCGAGGTGGTCGAGAATGCGGCGCTGCACGGTGACGTCGAGAGCGCTGGTCGGCTCGTCGGCGATCACCAGTTCGGGGCCACAGGCCAGAGCGATGCCGATCAGCACGCGCTGGCGCTGGCCGCCGGACAGGTCCTGGGGATATTGCCCGGCCCGCACCTCCGGCCTATCCAGCCCGGCCTGCTCCAGAATCCGCACCGCCTCGTGCCGGGCGGTGCGGCGATCCGCCCGGCCGTGAATACGCAACACCTCACCCACCTGATCGCCGATGCGCAGCACCGGATTCAGCGAGGTACCCGGGTCCTGGGGGACCAGGCCGATGCGCGCACCCCGGATCCGCTGCAGCGCCCGTTGCGAGGCGTGCTCGAGGCGCTCCCCGGCGAAGCCGATCGCACCCGCCGTGATCCGGCCGCCGTTCAGCAGCCCGATCACCGCGTGCGCGAGAGTCGACTTGCCCGAACCGGATTCGCCCACCAGCGCGACCGTCTCACCGCGCCGCACCTCCAGCGAGACGCCGCGCACGGCAGCCGTCGTCCCGGTACTGCCCCGGTATTCGACCTGCAGCCCCTCGATGCTCAACAGCAGATCGGTCATCGGACACCGTCCTTCTGCAGTGCGCGGGCAATGCGCTGGGTGGACAGCACCAGCACGACGATCACCAGCCCGGGCATGGTCGTCAGCCACCACGCGGTGGCCAGGAACCCGCGGCCGTCGGACACCAGCGACCCCCATTCCGGGGTCGGCGGCACCGCGCCGTAGCCGAGGAAGCTCAGCGAGGCCACGAACAGCACCGCGACCCCGAAGTCCACCGCCGCCAGCGCCGCCACCGGACCGTAGGCATTGCGCAGCACATGACGGAACAGCACCGTGTGCCAGCGCACCCCGGAGGCGAAGGCGGCCTCCACATACGGGGTCCGCCGCACCCGCAGCACCTCGCCCCGCATCACCCGCGCGAACCGGGCGATGAGCGAAACACCCACGGCGATGGCCACATTGCGGGTGCCCAGCCCCAGCACGGTGATCATGGCGAGCGCGACGAGCAGATCCGGTATGGACAGCAACACGTCGACCACCCGCATGATCGCCGTGTCCACCGCGCCGCCCGCCGTGCCCGCCACCAACCCCAGTAGCGATCCCGCGATCAGCCCGAGCAGCACCGCGAACACGGTCGCGCTCACCGAGAGACCGGTTCCGTGCACCACGCGTGCGTACAGGTCCCGGCCGAGATTGTCGGTCCCGAACCAGTGCCCGGCGCTGGGCCCGCGCAGCTTCTGCGCCGGCACGCCGTGCAGGGGATCACTACCGGCGAACACCGCCGGCGCGACCGCCCACGCCAGCACCAGGAGCACCACGGCACTCGCCGCCACCAGCCCGAGATTCCCCCGCAGCCACGCCACGGCGCGCCGCACCGGGACGATCGACAGCGAGGGCGTATCCGACACCGCCACAGCGTCAGACATGATCGGGCCACCTCCCCCCGCACGACCGCCGACTCGCCGCGGGTGCCGGTCGCGGCACCAGATGCTCACGCATCGGACGCCTCCTCTTCTCCGACCCAGTAGGCGATGCCCGGATCCAGCAGCGGGTGGGTCAGGGTGATGACTCGCAGCCGGGAGCGCGGGCCGGAGGGGACGCGCAGGTGGTCGCGCAGGTTCCGGACCAGGTGAGCGGGCAGGAGGTCAGACATGGGCGCGCTCCTTGCGGGTATCCCGGTGTGCCACACGGGGATCCAAGAGTGGATAGGCGAGATCGATGAGGAGGTTGACCGTGACGAAGACCAGCGCGGCGAACACGACGATGCCCTGCACCACCGGAATGTCCTGGTTCAGCACCGATTCCTGGGTGAGGCGGCCCAGTCCCGGCCGGGAGAACACGGTCTCGGTGACGACCGACCCCGCCAGCACCTGGCCGACCCACAGGCCCGCCACCGTGAACGCGGGGGTCGCGGCGGGCCGCAGCACGTGACGCAGCTGCACCCACCAGCGCGACGCGCCCTTGGCGAAGGCGACCGCCACGAACGGCTGCCGCCAGGTGGCGATCAGGCTGCTGTAGAGCACCTGGGCGATCACCGCACCGACCGGGATGGCGATGGTGACAGCGGGCAGGATGGTGCCGCTGAACCCGGTCCCGCCGAGCGCGGGCACCAGCCGTAGCCGGAACGAGAACAGCTGCAGCAAAAGCAATCCCACCCAGAAACCGGGCATGGAAGCCCCGATCGGCGGCAGCGCGGTGAGCAATCCGCGCATCCAGGGCCGCTCGGTGTAGGCGGCGGCCAGGGCGAGGCCGGTGCCGCCGAGCACCGCCAGCAGCAGGCCGAGCCCGGCCAGCGCCAGGGTCGAGGGCAGCGCCTCGGCCACGGCGCGGGCGACGGTCTGGCCGCTGAAGATGGAATGGCCCAGGTCACCGCGCACCGCGTGGGTGAGCGCCGTCCAGTACTGCGTCCAGAGCGGTTGGTCCAGGCCGTATCTGGCCCGCATCTCCGCGATGGCCGCCGCGTCCACGGGGGTGCCGGTGGCGGTATTGGCGGCTATCTCCACCGGATCGCCCGGCAGCAGGTACAGCACCACGAACGACAGCGTGAACGCCGCCCACAGCACGCCTACCGCCTGAAGTGCCCGTCCGATCACGTAGCGGCCCATGGAATTACCGCTGCAGCCAGGTGTCGTGGAACTGCAACCGGGCCGATGCCTCGAACTTCACCCCGGCCACGCCCTTGCCCACGCCGATGGCCTGGGACAGTTCGACGGTCGGAATCCACAGGCCCTGATCCAGCACCGCCGACTGGGCGTCGCCGATGATGCGGGCCCGCGCGGCCGGGTCGGTGGCCGACAACTGCTGGGCGAGCAGGGAGTCCAGCGGCTCGGCCGGGCCGCGGGCGTTCAGGTTGCGCTGGTCCACCGCGAAGGTGGTGCGCAGGATGTCGCCGTCGGCACGGGTGGAGTTGTAGTAGTCGAAGTCGAAGTCCTTGTTGTTCTGGCGCACATTCGATTCCGCCACCGACAGCGGCTCCAGGCGAAGATCGAATCCGACCGCCTTCAATTGCTGCTGGGTCAGTTCGAGGATGGCCTGATTACCCGCGAAGACCGCGGAGAAGATGACGCCCGCGGCGAGCCGCTGGCCGTCCTTGACCCGGATCCCGTCCGCGCCGGGCACCCATCCGGCCTGGTCGAGGAGCTTCTTCGCCGCGTCCGGGTCGTACTTCACGCGGGATGAAAGATCCACATAGCCCGGCGTTTTCGAGGCGAGCACGCTGGTGGCCGTCTTGAACTGCGGGCCCAGCACGGTATCCACCAGTTCCTTGCGGTTGATGGCGGGCAACAACGCGGCCCGCACCGCCGGGTCCCGCAGCGGTCCGCGGGTGACATTCACCTGGAGCCCGAACGGCACGCCCGGATTGGGAGTGAATTGCACCCGGCCGCTACCCGCCTCGATCTGCGAAACGTCCTGCGGCAGTGCGTCACTGATGGCGTCGAGCTGACCGGAGGCGAGACTGCCGGTGCGGACTCCGGACTCCGGGACCACGGTGAAGACGATCTTGTCCAGGTGCGCCTCACCCTGGGTGGCGAAAACCGTCGAGCCCCAGGTGTATCCGGTGCGCTTGGCAAGCGTTGCCGAGGCGTTCTGCTTCCACTCCGCGTAGGCGAACGGGCCGCTGCCGATATTCGTGCCCAGGCAGCGGTCGTCGGCGGGCCGGGCGACCGTGGCATCGGACTGGATCCCCAGTTGCGGCGTCGACGTCGCCTGCAGGAACTGGGCATTCGGCGCCGCGAAGTCCACCCGTACCGTGCGCGGATCCACCACCGTACTGCCGGTGTACCCGACCAGGTAGCTCGCGCCCAGGGGCGCCTTGGCCCCACCGAGGGCGACGATGGAATCGAAGTTCTTGCGCACCGAGTCCGCGGTGAGCGGCGTGCCGTCGCTGAAGGTGATCCCGTCCTTCAGATGGAAGGTGAACGACTTGGCGTCCGCCGAGACGGTCCAGGTGTCCGCCAGCCACGGCTTCAGCGCACCGGATTCCGGGTCCTGATCGACCAGCGAGTCGACGATCTGCCGGGTCACGTAGATGGTCTGATTCGTCGCCGACTGCGCGGGATCCGAGCAGGTCGGGGCCGACGACAGACCGTAGCGCAAGGTGCCGCCGGACTGCGGCGGGCCCGACGGCTCGCCATTGCCGCCGGCGGTACCGCCGCCACCGCACGCGGTCAGCGCGAGGGTGGCGGCCAGCGCGCCCGCGAGCGCCAGGGGACGGGTCGCGCGGGCGGCGAAGGGGTGATTCATGCGGGGTCTCCGGACGGGTAGCGATCGCCGCCCAGCGGGCGGCTCGGAATGCGGTGGCGCAGTTCGGATGCGACCTCGGCCTGGAACAGCTCGAGGCTCTCGCGATGCTGAGCCTCGGTGCGGCCGTCGGCGTCGGCGCTCAGGTGGATCACCTCGTGGCCGAACCGCTCGTGATAGCGGCTCACCTTGTCCAGCACCTGTTCCGGGCTGCCGATGAGCGCGGAGGAGCGTTCGACGAAGTCCTCCACCGTCTCGAAGACGATGGGTACGCCGAACTTCCGGGCCACGGCCTGACGGGCCTCGAAGACGGGCCGATACAGGTCCACGGCCTGCTGCGACGTCCGGGTCACCAGAAACCCCGCGGTACCCGCGCCTACCAGCGCCTCGGCCGGATCGTGCCCATAGGCCGCCCAGCGTTCCCGGTAGTGGTCCACCAGTTCGGCGTACGGCTCGATCGGATAGGTGACATTCGCCGAGAACAGCGGATCCCCATGGAGCGCCGCGTAATCCGCGGATTCCCGGCTGGTCGCGCTGCCGTGCCAGATGCGCAGCCGCGGTTGCAGCGGCCGGGGCAGCGCCTTGGCCTCGGTGAGCGCCGGCCGGAAGCGGCCGGACCAGGTCACGCTGTCGCTGTCCCAGAGCTTGCGGAACAGCTCGTAGCCCTCGCGATTGCGATCCCACTGGTCATCGGTGGTGACGTGGAACAGCTTGGCCTGCGCCGCGCCATTGCCCTTGCCGATGATCAGTTCCAAGCGCCCGTCGGAGAGGTTGTCCAGGGTGGAGTAGTCCTCGAACGCGCGCACCGGATCCAGCAGGCTCAGCGTGGTGACACCGGTGAACAGGGCCAGGCGCGAGGTGACCGCGGCGATGTGGCTCAGCACCACCGGCGGGGCGGCGGAGATGAACGGATCCTCGTGCCGCTCCCCCACCGCGAAGCCGTCGTATCCGAGATCCTCGGCCAGCCGGGCGCTGTCGACCACGCGGCGCAACCGCTGGCGGGGCGTCTCGGCAGTACCGGTCACCGGGTCCGGGGTGTGCGTGATCAGGGTCAGGAGCAGGAATTTCATGCCGGGACCGCCTCGGTGTCGCCGGAACGCCGGCCGGCGGCGACGTACTTCTCGAACGGGTGCACGTGCCCGACCTCCTTCACGATGTCGCGCGGCAGCGCGGTGTAGCCCGCGGCCGTGTACAGCGCGACGGCCTCCGGCTGACGCGGACCGGTGGTCAGGTAGATGCGCCGGTAGCCGCGCCGGGCGATCTCGGCCTCCAGCTGCTCCAGCACGAACCGGCCCAGCCCCCGGCGGCGGTGCGCGCTCGACGTCCAGATCCGTTTCAGCTCCGCGGTTTCCGCGTCGAAGCGCTGGAAGGCGCCGCCCGCCACCGGTTCGCCGTCCTCCACCACGATCAGCAGATCGCCGTCCGGCGGCGCGAAATGACTGGCCGAATAGCCGGTCAGATCCGCGTGCACCTCACCCGGGGTACGGCCGTAGCGGCTGCTGTATTCGATGGCCAGCTCCGCCAGCAGCGGCGCGGCCAGCGGATCGTGCTGGGCGACGTGGAATACGGTGCGCGACACGCTCATCCCTTCTTCTTGGGTAGTCCGGGCGGATTGATCCGCGACTGCTGCACGGCCTCGTCACCCAGGCCCCAGCGGTCGAGGACCTGTTTGTAGGTCCCGTGGTCGATGGCGTACTGGATGGCCTGCTGCACGGGGCCGATGAGCCCGTTGTCCTTGCGGGTGAGTGCCGCGATCTCGGCCTGCAGTGCGTCTCCCGCTCCAGACCAGGTGGTGAGCACCTTGTTGCCGGTCGTCGCGGAGTGATACTGCGCCGCCGGGTTGGGGCCCACATAGCCGTCGATCCGGCCGGAGGACAGCGCCAGGTAGTAGTCCGAGGGTTGCTGGTAGTAGGCGAGTTCCAGTCTGGGCAGCCCCTCGGCCACGTTCCGATCGTTCCAGGCGACCAGCAGCTGCTCCTGATTGGTGCCGGAGCCGACGCCGATCTTCTTGCCCGCCAGCGACTTCCGGTCCTGATAGGTCCAGGTCGAATCCTTCGGCACCTCCAGGGCGATAGTGTCCTTGCGGTAGGTGGCGAAGTCGTACTTCTCCTTGCGCTCCTCGGTCACCGTGACATTGCTGACGAACAGGTCGACCTCGCCCGAGTCGATCTTCACGAAGTTCTGTGACCAGTCCCCGTTCCGGCGCTCCAGCTTCAGGCCGAGAATGTCGGCGACCAGCGTGGCGACATCCACCTCGGAACCGATGACGGTGCGATCATCGGTGGCGTAGAAGCCGAGCGGCGGCGTCGCGCCGACAGTGCCGGTGACCACCAGCGTGCCGCGGTCGCGAATGGCCTGCGGAACCTGCGCGGCAATCGAATCCACCTTGCCCGCGTGAATACGCCCCTGCTGCTCCGGTGACAGGTCATAGGTCAGGCCGTTCACGCTGCGCGTGTCGCTGGTGCCGCCATCACCCTTGCCACAGCCGCCCGCCAGCAGACTCAGCAGTGTGACGGCGATCAGGACTCTGGTCCGTCTGCGACGGCTCGCCAGGGACATGGGCTTTTCCTTACCTAGTGGGAACACGTCAGAGGACGTGCGCGAGAAAGGCTTTGGTGCGCGGGTGCGACGGGTTGTCCAGCACCTGCGCGGGCGGACCCTGCTCGACGATGCGGCCGGCGTCCATCAGCACCACGGTGTCGGCGACCTCGCGAGCGAAACCGACCTCGTGGGTGACGATCACCAGGGTCGAACCACCGCGCGCCAGATCTTTGATGACATCGAGGACTTCACCGACCAGCTCGGGATCCAGCGCGGAGGTGGGCTCGTCGAACAGCACCACCTCCGGCCGCAGGGCCAGCGCCCGCGCGATGGCCACGCGCTGCTGCTGCCCACCCGACAACCGGCTCGGATACTCGTCCGCCTTGTCCGCCAGGCCGACCCGCGCCAGCAACTCCAGCGCCTCGGCGTTCACCTCGGCCTTGGAGCGTCGCTGGGCGGCCACGGGCGCGAGCGCGACATTCTCCCGAATCGTCAGGTGCGGAAAGAGATTGAAGTTCTGGAACACGAATCCGATGCGTGCCCGCTGCCGCAGGATCTCGCGTTCGTGCAGCTCGTGCAGCTTGGCGCCCTTGCGCCGGTAGCCGACCAGCTCGCCGCCGACCCGCACGGTGCCACCGTCCACCTGCTCGAGGTGGTTGATGGTGCGCAGCAGCGTCGACTTGCCCGAACCCGACGGGCCCAGGATCACCGTCACCTCGCCGGGACGCACCGCCAAGTCGATGCCCGAGAGCACTTCATTGCCGCCGAAGGACTTTCGGATGCCGCGCAATTCGATCGCGAACTCGGTCATCACCGATCACCGGCCTTCGAGCGACGGCCCTTCGAGAAGTGCCGTTCGACAGCGAACTGAATGACGCTCAGCACGGTGGTCAGCAGGATGTACCAGACCGTGGCCACCATGAGCAGCGGCACCACCCGGCCATTGCGGCCGTAGATGACCTGCACCTGATAGAACAGCTCGGCAATCGCCATGGTCGACACGATCGAAGTGCCCTTGAAAAGGCTGATCACCTCATTGGCGGCATTCGGCAGAATTCCGCGCATGGCCTGGGGCGCCACGATCGTGAAGAACTGCCGCCGCCACGGCAGGCCCAGCGACCGGGCCGCCTCCCACTGGCCCTCGTCGACCGAGATGATCCCGGCCCGGATGATCTCCGCCGAATACGCGGCCTGATGCAGCGCCAAACCGATGACGGCCGCGGTGAATCCGCTGATCACGCCATTGGTCTGGAATCGCGCGAACTCCGGCCCGAACGGAATGCCCAGCGACAGCGTCTTGTACAGGTAGGCCAGATTGAACCAGAACAGCAACTGCACGATCAGCGGGATCGACCGGAAGAACCAGACATAGGTCCACGAGATCGCCTGCAGCACCGGGTTCTTCGACAGCCGGCCCACGGCCAGCCAGACACCGAGGAAGAAGCCCAGCAGCGTGCCCCAGAAGGTCAGCTCCAGCGTCACCTTCAGCGCCGACAACACCGACTTCGCGGTGACATACTGCGCGAAGGTCCCCCAGTCCCAGCCCGGATTGGTGATCAGCCCGTGCGCGAATTGCGCGACCAGCACCAGCGCGATCGCCGCGGCGACCCAGCGCCACGGGTGCCGGGCGCGGACGACCGGCAGATCCCCGTCGTGGTGTTCGGCTTCGGGCTCCGTGTGCGTGGGCGCCGCCAGCGTGCTCATGGATTCGTCCTCCATCGGTCCCGGCGGAAGCACCCGCACCACGTGCGCGGGGGTTGCTGCGATGTCTGCGAGCCGGGTCTCTCGATCGCTCTGGATGGTGTAGACGACACTACGAATTCCGACGGCGTATGTCGCCGGTCCCGATCAACGTGAATTCAATTGCATGACAGTCGTTTTCCGGAATTCCGGTGGAAAAGGGAAAATCAGCCCGCGGCCTCGTCGCGCTCCGGAGCCGGATCGTAGAGGGCCCGGAAACCGCTGCGGTGGAAGACCAGCGGCTCGGAATCGGGGTGCGTGCCGAGTCGGTGCACCCGCAGCAGCACCACCGCGTGATCACCGGCCGGAACCTGTTCGTGCACCGAAGTTTCCAGCCATGCCGTCGCCCCGGCGACGAACGCCGCGTTCCCGTTCCCGGGGTGCAGGTCGACATTGCGGAAGCGGTCTCCCCGCCGCGAGCTCAGCCCGCGCGCCGCCGGCTCCTGCTCGCTGCTGAGCAGACTCAGGCCCAAACGGCTCGCCCGCTCCAGCCGCGGCCAGGTCTCCGACGAATACTGAATGCAGATCGACACCAGCGGCGGGTCCAGGGAGACCGGCACGAAGGTGCTCGCCACCAGGCCGTACGGTGTCCCGGCGATGCGTGCGCACACGGCCACCACCCCGCTGGGAAAGTGCGAAAAGGTCCGCCGCAGATCGGTCCCGTCGACCGGAGTGAGCGCGGCAGCCGCGCCGTGAATCGAGGTCAGCTCGCCCATTACCCCACTTCAGCACCGCCGTACGCGCCGCGACAGCATTGCATTCACCTCGATTGCAAGTCGGCGGCCGCGGTCCCGTTGCGGGACAATGCGAAACCCCCGCCCGACAGACGCCGAACTGGCGTGGTGATGACAGTTGAAATGGACAGCCCGCCCGGCCATACGGCCGAGCGGGCTGTCCCGATGAGGTATTTGCTGATGCCTATAGAGCCCCTCGCCCTTATATAACCGCGCTCTTACTTGGCCGGAGCGGGAGCGATGTGCGGCTGGTTGATGGTGGAGAAGTACTGGATCGCGGCGGCGATGGCGACCGGGGCGGTCACGAACAGCT
>NZ_JBFAXK010000022.1:0-148260 GCF_040680715.1 Nocardia sp. NPDC051981 | reverse complement strand
CTGGCCTACATGACCGACGAAGCCGTCGAGGGCCGCGACGCCTTCCTCGAAAAGCGCGAACCGGACTGGAAGCCCTACCCCTGGTACTTCTGAACTGACCTGCGCTATTGCGGATTTCGCCATGCTGTCCGGTCGGACCCACCTCTGGACAGAGTGTGCTCGGGCCGCGACAGTAGGCGGAAAGCGCGGTTACGCTACGCCAATGCCGTACGTCAGTACCGATGGGGCTCGCATCTTCTATACCGACTCCGGTGGTCGCAGCAGCTCCGTCGTCGTGTTGAGTCATGGGTTCTTCATGGACCTGTCGATGTTCGCACCGCAGGTGGAGTATCTGGAAGCGAAGGGTTTTCGGGTGCTGTGCTGGGATGCCCGGGGGCACGGTGGCACTGCTACAGAGCCGCATCGGCCTTTCAGCTATTGGGATTCCGCGCGCGACCTGCTGGCCGTGATGGACGCGGCCGGCGTGGACCGCGCGGTTCTGGGGGGAATGTCGCAGGGCGGTTACACAACTCTACGAGCCGCGCTGCTCGCACCGGAGCGTGTGGAGGCACTGATCCTGCTCGACACGGAGGCCGGTGACTCGCCCGACGAGCAGAAGGCCGAGTATCGCGAGCTGTTCGACGCCTGGACGAATCCTGAAGTGCCACTGGCGGTTCTGGCAGACGGTTTGGCGCCACAGCTGATCGGCGGCACGGCTGCCGATCAGGCGCCGTGGCGCGCCAAATGGGCGGCCAGTGACCGTTCGGCGATCATTCAGGCGGCCGCCTGCTTGACCGAACGGGAGTCTCTCCTTGACCGGTTGGTCGAGATCACCTGTCCCGCAATGGTTTTGCGCGGCGAATTCGACGCCTCGAGCACCGCCGACAAGTCCGGTGCATTGGCTGCCGGATTGGCCGGGTCCGGTCCCGTGACGACGGTTCCCGGCGCCGGCCACGCAGCCAATTGGACGGCCCCGGGTCCGGTCAACGATGCGATCGGCGGATTCCTCAGTCGGTTAGCAAACTCGGCGGCCCGCTGAACGACTGGCGCATGCCGATGAACCACTGAAACGGTGCATCCACGCTGGGCACATCGGTGATCCGGACCCGCACACTGTAGGGCTCGCTGGTAGCCGGGTCACGCAGGTGCATCAAGGGCTGGTGGCGTTCGAAGTCGACGTGCTCGGCTAGATACATTACCCGGAAGGGCGCGCACGAGCTGAGCCTGCCGAGCAGATCCAGAGCCCACTGTGGATTCTGGTACCTGCCCATGTGCCATCTGAACCAGTTCACGGTCAGCCGGGCTTCGTCCTCCCATTCGATCATTACCTGATGCGACTCCGGGACCAGGAAGAACCAGACCAGAATGTTCTCCACTTCCGACAGCCGTGGATACGCGCGGTCGTAGGCTTCGTTGGTCCACAACACATTCCATCGCTCGTCGATATACCCCGACAGATGGGGGATCAGGCCGTCGGCGGCAGCGCGTAGATCGTCCGAGATCAGTTCACGCATCTCGGCGACCGGCATCGGTGTGTGGGTACGCGGTCCCGGAGTCTTGGGTGCGGCGAGATTGTGCATATGCTGCCGTTCGGCGGGCGTCAGCCGCAGTGCGCGGGCAATCGCGTCCACCACTTCGGGACTCGGTGAGGTCTTCTCGCGCTGCTCGATCTGAGCTATATAACTGGCGCTGACGTCACAGAGACTGGCCAGTGCCGGACGGCTGAAGCCGCGGGGATGGTCCGGGTGCCGCGGAGTCGTGCGGTGGGTCCGGACGAAGTCACCTAGGTTGGGGGCCAGCAACTGGTCAACCTCGGTTTCCCCCAGTGCGGTGTAG
This sequence comes from Nocardia sp. NPDC051981, assembly GCF_040680715.1. Classification (NCBI taxonomy): domain Bacteria; kingdom Bacillati; phylum Actinomycetota; class Actinomycetes; order Mycobacteriales; family Nocardiaceae; genus Nocardia; species Nocardia sp. NPDC051981. The sequence goes on along the minus strand of NZ_JBFAXK010000022.1, from coordinate 146,445 downwards.
CCAGCGTTCACGGCGAGCAGGATACTCTCCGGGAAGCGATACGGCCCGAATGAGTTTGAGCCCATGCACACCGGAAACCCAAGTGGGAGCGTGGGTCCCGCCCATGTCGAATCGACCACTGGCCAGAGGTACCTCTGGCCAGCGTGCGCCCGGCGTCTTTACCGGCGCAATCCGGCCATGTTCTTATTTCCCTCGCACCGGCTCCTCGGACACCACCCTCGGAGTCGGTGAGTAGTTGCATTCGGCTTCGCCTATATCGGAAGCACCCTGAATGGTGCGGAGCCGGACAGTTTCCCCGCCTCGCAGGAGGAGGACGGGGACCCCGCTGCGAGGGCTGCGCGAAGGGGGCGTAGCCCTCGCGGCAGGGCGTGCACAGGGATTGGTAGGGGATGTCGACGGTTTTGCCGTGTCCGGCGTGGTGCGTAGAGCACGACGACCCGGATCCGTTCGCACCGGGCGATAGCTGTCACCATTGTGGCCGGGAGCGGCCAGTGCTGCTCGAGATGCCGGCGCGGTCCGGGCTTCCAACGTTGTTCGTGCAGTTGAACGCTCACGACCGTCATGGGCTGCGATACAGCTGGATCGATTTGGTTGCGCCGAGCCGCGTCCATTCCGAGATGACCGCCGCACAGGCACGGCAGCTTGCCGAAGCACTCGTAGCCGGCGGGGATTTATGGGATTCCCGAATTCTGGCCGATGGCCTGCTGCAGGCCCATCCCTGCCCTCCGTGGTGTAGACAGCACGACGAGGCGATGGATCCGAAGGCCGAACAGTGGCACAGCAGCCGGCCGTGGACGGTGCCGGTGATTGGACCGCAACTGTCCGGTAGCAGAGTCCGAGTACGGTTGTGCGCCACAGACACCCGTTTCGATCGCCGACTGGCTGTGGGTCTGACGGTGCGCGAAGGCGAAACAACGGAGCTCACCGGCCCTGAGGCCCGCCGCATCGCGGCAGCGCTTCTGAATGCCGCCGACGACCTCGACAGCACCCTGTAGCCCGGATCTTCATCGGTCCGATGTGCCGGCCACTGATCGGGTGACGATGAAAAGGCTCACCCGGCGCCGCAGTCGATAGGGCATCCGGAAGAAGCCCATCCCGTAGAAGCATCGTCGTCTGCGACCCTGGCCCGGGCGGGCGGCGTGGTGGGTGAAGTATGGCAAGCGCGCCAAAGTCCTTGGCGGGGTTCAGTGATAGCCACTGGTTAGCCTTCCGGTGTGTGAGGGCACTCGAACACCGGGCTCGTCATACGTGGCACGGATGCCACGCTGCTGTGCGCGAGGCGGGACTTGAACCCGCACGTCCTAGGACACCAGAACCTAAATCTGGCGCGTATGCCAATTTCGCCACTCGCGCTAACGGTACGACCGTCCAAACTTTACCGGGTCTAACGGGGATCGCGAAGCACCGGGCGGGTGTGGCGTACTGGTCGGTAACCTCACCAGGGATTATAACGATTTGATAAACCTCAATGTGAGGGAGCCTCACATTTCCTACACGAACGTAACCGAGTCAACCAGCGGCTTCAAACATGAGGGAGGGTCATGTTTCGCGTCATTCTGGTACGGATGTGCAGAAAAACTGTCCAGTAAGTACCCGGTTGGTGACCAAACATGAGGAGATCCTCATGATTTTGTGCCATCCTCGGCTTCTACCAGGGCCTGCGGGCCGGAGGGATACCTGCGCACCGTGAGCGCGGCCCAGTCCTTGGAGGCTGGCCGCCAGGAGAAGGAAGTCGAACGTCTTGACGATCAACGAGAGCACCGGAACCGGATCGAAGGCCAGGGCGGCGGGGAAGTCACGGGAGAGTGGTGTCAGGTCGTCACTGCTGGACCGGTTGCTGGGGGGCGCGCCGTACGCTCTCGCATTCGGCGGGCAGGGCGCGCAGTGGCTCACCGAGCTCGAGGAGATCGGGCGGGATTCCGCCCTGGAGCCCGAGCTGACCGCACTGGTCAACGAGGCCGCCACCACGCTGGAACCGATCGCGGCGCAGCTGCTCGTGGTCCGGCCGGTCGGTTTCGACCCCATCGCGTGGATGCTGGAAGAAGAGATCGCCGACCCGGAGCAGGGGGAGGTGTCGGGAGCGCCGTCAGCGCAGGTGTTGCGCTCCGCCGCCGTCTCGATGCCGGGTGTGTTCCTGACCCAGGTCGCCGCGCTGCGTGCGCTGCGCCTGCAGGGCCTCGACATCGTCGCGCACGCGCCCACCGCCGTGATCGGCCACTCGCAGGGCCGCATCGCAGCAGCCGCCGCCGAGGCGCACGGGCAGCGTGACGCCGAACTGCTGGCCATCGCCCAGATGATCGGCGCCGCGGCCGGCCTGGTCGCCCGCCGCCGCGGTCTGCTGCCGGTGGGGGAGAAGTCCCCGATGGTCGCCGTCTCCAATGTCGACCCCGAGGTGCTGGAAGCCGTTGTCGCCGAGGTCATGGCCGGTGTCGCGCCCGAGAAGGCCGCTGTGCTGTCCATTCGCAACGGCCGCCGCCGCGCCGTACTGAGCGGCCCGGTCGGCCAGCTCGACCGCGTGCGCCAGCGTGCCGCCGAGATCAATGCCGAACAGGCGAGCGAGCGCGACGCCAAGAAGCGCGGCGGCGCGGTCTTCGCCCCCGTCTTCGAGGACGTCCCGGTCGAGGTGGCCTTCCACCACCCGGCGCTGGCCGAGACCGTCGACCTGGTCGAGGGCTGGGCCCAGCAGTGTGGCCTGGACACCGAGCTGGCCGCGCGCCTCGCCCGGGAAGTGCTCGTCGACCCGATCGACTGGGTCGGCACCGTCGACGACACCGTCTCCCGTGGCGCGCAATGGATTCTGGACCTCGGTCCCGGCGACCTGCTGACCCGCCTCACCGCCGGCTCGCTCAAGGGCACCGGCGTCGGCGTGCTCGCCGCCTCCACCCGCCCGGGCCAGCGCAGCCTGTTCACCCCCGGCGCGGCCCCCGAGGTCGCCGCGGCCTGGAGCGAATTCGCGCCCAAGCCGATCCGCCTGCCCAACGGCCGCATCGTGGTCGAGACCGCGTTCACCCGCCTCACCGGCCGCTCGCCCATCCTGCTGGCCGGCATGACCCCCACCACCGTCGACGCGAAAATCGTTGCGGCCGCGGCCAATGCGGGCCACTGGGCCGAGCTGGCCGGCGGCGGTCAGGTCACCGAGCAGATCTTCGCCGACCGGGTCGAGGAGCTGAAGCAGCTGCTGCAGCCCGGCCGCGCGGTGCAGTTCAACTCGCTGTTCCTGGACCCGTACCTGTGGAAGCTGCAGCTGGGCGGCAAGCGCCTGGTGCAGCGCGCCCGCAGCGCCGGCGCCCCGCTGGACGGCGTCATCGTCACCGCCGGCATCCCGGAACTCGAAGAGGCCGTCGCCCTCATCGAGGAGCTGTCCGAGGTCGGCATCACCCACGTGGCCTTCAAGCCCGGCACCGTGGCCCAGATCCGCGCCGTGCTGCGCATCGCCGACGCCGTGCCGTCGTACCCGGTGATCATGCACATCGAGGGCGGCCGCGCCGGTGGCCACCACTCCTGGGAAGACCTCGACGACCTGCTGCTCGCGACCTACGCCGAACTGCGTGGCCGCGAGAACGTGGTCGTCTGCGTCGGCGGCGGTATCGGCACTCCCGAGCGCGCCACCGAATACCTCACCGGCAAATGGTCGCAGCAGCACGGCTACCCGGTCATGCCGCTGGACGGCGTGCTGGTCGGCACCGCCGCCATGGCCACCCTCGAGGCCACCACCGCCCCCGAGGTGAAGCAGCTGCTGGTCGACACCCCCGGCACCCCCGACTGGGTCGGCGCGGGCACCGCGGTCGGCGGCATGGCTTCCGGCCGTAGCCAATTGGGCGCGGACATCCACGAGATCGACAATGCCGCCTCCCGCACCGGCCGCCTGCTGGACGAGGTCGCCGGTGACGCCGAGGCCGTGGCCGCCCGCCGCGCCGAGATCATCGCGGCCCTCGACGCCACCGCCAAGCCGTACTTCGGCGACGTCGCCACCATGACCTACCTGGAGTGGCTGGAGCGCTACGTCGAGCTGGCCGTCGGCCTGGACCGCCGCAAGGACTTCGACTGCGGCGCCGACTTCTCCGACGCCATCGTCGACGCCACCCGCTCCGTGTGGCTGGACATCACCTGGCGCGACCGGTTCACGGAGATGGTGCGCCGCACCGAATCCCGCCTCCACCCGGCCGACCGTGGTGAAATCGCAACCCTTTTCGCCGACGACTCCGCCTTCGAGACCCCGGTCCAGGCCATCTGCACCCTGAAGGAGCAGTACCCGGCCGCCGCCGGCACCGTGCTGCACCCGGCCGACGTCCCGTTCTTCGTCGCGCTGTGCAAGACCCCCGGCAAGCCGGTCAACTTCGTCCCGGTCGTCGACCAGGACGTGCGCCGCTGGTGGCGCTCGGATTCGCTGTGGCAGGCCCACGATCCGCGCTACACCGCCGACCAGGTCTGCATCATCCCCGGCACCGTCGCCGTCGCGGGCATCACCCGCGTCGACGAGCCGGTCGGTGAGCTGCTGGACCGTTTCGAGCAGGACACCGCCTACTCCCTGGTGCGCACGGGCGTCGTCCCGGCCGCCGTGGACGGCCGCCGCCGTGCCGAGGTCGCCAGCGGCCTGCTCGACATCGTGCTCGCCGCCCCCGACGTGCAGTGGGCCGGCCGCACCACCGTCAACCCCATCCACCGCCTGGGCGACCTGGACGAGTGGGAGATGAACGGCAAGGGCGCCAAGCACCCGCGCACCGGCTCCACCCTGTCCGCCACCGAGGGCCCCGAATCCGATTCCGCCTACGTGGAATTGACCGTACCGCTGCTGGGCAAGGACGCGGTCCGCATTCGCATCACCGTTCCGGCCTCCGTGTACAACGGTGGCGCGCCGGTGATCACGGACACCGACGCCGAGGCCGCCATGTCGGCGCTGCTGGCCGTCGCCGCCGGCCAGTCGCTGCCCGAGGTCAAGGCCGTCGACGGCGCCCAGGTGGCGCATGTCAACCTGGCCTGGAGCCCGGACCTGATCGCCGACCACGCCGGTGTCACCGGCGCGGGCCTGCCCGACAACCTGAGCACCATCGGCCGCACGGCCCCCGACGTGCTCGTCGGCGCCTGCTGGCCCGCCGTTTTCGCGGTCCTGGGCGCCACCCGCACCGCGGACGCGCAGAGCGTCATCGAGGGCATGCTGGATCTGGTCCACCTGGACCACCAGATCGAGCTGCTGGGCGAGCTGCCCGCCGAGCACGCCGTGCTCGCCGTCCGCGCCGAATCCGCCGAGGTGCTCGACACCGACCTGGGCCGCGTGGTCGAGGTCAAGGTCACCGTCGGCGTCATGCGCGACCACGGCCTGGAGACCCCGGCAGTCGCGAAACTGGTGGAGCGCTTCGCCATTCGCGGCCGCACCGGCCGGGCCGAGCTGGCCGACCCGCCGCGCGCCGCGGGCTCGCTGTCCGAGGACGCCTCCGACACCCCGCGCCGCCGCCGGCGCGACGTGGCCCTGGTCGCGCCGCGCGCCATGGGCGCCTTCGCGCAGGTCTCGGGCGACTTCAACCCGATCCACACCTCCGACAACGCCGCGAAGCTGGCCGGTCTGGGCAACCCGATCGTGCACGGCATGTGGCTGTCGGCCGCCGCGCAGCACGCCGTCTCGGCCATCGATCTGAGCGACAAGGTGCCGCCGCGCACCATCACCGCCTGGACCACCCGCTTCCTGGGCATGGTCCGGCTCGGCGCCAAGATCGACGTCCGCGTGGAACGCGTTGCGGTGGACCGGGGTTCGGAGATCGTCGAGGTCTCCTGCCGCATCGACGGCAACCTGGTGATGACCGCCACCGGCCGCATCGCGCCGCCGAAGACGGTCTACGCCTTCCCGGGACAGGGCATTCAGGCCAAGGGTATGGGTCTGGAAGCCCGGACGCGGTCCAAGGCCGCCAAGGACATCTGGGATCGCGCCGACAAGCACACCCGTGAGGCCCTGGGCTTCTCGATTCTGGCCGTGGTGCGCGACAACCCGACCTACCTCAAGGCGCGCGGCGTCGAGTACCGCCACCCGCAGGGCGTGCTGCACCTGACCCAGTTCACCCAGGTGGCCATGGCCACGCTCGGTGTCGCGCAGGTCGCGGAGCTGCGCGAGGCCGGTGCCTTCATCGAGGGCTCCATGCTCGCCGGGCACTCGGTCGGTGAGTACAACGCCCTCTCCGCCGCCGCGGGCGTGCTGCCGCTGAACGCGGTTCTCGAGGTGGTGTTCCAGCGCGGCTCGGCCATGCACGAGCTGGTGCCCCGGGATGCCCAGGGCCGCAGCAACTACCGCATGGCGGCCATCCGGCCCTCGCAGATCGGCATTGCCGACGACCAGGTCATCGGCTGGGTGAAGGGCCTCGGCGAGCAGGCCGGGGAGTTCCTCGAGGTCGTCAACCTGAACCTGCGCGGCGCGCAGTACGCCATCGCGGGCACCGTGAAGGGCATGGAAGCGCTCGAGACCGAGATCGAGCGGCTGCGCGCCGAGACCGGCGGCAAGCGGGCGTTCGTGCTCATCCCGGGTATCGACGTGCCGTTCCACTCCACCGTGTTGCGCGCCGGTGTGCCGGAATTCCGCGGCAAGCTGCTGGAGCTGCTGCCGCAGGACCTGGACCCGAGCCTGCTCATCGGCCGCTACATCCCGAACCTGGTGCCGCGCGTGTTCAACCTGGAGCGCGAATACGTCCAGGAGATCGCCGATCTGGTTCCGTCCGAGCCGCTCGCGGAGGTGCTGGCGAACTGGGACGAGTGGTCCGCCAAGCAGGTCGAGCTGTGCCGCGTGGTTCTGGTCGAGCTGCTGGCCTGGCAATTCGCCAGCCCGGTCCGCTGGATCGAGACCCAGGACCTGCTGTTCACCGATGTCGAGCACGGTGGCGTCGGCATCGAGCGGTTCGTCGAAATCGGTTTGGCCGCAACGCCGACCGTCGCGAACCTGGCGTCCAACACGCTGAAGCTGCCGCAGTTCGGCAACGCCGTGGTCGAGGTGCTGAACATCGAACGCGAGCGCGGCGTCGTCTACTCGACCGACACCGATCCCGCGCCGGTGGAGGAGCCCGAGGAGAACCTGGCCGAAACCGCCTCTGCCGCACCGGCTCCCGCGGCTGCCGCCGCCCCGGCACCGGTGGCCGTGCCGACCGGTGGCCCCACCCCGGACGACATCGCGTTCTCCGCCGCCGACGCCACCCGCGTGCTGATCGCGCTGTGGACCAAGCTGCGCATGGACCAGATCGGCCCGGTGGACACCATCGAGGGCCTGTGCGACGGCGTGTCCTCGCGCCGCAACCAGCTGCTCGTCGACCTCGGCGCGGAGCTCTCGCTCGGCGCCATCGACGGTGCCGCCGACGCCGACATGGGCGCGCTGTCCGGCACGGTCGACCGCCTGGCCCGCACCTACAAGCCGTTCGGCTCGGTGCTCTCCGACGCCATCGGCGACCACCTGCGCAAGGTCTTCGGCCCCTCTGGCAAGCGGCCCGCCGCCATCGGCGACCGCGTCAAGAAGGTCTGGGGTCTGGGCGACGGCTGGGCCAGCCACGTCACCGCCGAGGTTTCGCTCGGCACCCGTGAGGGCCAGTCGGTCCGCGGTGGCGACCTGGGCGGCCTGGTCTCCGGCAGCCTCTCCGATGGCGCGTCCGTGGACTCCGCCATCGACGCCGCCGTGCAGGCCGTGGCCCTGCGCCGCGGAGTCGCGGTCTCCATGCCGTCCGCCGGTGGCGGTGGCGGCGCGACCGTCGACGCGGCCGCGCTGGGCGAGTTCACCGAGCAGATCACCGGCCGCGACGGCGTGCTGGCGCAGGCCGCCCGGGTGATCCTGGAGTCCCTGGGCCACGCCGAGCAGGCGTCGGCGCCGGAGGCCACCGAGGACAACCTGGTGGATCTGGTCTCGGCCGAACTGGGTTCGGACTGGCCGCGACTGGTCGCGCCCGCCTTCGACGCCCGCAAGGCCGTGCTCATCGACGACCGGTGGGCCAGCGCCCGTGAGGATCTCGCCCGCCTGTGGTTCGGCAACGACGGCTCGCTGCCGGTCGAACCGGTGGTGGACGGCTACCTCGGCGCCGGTGAAGCCGTTGCCGCGCAGGCCACCTGGTGGCGCAACCGGGCCATGAAGGAGGCCCGCTCGGTGCTGGCCGGTGTCTACGGCGCGATCGCCGAAGCCGCCCTCAGCAGCGCGGATCCCGGCGTCTGGTCCTCCGACGTCGCCGTGATCACCGGTGCCAGTAAGGGTTCCATCGCGGCGGCGGCCACCGGCCGGCTGCTCGCGGGTGGCGCCACGGTCGTGGTCACCACCTCCAAGCTGGACGACGAGCGCCTGGGCTTCTACAAGCAGCTCTACCGCGAGAACGCCCGCAAGGGTGCCGCCCTGTGGGTGGTCCCGGCGAACATGGCCTCCTACACCGATATCGACGCGCTCATCGACTGGGTCGGCAACGAGCAGGTCGACAATGCCGGTGGCGCCAAGGTTCTCGTCAAGGAGGCGATGACCCCCACCCTGCTGCTGCCCTTCGCCGCGCCCCGCGTGGCCGGTGACCTCTCCGACGCCGGCGCTCGCGCCGAAATGGAGATGCGGGTGCTGCTGTGGTCGGTGGAGCGTCTCATCGGCGGCCTGTCCAAGCTGGGCGCCGACCACGACGTGGACGCGAAACTGCATGTGGTGCTGCCGGGTTCGCCCAACCGCGGCATGTTCGGCGGGGACGGCGCCTACGGTGAGTCCAAGGCCGCCCTGGACGCCATCGTCGCCAAGTGGCGCGCCGAGAAGTCCTGGTCGGAGCGGGTCACCCTGGTGCACGCGCTGATCGGCTGGGTGCGCGGCACCGGCCTCATGGGCGGCAACGACCCGCTGGTCACGGCCGTCGAGAAGGCGGGCGTGCACACCTGGTCCACGCTGCAGATGGCCGACGAACTGCTCAAGTGGTGCAGCTCGCGGGCCCGCGTGGTGACCGCGGCCGGACCGCAGCAGATCGACCTGACCGGCGGTCTCGCCGGCGCCAAGCTGGATCTGCCGGAGCTGGCCCGTGAAGCCCGCGAGCAGGCCGAGGCCGCCGCCGACGAGTCGGAAGGCAGTGACGGCGTGACCATTTCGGCCCTGCCCGCCCCGCCGACCCTGAGCTCCAAGCTGCCCACCCCCGAATGGGGTTCGGTCACAGCCGATCTCGACGACATGGTCGTCATCGTCGGCGCCGGCGAGCTCGGCCCCTACGGTTCGGCGCGCACGCGCTTCGAGATCGAGGTCTCCGACCAGCTCTCCGCCGCGGGCGTGCTGGAGCTGGCCTGGACCACCGGCCTGGTCACCTGGGAGAACGACCCCAAGCCCGGCTGGTACGACACCGAATCCGGTGAGTACGTCGAGGAATCCGAGCTGGCCGACCGCTACCACGACACCGTGGTGGAGCGCTGCGGCGTGCGCCGCTACGGCGACGACGGCGCCATGATCGACAATGCCGCCCCGCTGCTCACCTCGGTGTTCCTGGACAAGGACCTGACCTTCGTGGTCAACAGCGAGGCCGAGGCGCGGGCCTTCTTCGCCGCCAACCCGGAGCAGACGGTCGTCACCCCGGTCGCGGGCACGGACGACTGGCAGGTGACCCGCAAGGCGGGCACCGAGATTCGCGTGCCGCGCAAGGCCAAGCTGTCGCGCACCGTCGGCGGTCAGATCCCGACCGGCTGGGATCCCACCAGGTGGGGCATCTCCGCCGATATGGCCGGCTCCGTCGACCGGGTGGCGCTGTGGAACATCGTCTGCACCGTGGACGCCTTCCTGGGCTCGGGCTTCAGCCCGGCGGAGCTCATGAGCTGGGTGCACCCGGCCATGGTCGCCAACACCCAGGGCACCGGTATGGGCGGCATGTCGTCGATGCGCTCGCTCTACATCGACAACCTGCTCGGTGAGCCGCGGGCCAACGACATCCTGCAGGAGGCGCTGCCCAACGTCGCTCTGGCGCATGTGGTTCAGAGCTACGTCGGCTCCTACGGCGGCATGATCCACCCGGTCGCGGCCTGCGCGACCGCGGCGGTCTCCGTCGAGGAGGGCGTGGACAAGATCCGGCTCGGCAAGGCCGACCTGGTGGTCGCCGGCGGCTACGACGACCTCGGCATCGAGGGCATCGTGGGCTTCGGCGACATGTCCGCCACCGCCGACTCGGCCGTCATGTCCGCCAAGGGCATCAGCGACCGTTACTTCTCCCGCGCCAACGACCGCCGCCGCGGCGGCTTCGTCGAATCGCAGGGTGGCGGAACGGTATTGCTGGCCCGCGGCTCGGTGGCGCTGGAGATGGGCCTGCCGGTGCTGGGTGTCGTCGCCTACGCGCAGTCCTTCGCCGACGGCGTGCACACCTCGATTCCGGCTCCGGGCCTGGGTGCCCTGGGCGCGGGTCGTGGTGGCCCGGAGTCCAAGCTGGCCAAGGAACTCGCCAAGCTCGGCGTCACCCCGGACGAGATCGCGGTGATCTCCAAGCACGACACCTCCACCGCGGCAAACGATCCCAACGAGTCCGAGCTGCACGAGCGTCTGGCCACCGCCATCGGCCGCTCGGAAGGCGCTCCGCTGTTCGTGATTTCGCAGAAGACCCTCACCGGTCACGCGAAGGGCGGCGCGGCGGCGTTCCAGATGATCGGCCTGTGCCAGGTGCTCGAACAGGGCGTCATCCCGCCCAACCGCAGCCTCGACTGCGTGGACGAGAAGATGGCCCAGTACCCGCACCTGGTGTGGTTGCGCGAGCCGCTCGCGGTGGGAGATCGCTTCCCTCTCAAGGCCGGTCTGGTCACCTCGCTCGGCTTCGGGCACGTGTCCGGCCTGCTGGCCATCGTGCATCCGCAGGCGTTCGTCGAGGCCATCGCCGACGCCGAGCAGCGGGAGGCGTACCAGCGCAAGGCCGAGGAGCGGCAGCTGGCCGGCCGTCAGCGCTTCGCCGAGGCCATGTGCGGCGGCGCCCCGCTGTACGAGCGGCCCGCCGACCGCCGCCTCGGCGGCGACGGCACCCCGGCCAAGCAGTCCCGGCAGCTGGAAGCCGACATGCTGCTGTCGCAGCAGGCCCGGCTCGGCGCCGACGCCGTCTACGTGGCGGTGCCGAAGGGACCGGCCTGCCAGTAGGCCACAGAGACCGGCCTGTCGGTAAGTAGCCCCCGGCAGGTCTGACACGGCGGGCTCGCGCCGGCGCTCCTGGAGCGCCCGGCGCGAGCCCGCTGTTTCCATGTCCGCGAGCGGACCAAATGGCACTGCGACGACTGGGACATGTGTTCGAGGGAGCCTACGGTGCCGTAGGTCCGCTGGTATGTTCGCAGCCAATTCGACTGCACGCACAAGGAATCTAGGAGTCCCGCACTGTGACGATCCTGGGTATCGGCCTGGACTTGGTCACCATCTCCGAGTTCGCCGAACAACTGGAACGCACCGGAACCACCATGCTCCGGGAGAGTTTCACCGCTGGGGAACGGCGCTACTGCCAAAGCAAGGGCACCGACCCGGCCCGGAGTTACGCCATCCGGTGGGCCGCCAAGGAGGCGGTCATCAAGGCGTGGGCGACCTCTCGCTTCGCCCGCAGCCCGCAAATCGGGGACAACCCGTACCCGTTGATCGAGGTCGTGAACGACGCCTGGGGACGGCCCAGCATCAAATTGCACGGGCTGGCAGCGGAATTCCTGCCCCGGGTGCGAGTTCACCTGTCGCTCACCCACGATGGCGACACCGCCGCCGCCATGGTGGTGCTGGAGGATCCGGGCGAACTGGCCGATCTGATGCGCGACTGATCCGCGGGGGGAGGGTCGCGGTTACTCCGGATCGAAGGTGGTGCGCTGCCCGCCGGAGCGCGATTCCTTTTCCGCGATCAGCAGATACGCCACCATGAGGCGCTTGAGCTCGGCGACGGCGTCCTCATGGCTGAGCCCGTCCTGCACCGAGAAGTTCAGCATCGAGTACACGACGTGCACCAGCACCTGCGCCATCATGGAGCGGCGGCCGCGCGGGGTGCGCGGCATGAGCGGGCGCAGCATCTGCGAAACCGCTTCGGCGAACTCCTTTTCGTGGATCGCGCCGGTCGCGCGCGTGGACGGGGTGGACTGCATGGCCAGCCACACCTCGCGCCGCGACGGGTCGGTCATCCACAGATCGGCCAGGTGATCGACCAGTTGCGTCATGTGCCGCAGCCAGTCCATGGACGGAATCTCGCCGTGGAAATCGGCCAGTTCCTGCGAAACCGCCACCAGGTCTTGGCGATTCAGCTCGCAGACGATGACGTACTTGTTGGCGAAGAACTGGTAGAGGGTGCCGATCGGCACTTCGGCGCGGGCCGCGACCTCTTCGCAGGTGAACGATTCGAAGCCGACCTCGACGAGTAATTCCCGGGATGCCTGCAGCAGGGCGTCGAACTTGCGTTTTGATCGTTCCTGCGTCGGGCGGCGACGGGGCATCAGCTCCTGTGGATCGTCCTGCAGCTCCAACGCAGGGTCCGGTCGTCGCGTCGACCCGGTTCCCGTGCGTGCTTCCACGATGAACAGCCTACGGGTAGCGACACGCGCATGACACGCTGCGGTACTTCGTGTGTCATCGCATCCCACCCATCCACGCCGCGTTCGGCTCCGAACACCCATCGCAGCTGCCTCCCAGCTGCGGATCTCTGCCGGCGCATATCGACTGTCCGCCCGCCAGTACGTCGACGTTGGAAGGCTGATTGTGGTTGCTTCTACCCCTGTTCGTTCCGCGGTGACCATCGGCGTCGCGACCGAGCGCGGCACGGTGCGCGCGGTGGCCCTTACCGAAGACGGCGACAAGGTGTCCGAGCGCGTGGTGCTCGAGCGTGTCGAACCGATCACCGGAGATACGAAGGCCGACCTGGCGGTCGCGGTGGAGTCGGCGCTGGAGGACATCGCCGACCGGATCGGTACGGGCCGTGAGATTCTCGGCGCGGCGGTCGCCTACCGGGATGCCGCCGAGCGCCGCGCGATCGTCACCAAGCTGGCCGCCGGCTCCTGGCGCGACGCCTCCCTGGTGTCGGCCAAGGCCGCGCATCTCGCGATGGCACGCGCCATGACCTGGGTGGATGAATTCGAGGATCTCGCCATCTGCGAGGTGGTGCCCGGTTTCCAGGCCTTCTCGCTCATCTCGCCCGAGCGCAGCCGGGTGCTCGCCGCGGTGACGCTCACCGGTGGCGCGGCCACCGAGGAGACCATGCGCACAGCCGTCACCGCCGCCTGGGACCAGTTCGACGCGGCGGGTGTGAAGCCGGACGCGGTGGTGCTGATCGGTTCGGCCGCAACCGAACCCGCGGTGGTGGCCGCTCTGGAGTCGGGCTTCGGCGCGCCGGTCATCCCGTGCTCGGTGGCGGCGGCCGCACCGGCCATCGGCGCGGCCCTGGCCGCCCTGCCCGAGGCCGAGTTCGCGGGCGAGGCCGCCGACCGCATCCGCCGCGCCCGCGGTACCGCGGCCCTGTTCGCGGCGGCCAGCGTGCTGGCAGGCGGTCTGGTGGCGGCCGGGATCTATACCTCGGGCAGTGATTCCAAGAAGGTTCCGGCCCCGATGCTCATCGACTCCCGGGTCTCCGCCGACCCGCGCAACGGTGCCGAGCATCCTGCCGGCCAGGCACCGGCGCCCGCCCCAACCGAGATCGGACCAGGCGGTCCCTTCGTCGACGGGCTGCCGGTCGGCCCGGTCGATCCGACGGATGGGGTGACGCCGAACTACGGTCAGCCCGCCTATGGTCAACCCACGCCCGAACTACAGCCCAGCGATATGGTGACCATCGATCCGGCCACGCTGAACTGGGGTCCGCGCGGGGACAATCCGCGAACCGGCGGGAAACCCAGGCCGCTGATCAAGGCCCGTCCGGAGCCGGAGGTCGCCTCGAATCCGGAGTCGATCATCCCGGCCCCGACCCACGCGGTCGGCGCACCCACCGAGTCCGGGCTGTTCCCGGGCGAACTCGCGCCCCCGCCATTGGACACGACCGAGTTCTCTTCCTGGTGGGACAACCACTGGCGGATGATGCTCCAGTGGGCCGCACAGGCGCTGCCGAAGGTGTAGCGGCTTCCCTTTCCCGAGACTCTTGCTCGGAATCCCGGCCCGAATCAGGGCCGGGATTGCGCGTTTTCGCGGTCAGACCGACAGGTCGCGGCGCAACTTGGCGACGTGGCCGGTGGCCTTCACGTTGTACTGCGCGACCTCGATCTTTCCGTTCTCGTCGACCAGGAAGGTGGACCGAATAACGCCGGTGACCTTCTTGCCGTACATCATCTTCTCGCCGAACGCGCCGTAGGCGGACAGCACCTCCTTGTCCGGGTCGGACAGCAGCGGGAAGGTGAGCTGCTCGTTGTCGCGGAACTTGGCGAGCTTGGCCGGCTTGTCGGGGGAGATGCCGACGACCTCGAGGCCGGCGCCTTCGAGATCGGCCAGGTTGTCGCGGAAATCGCAGGCCTGCTTGGTGCAGCCGGGCGTGCTGGCGGCCGGATAGAAGTAGACGATCACCTTGCGCCCGCGGTAGTCCGACAGCGAGACGTCCTTGCCGTCGGCGTCGGGCAGGGTGAAGGCGGGCGCGGTGTCGCCGGGACTGAGTCGGTGATTCTCGGTCATGCCGCCACGCTAGTCGACGGGCTCGAGCCGGTGTTGGCGATACACTCCTGAACAGGTCGGCTCGCATGCGCCTGCGTCGCGCGAGCGGCCCCGAGACGACAATGCCGCCTTCCAGCGCGGTTTCCAGACAGGAGTGTGACGTGGCGAGAGATACCGAGGCGATCGAGCGGGAGATCGAGGCAGCACGCAACCGGCTCGCGAGCACCCTCGATGAACTCGCGGTCCGCGCCGATCCCCAGCGGCTGGCCGACAATGCCAAGCGGTCGGTCCTGGCGAAGCTGAACGAGCCCAAGATCAAGTACAGCCTCATCGGCGCCGGCGCCCTGGTCGCGACCCTCGTCGTGGTCAAGATCTTCCGCCGCTGAGCAGCGCCGACTCTCGGAAACTCAGGGGTCACCCCTGAATCCCGAACCCGAATATGGCCCGGTCCAACAGGACCGGGCCATATTCGTATCGCTGGGTTTCCAACGCCATGCGGCCCGGTCCGAAAGGACCGGGCCGCATTGGCTTTTGGGGTTTCAGGGGTGTGTCCCTGAGAGCCCGGGAGTTGTCAGACGGTGGGGCAAGCCATTCCGGTGCCGTCCGGGTCCAGGTGCGGGCTGTAGCCGGGCTGGCCGCGGAACAGCGGCGCCACGCCGGCCGCGCGGGCCTGGTCGCAGTTCTCGTAGACGGGTCCGCCGGCCGAACCGGTCTGGGACAGGCCCGCCGAGCCGGTGGCGGCGGAGCCGGTGTCGATGGCGGAGGAACCGGTGCCGGAGGAACCGGTGGGGACGTCGGCGAGGGCGACGGTCTGGGCTGCGATGGTCGTCAGTCCTGCGACGCTGGCGGTGACGAGAAGCCGGCGAACGTTCATGTATTCCTCAATGTCGGCGCAATAGGGATGGCAACTGGCCCGGTTCGGCGCGGATGTGCCACCGCCGCCGCAAGCGCTTGCGGGCGCGGTGACCGGTCCGGGCTCGGCGTCGAGTTTTCTGGCGCAACGTTGCATTGTCAACCGGATGGGCTATTCATCCAGGTGAATTAGGGGATTTGCCCCGAATGCCGGAAGCTCTTCTGCCGGTGGGTGTCTCATTCGCCCCGGTCGGAAATGCGCTCGCGCATTGACGATTTCCGCCAGAACTACGCAAATTGGACGGTCAGTACTGTACGGCAGGACCATGCTCGATGGCCGCGCGGATTCGCCGTGAAGTTCCTGAGTATCTGCTTGGTGTCCGTGTCAACTATTCGCCGATACTATGGATGCCATGACGCGCTGGCTGACCGATGCGGAACAGACGACCTGGCAGTCCTACATTCGCATGCGGCAACGCCTGGATGCCGCCCTCGCCGCCGGGCTGGCCCAGGATGGACTGTCGACCTCCGACTACGAGGTGCTGGTCGCGCTGTCCGCGGCCAGCGGCCAGCTGCGCGCCAAGGAACTCGGCGCGGAGATCTGCTGGGACAAGAGCCGCCTGTCCAAGCACCTGTCGCGAATGGCGACCCGCGGCCTGGTCGATCGCTGCCAGGCCGTCGACGACGCCCGCGGCCGGGAGGTGCGGTTGACCGATGCCGGACGCCGGGCGCTCGAGGCCGCCGCCCCCAATCACGTGGAGCTGGTGCGGCGGCTGTTCATCGACGAGATGACCGCCGGGGAGGCGGCCGCGCTGCGCTCGCTGGCCGAACGGGTCGTCGCCGAGGTCGAGCGCACCGACGTGGAGGGCATCGCCTAGTCCTCGGGCCGCTCGAACTGGGCGCGCTTCCAATCGCCGAACGGTTCGTCGCGCTCACGGACGGCCTCGCGGAAACCGGCGGTGGCCGAACGCAATTGGAAGGCATAACCCTCACGGGTGTGCCGCGAGATGCCGTCGAACACGGTGCTGACCATGCCGGAGTTGGCCACGCCCTGGTTGAGCAGCGCGCTGTTGAGCGCCAGCTTCGCCATCACCAGCTGATTGATCGGCACCCGCGAAATGCGTTCCAGCAGTTCCTCGGTGCGTTCGTCCAGCTCGGCCGCCGGCGGGGCCTCGATGGCCAGGCCCCACTCCAGCGCCTGCTTGCCGCTCAGGCTGTCGCCGGTGAACAGCAGTCGCTTGGCGCGTTGGTCGCCGACCCGGTGCGCCCACATGCCCGCGGCCGGAATACCCCAGGTCCGGGTGGGCGGGTAGCCGAAGCGGGCGTCCTCGGCGCAGATGATCTGGTCGGCGAACAGCGCGATATCGGTGCCGCCGGCGATGGCGAAGCCGTGTACCTTGGCGACGGTCGGCTTGTTGGCGTGCAGCAGGCTGGCGAAGCCGCGGTTGAAACGCGACATCATGGCGTAGTCGACCATGGGATCCCAAGTGCCCCAGGGATTGTGATTGCGCGCCTGTACGACCGGGTCGAGCACCGTGCCCTCGGTCGGCTGGGTGCCCTCGGCCCGGGCAACGGTGCCGGCTTCGTGATTGTTCTCGGCGAAGATCGACAGGTCGTAGCCGCCGCAGAAGCCCTTGCCGCGCCCGCTCACCACGATGACGTGCACGCGCGGATCCAGATCGGCCCGCTCGACGGCGGCGGCCAGCTCGATCGGGGTGTCGGCGGTGATGGCATTGCCGCGTTCGGGCCGGTTGAAGGTGATGCGGGCGATGCGGCCGGTCACCTCGTAGGTCAGCGTGCGGCCGGTGTATTCGCTCACCGGTTCGGGGCGGCCCGCGAACAGCGAGTCGTCACCGCCGGTCAGATCGTCGCGCCAGGCAGCCGGGCGGGTGCCGGAGTGGTTCTCGTAGTCGGGGGACACTCAAGCAGTGAACCCCGGTTCATTTCTTGCTGTCAAGGGTTTCCGGGCGTTCCTACTCCCAGGGTTTGACCGGCGGTTTCACCCAGAGGATCTTCTCGTCCAGCCGCTCCCGGCGAGCCTGCGGATGCCCGGGATTGCGCTCGGCCCAGGCGTCCTTCTCGCCGAGCAGCCCGGCCACCACCTGCCAGGTCTCATCGGTGCTGGGCGGATTGGTGTCGGCGGCGCGCGCGAGCTTGCGCCGTTGTGCGGCGGGCAGTTCCAGCAGTTCGGGTCCACTGATGCCGCGCGCCCAGAGATAGGCCGCCAGCCGCCGGGCCTTCTCCTCCCGGCTGCGGCTGGCGTGATCGGAGTGTGCGTAGTCGGCCATATCTTCCTCGAACTCCGCGCAACCCCGCAGGTCGCGGGCTATGTCTCCTCGACCCTACCGGAGCGCCGGGGCCGTTCGCCGGGCGCTCCGCCGGGACAGCGGGCATGCCCGCCGTGTCCTCGAATCTCCGCGAGTCGCAGAGCTTTTGCGGTTACCGTGGTCGCATGCCGGATGCCGTGCGTATCGATGGTCTGGTCATTGCCCGCGCCACCCCGGCGGAATGGGCCACCGTGGTGGAGTGGGCCGCCGCCGAGGGGTGGAACCCGGGGCTGCGTGATATCACCGCGTTCTTCGCGCAGGATCCCGACGGGTTCCTGCTCGGGCGGGTGAACGGGGAGCCCGCCACCGCGGTCTCGGTCGTCAACTACGGCGACGACTACGCTTTCCTGGGTTTCTATCTGGTGCGCCCGGACCTGCGCGGGCGCGGGTTCGGCCTGGCCACCTGGGAAGCCGGGCTGAAGCACGCGGGGGAGCGGGTCGTCGGGCTCGACGGAGTTCCCGCGCAGCAGGACAACTATCGGCGCAGCGGGTTCGAACTCGCCTACAGCAGTGCGCGATTCGTGGGCGTGCCGCGTCTGCCGCTGCCGGATGACACGGTCACCGCGCTCGCGCCGGCGGATTTCGCGGCGCTGCAACCGTACGATTCCGCGTGCTATCCCGCGGATCGGCCGGTTTTCCTCAGCGCCTGGCTCGCCGAGCCGGGGCATCGGACCTTCGCCCGCATTGTCGACGGCACGATCACCGGCTACGCCACCCTGCGTCCGGCCCGGGATTCGCTGCGGGTGGGCCCACTGTTCGCCGATACCCCCGGCGACGCGCATCAGTTGCTGGCCGCGCTCGCCGCCCACGCGGCGGGTATGCCGCTGGCAGTGGATGTTCCACTCGACAACGAGCCCGCGGTGCGGTTGATGGAGGCGGCCGGGTTGACCCCGAGCTTCGACACCGCGCGCATGTACACCGGGCCCGTCCGGGCGTATCACCGGGAGCGGGTCTACGGGGCGACCTCCCTCGAACTCGGCTGAGCGGTAGTGGAATTCGTCACCAGGCCGACGGGCGCACCCGGCCGGGCGTGACCACTCGCGTGAGGGCATTACGCAGTTCGACCGTGGCCGCCGGTCCCAGCGTGGCGGCCCACCGCTCGGTGAAGCGGGCTGCCGCGGCGTCGGCGGCGCGGGTGCACGCCCACCCGCGCTCGGTGAGCGTGACGAGCTTGGCGCGCGCGTCGTGCGGATGCGGATTGCGTTGCGCGTAGCCCTTTTTGACGAGTTCCTCGACCAGTTGGCTGGCCGCCTGCTTGGTGACCCCCAGATGGTCGGCGATCTCGCCGACCGTCGCGCCGTTCGGCGCCATGCGCACGAAGGCGAAGCCGTGGGTGGGCCGGATGTCGGTGAATCCGGCCGCGACGCACCCGTCGTTGATGGCGTCGGTGACCTCCGCGGCGGCCGCGAGCAGTAGCAGCGGCAGGTCCTGTGCGTATCCGGGCATGTCTGGAATCTTGGCACTTGACAGAGAAGTCAACAAGCTTGACTATATAGTCAAGTAGCTTGACCAAAGGAGATGGCAATGCCCGTAATCCACGCCGTCGACGCCCAGTCCCACGAAATGCACGGCTCCCGCTTCACCCCGCTGGTCCGCCCCAGCTCCGGCAGTAGCGAACTGTGCCTGTGGCGGCTGGAGGTCGCGCCCGGCACCCGGGGTGTCCCGCACCGCGTGCACCGCGAGGAGGCGTTCGTCCTGCTCGCCGGATCGATCACCCTGACCATCGACGGCGAGGCCGCGCGGCTGGCGCCCGGTGACGCGGCGGTGGCGCCGGCCGGATCCACCATCCGCCTGGACAATCCGGATGACCGGACCGCCGAGGTGCTCGTCAACGCGCCCGTCGGTTTCACCGGCGAGCTGCTCGACGGCACCGTCGTCAACCCGCCGTGGGTGAACTGATCACCCGCTGATCGGGACGTGGGTCTTCCCTCCCGTTTCTGCAACGTGTTCTAATTCGGGAGCTCATCAACCGGTAGGGGAGGCACCATGGCCGCGTTCTTCACCCATGAGAACGGTCGCTTCACGGCGACCCGGATGGCGGTCAGCGCCTGGTCCTCGGGGCAACTCGCGGGCACCGCCGTCTGCGGCCTGCTGGCCCACGAACTCGAAACGCACCGCCCCGGACCCGATTTCGTGCCCGCTCGCTTCACCGTCGACCTGTTCAGTCCGGTCCTGAACGAGCCCATCGAACTGCGCAGCTCGATCGTCCGCGACGGCAATCGAATCCGGGTGGCCGACGCCGCCATCGTCCAGCACGATCGCGTGCGTGCCCGCGCCACCGTGCAATTCCTGGTCGCCACCGCCGAGCCGCCGGGCCGGATCTGGCAGCCCGCCCGGGACCTCCCCGCCCCCGCGACCCGGCTCGACGGCCCCGAGGGCAGCCCGCCGCTGTTCAAGTCCGGATCCTTCGACTGGACCCACGATTTCGCCTCCGGCGTCAATCCGCACCGGAAGGCGGCCTGGAACAACGTCCCGTCCCTCATCGAGGGCGTGCCCATCACCCCGTTCGAGCGCGCGGCCTTCGTGAGTGACTCCACCAACCTCGTCTGCAACTGGGGCACCGAGGGCGTCGGCTACATCAACACCGATGTCACCATGACGCTGTCCCGGCTTCCCCAGGGGGTGGAACTGGGTCTCCAGGCCCGAGACCACATCTCCTCGAACGGCATTGCCGTCTCCACGGCGACGCTGTACGACCGCAGTGGCGAGCTCGGCGTCTGCACCATCACCGCACTGTCCAATGCCCGCCGTCAGGTCGATATGGCCGCCTTCGCCGAAGCTCAGGCATTCCCCGCCTCCGCCAACCGACAGTCCGGGTCGATGTGCGTTGGCGCACGTCAGCGCTCGAAATGAGCCGACCGACTCCGGTCACGGCGGTCGGTGGTGTCTCGAGCGCTGGAATCGGTATCGCCGCAGGCCTTGGAGTGGGTGCTCGCGGGCGGCGTCTGCCGGTGATCGAGGCAGCTGCGGACGAAGTCCTGCACGACCGGATCGGTGTCCGCCCCGGGCCGCCAGGCCACGCCGGCCCGGCTTGGGCTCACGCCGCTGACCGGGCGGTAGACGATGCCGGGACGCGTGTAGAAGCGTGCCGCGGATTCGGGCGCGAGGGCGATCCCGTCACCGTTGGCGATGCAGATCAGCCAATCGTCGGGGTGTTCGGTGACCGCGCCGACCCGCACCGGATGCCCGTCGCGCTCGTCGGCCGCCAGCCAATAGTCGTGCCACGCACCGGTTTCCGGCGGGGCCGCCACGAACGGCTCATCCCACAGGTCACTGAACGGGATCACTTCGCGGGTGGCGAGCGGGTGCGAGGCGGATAGCGCGACCCAACGCGGTTCGGTCAGCAGCAACTCCACCCGGAACTGCTCCTGACCGGGAAATGGCAATCGCAGCAACGCGACATCGACCTCCCCGGCGGCCAGCCCGGCAGTCGGGTTCGACCAGGCCGCCTGGCGCATCTCGATACGCCACTCCGGCCGGCGGCGGACGAAATCCGCGATGATGAGCTGCGTGGCCTCATTGGCCCCGCCGGCGATGAACCCGACCCGCAGCACGCGCGCCGCCGCGCTCGCGGCGCTCATCGTCTCGGTCAGCGCCCGATCCCAGCTGGTCAGTACCTCCGGCACCCACTGCGCGAGCGCCCGCCCCGGTTCCGTCAGTGCCATACCGGATTTCGACCGCGTGAACAGCCGCACCCCGAGCTGGTTCTCCAACTGCTTGATCTGTTTGGTCAGCGCCGGCTGTGACACGAACAATCCCTCCGCCGCGCGGGTCAGATTCCCTTCCCGGGCCACCGCCGCGAAATACCTCAGCAATCGCGTGTCCACATCCATGCCATCAGGTTATAGATGCAGGTATTGGACGTGGAGAGTCGCGGTCGGCCAGCATCGTTGGGTGTCCATCGCCTACCTGGTAATCACCCTCGTCACGATCGCAATCAACGGCGGAATGGCCATCGCCGACTTCGCCCGGGCCAAGTTCGTCCTGGCCAACTCGGCCGAGGTGAACTTCCCCTCGTCCTGGATCCCCGTAGCCGGCACCGCGAAGGCCGCCGGCGCCCTCGGCCTCCTACTCGGCCTCTTCGGCGCCCGCCCCCTCGGCATCGTCGCCGCTCTCGGCCTGGTCCTCTACTTCATCGCCGCAATCGTCGTCCACATCCGCGCCCGGGTGCTCCACAACATCGCTTTCCCCGCAATGTACTTCGCCTTCGCCGCAGCATCCCTGACCTTCGCCCTCGCCCGGTAAACGCTATCCCGAGCCCAGCGTTGTGCAGCCGGCTCCCGAGTCAGGTTCGAACGCCTGAGCGGCCGCCGCTAGCCGGTTCGCTCAGGCGTCAGCGTGGTCTTCCGCGAGGCGGTTCGGTTCGTGCAGTAGTTCGCGGGTCAGGAGAGTGGCGCCCGCGACGGCACCCGGCATGAGGAATACCGCGACCAGCGGCACCAGAAAGGCCAGCCCGAGGGGCACGCCGAAGCCCCATGCCAAGCCTTTGCGGGCGCGCAGCAGAGCCAGCTGCTCGCGCAGGTGAAGCGTGCGTCGCTGGAGTGCGACCGAGGTCAGCTCCTGCGTGAGGAAGAATCCGGTGACGAACACCGCGACAACCGGAATCACGGTCTGGCCGACGACGGGGACGAACCCCAGCACGAACAACAGCACAGCCCACACCATGGCCCGCACCAGAATTCGAACACTGTCCCGAACCGACACCCACAACTCCCGCCACCAGGAAAGCCCAGACTCCGGCGCGATCCCATCCGGCGAGACCGACCGATCCACCCGCTGTGAAATCACGTCATAAAACGGCGCCCCGATCACCAAGGTCACAGCGGTGAACGTGAGCACCGCCGCAAGCACCGCAAGCGCAATCAGAGCGATGTCCAACGCCCCGCGAAACAACCCCGCCCAAGGGCTCGGCCAGTGATCGGCGAACGGCGTCACCGTCTCCGTCAGATCTCCGCCCCACGTGACCACCGCAATCAACGCGCCCACATACAAGATCAACGTCACAAGCGCCGGCACGATCCCGAACCCGAACTCCCGCGGCCGCCGACCCACCCACCGCTGCCCCCGCACAAAGTATGTGAATCCAACCCCGAAGTCGCGCATCCCCGAACGATACTGGCGCCCGCCCAACTGTCTCCGGCCATCGCCGCGGCGACTACGAATCACTCCCCGGAGCGATCAATGGACGAAGCACCGCGAGAGGAGACCTGGAATGCCCGACTCCAACGATCTGATGGCGGTAGTGCGCCAGTATGTCGACGCTTTCAACAACGGTGACGAGAAGGCAATGGCGGCAGCATGCGCTGACCCGATGCAGATTCTCGACGGAATGCCGCCGCACGTTTGGCAGGGGCCGACAGCGGCAGAGGATTGGTGGAGGGCCGCGCTTCGCGAGGCTGAGCATGTCGGGGCTTCCGGCTACCACATCGATCTCGGTGAGCCACGGCATGTCGATGTCACGGGCGACTACGGGTACGTCGTCGTTCCAGTGACCTTCTCGTACACCCTTCAGGGTGAGCCGGTCACGCAAACCGGCGCGGTCTTCACTGCGGCACTCGGCAAGCTCGGCACCGACTGGCGCTTGACGGCGTGGGCCTGGGCAAAAGGCACCCACGCGGCTCAATGATGAGCGTTCCGCCGGATCCCGGTACCGAGATTCCATGCATGCGCTGTTGCGTGCCGAACACGCTGCGCCACAGCACGTTCGCAACATGCACGCAGAGAACCGCGCCCGGTCGTATCCGGTGCTACGTCCGAGTTGAGTTCCTCCACGTCGTCCAAACACTGTGTAGGCCTTTGGTCACCTGGGCCGGGGGCTTGCTTCGTGTTCGGGCGTACGCGATGAGGTCGGGGCGACCTCGAACGCACCGTTGCCGGCCGTGTCCGCGGTCGAGAACGTACTAACCCTGCACGACGACGTTTTCCGCCTGCGGGCCCTTTGCTCCCTGCACCACGTCGTACTCGACGCGGTCGTTTTCCTGCAACGTTTTGTAACCGGTCGACTGGATCGCGCTGAAGTGGACGAATACGTCCGGTCCACCCTCGTCCTGCGTGATGAACCCGAATCCTTTGTCGGCGTTGAAGAACTTCACAGTGCCTGTTGCCATTGATGCCGCTCCCTTCCGATCGGACGAGTGGACCGCTCGAGCCTACCGGCCAGATTGTCTCTCTATTGGCCGGACACGGCGAACGAGGGCCCTTCGTTTCGTCGCAGACCGCCGTTCATGGGTTTGCGGCCCGGGGGCCGCCGCCCGACCGCGGATAACGATTCGGTCGCTTGACCTATTGGCTGTCAGGTCATCTCGTACCGTCTGTGGCTATTCGCCCGAGCTCGACCGCGAGGACCTATATCGTGAATCTGAAGTACTGCCTGTCCACTGTTGCGATCGTCGCCGCCGGGACCCTCGTCAGTATCGCGCCCGCTAGCGCCGACGCCGGCACCAAGTATGTGGCGCTGGGGGATTCGTACGCGGCGGGAGTCGGGATCTCCACCATCCTCGACAAGACCTGCTCACGCTCCGATCGCAACTACGCTCACCTGTTCGCGGCGGCGCGCGGTTACAGCCTCACCGATGTCACGTGTGGCGGCGCGACGACCGACTCGGTGACCAGCACCCAGCTCTCGGCCGTCACCGCCGACACCAATCTGGTCACCCTGGGCGTCGGCGGCAACGACATCGGCTTCACCGGCATCGTGAAGGACTGTGTGACGGCGGGAACCCTCGGCACGGGATCCGGGACGGGCAGCGCCGTATTCCAAAATCTCGGGACGGGAATCGCCAGCGGTAGTGCCGAGGCGCTGCTGGGGTGCAAGAACAAGTACGACGCCTCGATGCCGACCCGGCTGTCGCAGGTCTCGGCCAAGGTCGCGAAACTGGTGTCCGACATCAAGACCCGAGCCCCGCAGGCGCGGGTCGTCCTGGTCGGTTACCCGCACATCCTGCCCGACAACGCGGCCCTGTGCGCCGGGCGGCAGCCGGTGCTGCCCGCCGATGTCGACTGGGCGCGTGACACCGTCGTCGGCGGATTGAACACCATGCTGCGTTCCCAGGCCGGCACCGAGTACTTCAGCACCTACGAGATCTACAACGGTCACGATGTCTGCGAGGCGATCCCGGACCGCTGGGTCAACGGCACCTCGGTCGACAATGGCGAAGGCGCGCAATTCCATCCGAATCAGTACGGGCACGCGGCGACCGCGCAGAAGATGGCGGCCACGCTCTGAGTAATTCGAGCAGACCCAGGTCAGGGCGGTGAGCTCGGATTTACGATGATCGAGGTCGAGGATTGGACGCATCGAGGGGAGCGGGGATGTCCGGGGCGGCAGCTGATTACCCGAGCGCGATACCGGTCGGAGTGGACGCCACGCGCGCCAGCATCGCCCGTGTCTACGATGCGGCGCTGAACGGCAAGGACAATTTCGAGGTCGATCGCCTGGTCTTGGATCAGGTCCGCACAGTGGCCCCCGGCGTCGCCGAATTGGCCTGGGCCAACCGGGATTTCCTGATCCGTGTGTGCCGCTTCCTGGCCAAGGAGGCGGGCATCGACCAGTATCTGGATCTGGGCTCGGGCCTGCCCACCACCGAGAACACCCATCAGGTGGTGCAGCGCGTCAAGCCGGATTCGAGGGTCGTCTATGTGGACAACGACCCCATGGTGCTGGCTCACGCCCACGCCCTGCTGGTCGGCAGTCCGAACACCTCCATCGTCACTGCCGACATCTTCCGGCCGTTCGAGGTGTTGAAACATCCCGAGGTCCGCGACGAACTCGACTTCACCCGCCCCCTGGCGATGTTCCAGATCGGGACGCTGCACCACTATCCGTCCGACGATGCGGCCGCCCTCATGCGCACCTACATCGACGCGCTGCCATCGGGTTCCTATGTCGCGATCGCCCATTTCTGCGATCCGGAGGCCGACGAGTACAGCGATCTGGCCCGCAAGATGGAGGAGAAGTTCGTCCACAGCCCGATGGGCTCCGGCCGCTTCCGCACCCGCGCCCAGATCCAGGCCCTGTTCGGTGACCTGCAGATGATCGACCCGGGTCTGGTGCTCTGCGACGACTGGTGGCCCGACGGCCCCCGCTTGACCCCCCTGAACGCCGTGCGGCACTGCATCGTCGGCGGTGTCGGCTTCAAACGCTAGCCGGTTCGCGCATTTCGTCACATGGCAGCTCCGTCACCGGGATCCGGAACAACGGGAGCCGGGTAGAGGTGGTGGATGGTGAGGGCGGCGGCGAGCAGCCGGGAATCGTTGGGGTCGCTGGGATCCAGGCCGGTCAGTTCGGCGACCCGGCGGAGCCGGTAGCTGAAGGTGTTGGGGTGGACGTGAACCACCGCGGCGGCGGCCTTGCGGTCGGCGGAGCCGTGCCGGATGTGGGCGTCGAGGGTTTCGAAGAGGTGGGGGTGGCGCAGGATCGGGGCGATGCGTTCGGCCAGGCGGTCTCGGGCGGGGCCGGGGCGGGTGAGCTGGTATTCGAGCAGGAGGTCGTCGAGGCGATAGACGCCGGTGGAGCGGCCCAGCAGGCGGGCGAGTTCGGCCAGGTCGGTGCTCTGCCGCGCCGCGCCGGGCAGATCGGCGCGCGCGACGCCCGGACAGTCGGCGATGAAGACGTCGACGCCGAACTGGTCGGCCAGGCCCGCCGCCAAGCGCGCGAGGGGACTTTCGCCGACTTCGGAGAGCGGACGAGATCTGCTGGGCAGCAACGCGATTCCGTTCGAGCCGTCGAAGGTATTGAGGACCGTCGTCCCGAGCAGTGCGTCGAGGGCCTGCTGGAACTGCCGGATCCGGCGGCGGGTGACCATGGTGTCGGCCACCATGACCAGCGGGTCGGGGCGCAGGTGGAAGGTGAGGACGTCGTAGCGGTCCGCCAGCGCCATGTCGGCGCGGGCCGCCAGCTCCTCGACCGGCGCGCCACGCAGCAGGGCCGAGCAGAGGGCGCGGCGCGCCTCGCGTTCGACCGTGTAGATGGACTGCTCGACGTCGGAGTGCACCTCGGAGATGGTGATGGTGATGTGCGTGAGCACCTCGAGCACCCGCTGACCGATCGCCACGATATCGGGCAACTCGTGCGGCTCCGCGGTCGCGGCAACCTCGTCCCAGAGATAGCGGGCGCCGCCGAACAGGCCGGTCATGAGCTGACGCACGGGGATTCGGTCCTCGGCGTGCCGCTCCACCACCGGGACGACGTACTCCGCGACCTCTTCGGCGGTGATCACGCGCCGCTCCTCGATGGCCCGGATGAACGCCACCGTCCCGGCCAGCAAGCTGGGCATGACATCGGCGAAGTGGTCCTCGGGCAGGTTCTCGAGGCCGGGCACCGCGCCCAGTGCGGCTTCGAAGATACCGGCGGCAATCTCCGGGAGCCGCGGCAACAGGCGGGCCAGGACGGGCGAGTCATCACCCAGTGGGGGAACGAGGGCGAGCATCTGCCGATTGTCACCAAGAACAGACTCGAGCACCAAGGAGTGTGTGCGAAATACCAATCGGCACAGCATCATCCCTGGTCGCCATGACACCAAACGGTTGCTTGGCAAGGGGTGCAGTCACTTTCATTCGATTCCAGGTCAATTGGTTTCGCGATACTAAATTGCACCGCATTCTTTGTCTCCGAATGCAAAGCGGTTCTTCATCTTTCGCATTCGAGCCAATTCGCGGTTAGGCTCCTGTAGTGTCCCTCTCGACTTCTCGAATGGTGTCAGTGGACGATCTACCGGGGCCCAGAGGATGGCCACTGGTCGGCAATCTCCCGCAATTGACACCCTCCCTGCTGCATCGCCAATTCGACTCCTGGAGCGACGAATACGGGGCGTTGTACCGGGTCAGCATGCCCGGTCGGCGGATCGTGGTGGTGAGCGATCCCGAACTCAATCGGGAGATCCTGCGGGACCGCCCCGCCGGCTTCCGGCGGCAGTCCGCCATCGAGTCGGTCATGGACGACATGGGCTCCAACGGCCTGTTCTCCCTGGAGGGCGAGGCATGGCGGCGGCGGCGCAAGCTGGCCATGCCCGCCTTCAACGCGACTCACCTGCGCGGCTTCCAACCCACCCTGGAGACCATTACCGAACGCCTGCGCCGGCGCTGGGAACGCCGGTCCCCGGAGGATGTGCGCGCCGAATTGACCCGCTACACGGTCGATGTCACCGCCAAACTGACCTTCGACTACGACATCAACACCATCGAAGAATCCGGCGACGTCATTCAGCGCCATTTGGAGCTGATCTTCCCCATCCTGAATCGCCGGCTCGCCATGCCGTTCCCCTACTGGCGCTATGTGAAGCTGCCCGACGATCGGGCCCTCGAACGCGCGTTGGCGGCCCTGCGGCAGGATCTCACCGCCGTCATCGCCCGCGCCCGCGCGAATCTCCCAGAGCGACCCACGAATTTCATCGAGGCGTTGCTGCTGGCGCAGGACGGCCGCGGCTCCTTCACCGATGACGAGCTGTTCGCGGAAGCGCTCACGATCCTCATCGCGGGCCAGGACACCACCAGCAATGCCATGGCCTGGCTGCTCTACCACCTGGCCGGAAAACCCGAAGTGCAGCAGCGGATTCGGGAGGAGATCGCCGAGATCCCGTCGGTGCTGGACCGGCAGCCCTACCTGGAGGCGGTCGCGGCCGAATCCATGCGACTGCAGCCCACCACGCCCCTCATCGGCATGGAAGCGATCGTCGACCGGACCATCGCCGGGGTGCACATCCCGGCGGGAACCTGGGTCATCGTCAATGTCCAGCACGCTGGCCTGCAGGCGGAGAACTTCAGCGAGCCGCACGTTTTCGATCCCGATCGCTGGCTGAACGAGGGCCCCGGCAATCACCGGCCCGACGCCTCCACCCCGTTCGGCTCCGGCCCCCGCTTCTGCCCGGGCCGCGGCCTGGCAATGCTGGAGGTCAAGAGCGTCACCGGCATGGTGTGCCGCAACTTCGACATCGCGCTGCCGGTGAACAGCGAACCACCGAGGGACCGTTTCCATTTCGCTGTCATCCCGACCGGAATGCGGCTGGATATCACACCCCGGTCGGCCCACTGAGTCCCGAGCACGAAAGGATCGCGCATGGCCATCAAGCGGCTGTCGGCCACCGACGGCGTCTGGCTGTCCCTCGAATCACCCGATATGCCCATGCATGTCGCATTCCTGCTGGAGTTCACCGTCCCGGACGGGGATGCGGCCCGCTTCGTCCGGCGCTGGCGCGCACAGGTCGTCGCCCCGATCGCGGTGCCGCAGCCGTGGAATCTGGTGCCGGTCAGCGGTCCGCTGACCCGCCTGGTGGCCCTCATGCGCGAGGCCGCCGAGGTCGATCCGGCCGACCACATCCGGACCTGGCAGCTGAACCGGCCCGGTGACCGCCGCGAACTCGTCGAGCTGGCCGCCCGCATCCACCGCGAACAACTCGACGCGACCCGGCCGCAGTGGGAGATGCACCTGGTCGAGGGCCTGTCGCCGGACCGCTTCGCCCTCATTCTCAAGGTGCATCACAGCCTGTTCGACGGCGCGTCGCTGATGCGGTTGTTCACCGACACCTTCTCCACGGATCCGGCCGACCGGGACACACCGAACCTGTTCACCGTCGGCCGCGTGAATCCGGATGCGCCGCAGCGGGTTCCGTCCGCGAGTCGGTTGCGGACCCTGCTCGTGACGCTGCGGGGCGTGCTCGAACTGGTGCGCGGCATCGGCGCGGCGGGCCGCGACGCCCTGCGCCGCGCCCGCGGCCGGACCGCGGCGCAGCGGGCCTACCAGCAGCCGGCGTCCATCTTCGACGGGCCGATCACCGGCCGCCGGGACCTGTCCCTGCGCCGCTATGACCTGGGCCGGTTCAAGAGGCTGGCCAAGGCCGCCGACTGCACGATCAACGACATCGTGCTGTATCTGGTCGGTACGGCCCTGCGCGACTACCTGACCGAACATGCGGAGCTCCCCGCACGCCCGCTCACCGCCGGAGTCCCCGTGGACCTGCGGGAAGGCGACGACGACCGGGTGGGTACCCGCGCGGGCATGATGTTCACCGCGCTGGGTACCGATATCGCCGACCCTGCCGAGCGCCTGGCTGCGGTCCGCGCGGCCATCCGCGCCGCGAAGCAGGAGATGGCGGGTCTCCCGGCCGATACGGTCATCGGCTACGGTCTGGCCGTCACCCTGCCGTGGATCATGGGACTGACCTGGGGTCGCACCAACACTCCGGCCTCGCATCCGATGGGCATCTCCAATGTTCCCGGACCGCGAAATCCGTTGTACTGGAACGGTGCCCGGCTGGAGTCGCTGTACCCGATCTCGCTGCTCATGCACGGCAACCCGTTCAATGTCACCTGTGTGGGCTACCTCGACGCGCTGCACTTCGGCGTGCTGGGGGCGGCCGACAAGCTGCCGGCCATGGAGTACCTGACCGACGGTTTGGACGCCGCGCTCGACGAGCTGACCGCGCTGCTGTTGCCTGCGGAGGAACGCGCCCTGCCGTCTGCGGGGTGAGACGAAACGACAACGCTCCCGGTTCATTCCGGACCGGGAGCGTTGCGCTGTCCTGGTGTGAGCAGACCAGGACAGTAGAGGGAATCAGGACGGCAGGGAAATCAGGACGGCAGGGCGGACAGTCCGCCGATCGATTCCGCCCACGCCACATAGCGATCCAGCCCCTCGCGCAGGGAAATCGTGGGGGCATAGCCGAAATCGCGCCGAGCCGCGCCGGTGTCGTAGGTGCTCGACACCGTGAGCGCCGCGACCGTCCAGCTGGACAGCGGGGGCGCGACGCGCGACTGCAGCCCGGGGATCTTCCAGACCGTGTCGAAGACCGCGATGATGCCGTCCAGCACCGGTTTCGGAATGGTCCGGGTCGGCGGTGCCAGGTCGAAGGCCCTCGCCAGGTCGCGGGCGAAGCCCCACAGGTCGACGTCCTCGGCGTCGGCCAGGAAATAGGGGTTCCCGGCCACCGCGTCGGACCGCGACGCCTGCACGCACGCGCGAGCGGCATGCTCGCAGTAGGTGATCGACACCAGCACCGGTTTGCCGCCCGACAGATCGGGCAGGCGGCCGGAGCGAATCTTGTTCAGCAGCAGCGTCATCCAGCCGCCCGAGCGCGGCCCCCAGATCATCCGCGGACGCAGCGCGCAGGTGGCGAAGTCGGGCCCGTTCGCCGCCAGCACCTCGCGCTCGGCAATCGCCTTGGTCTCGACGTAGTAGCTCTTCGGGTTGCGCACATAGGGTTCGGACTCGTCGATGCCGAACCGCTCGCGATCGTATTCGGTGGCCACACTCGGGCTGCTGACGAAGACGAAACGGCCCGTGCCGGCGCGCCGCGCGGCATCCATGAGCCGCCGGGTGCCCTCGACATTGGCCTCCCAGAACTGGTCGCGGTGGCCGGTCTCGGCCACCCGGCCGGCGCTGTGGTGCACCACGTCCACGCCCTTGCAGGCCGCGGTGAGCGACTCCGGGTCGCCGAGGTCGCCGTGCACGATCTCGACCTCGGGCAGCGAGCGCAGATAGCCGAGATCAGCGGTGGGGCGGGCGAGTACGCGCACCTGGTCGCCCGCGGCCAGGGCCTGGTCGACGATGTGGCTGCCGAGGAATCCGGTGCCGCCGGTGACGAGGACCTTCATCGCTGTTTTCCTTCACTGTCGTAGCCGAGGCGGGCGCCGGCCCACTCCGACAGCACCTCGCGGCCGATCTTGGCGTTGTGCCGAATGTCGACCGGGAAGCCGTCGTGCCGCAGGAAGGTGCGGATCGGCGCGGTGATCTCGTGGGACTCGGCCAGTCGCCGCAATTCCCGTTCGATGCGGGGGCCCGCGCCGCGATCGACGCCCGCGCGCGGCTCGTAGCAGAGCACCGGCACCTGTGCACCGACCCGGCCGACGCCGACCAGCGCGGTGCGGTGGACATCCGGGTGGGTATTGAAGATCTGTTCGCACTGCACGGTGAACAGGTCCCCGGCGCTGGTGCGTACCCGCTGGGAGATGCGGCCGCAGAACCACAGTCGGCCGTCGGTGTCCCGCCAGGCGAGGTCGCCGATGCGGTGCCAGCGGCGCAGCGTGCCGTCGGGTAGCCGTTCGTCGATCTTGGCGCGCGCATCGGCGGCCGGGTTGTCGTGGTAGCGCTGACTGACCTGCGGTCCGGCGGCGACGATCTCACCGATCTCGCCCGGCGCGACCTCCAAATCGTCTGTCCAGAACGGTATTTCGTCATCGGTGATGCGAATGATCCGCACGCGGGTATCACTGTCGGACTCCGGCAGTGCCCGTCCCACGCAGGTGCCGGCCCCGTCCCGGGTCCGCTCCCGCAGCGTTTCCAGCTCCGACCACTCCAGGGTGCTCAGCGGAAGCGCCTCGGTCGCACCGTAGGTGGTGAAGACCCGGGCCCGCGGTCCGAGCGCGTCGCGCACCGCGACCAGCGCCTCCAGGTTCGCGGGCGCACCCATCGAAATGACCGTGGTGAGGCTGGGCAACTCGCTTCCGGTCCGGTCCAGATAGGCGCCGAGGGGGCCCAGCAGGGCGGGCGAGGCGGTCAGATCGGTGATCCGGAAGGCGCGGGCCACCTCGACCAGCAGCGCGGGATCGGCCTGCGACACCTTCACCGGATCCACCGGCCCGAGCACCACGTGCGCGCCCTGCATCAGATCGAACAGCCCGAACAGCGGCACCGTCGCCAGTGAGACGAAACCGTCCGCGCGATCGTGCAGATCGGTGACCACCCGCAGCGAGGCGGCGAAGCCCGCGCGGGTGAACTCCACCCCTTTGGCGGGGCCCGTGCTGCCGGTGGTGAACGCGATCATCAGCAGATCTCCGGGCGCGTGGGCGACCGCGACCGGCTCGCCCGCGCGGCCGCGCTCGGCCAGCTGCGCCAGTGTGTAACCGCCCCAATAGGAGCGAGCGCCCGCCGTGACGTGCACGCGCACCGAGCGGAAGGTGCGACGCGCGGCGATCCGGATCAGGTGGGCCTCCGGAACGCCGATGAACGCCTGTGCGCCGACACTGCGGAAGCAGTGCAGCATGCGATTCACGCCCATGCCCGGGTCCACCACCACCGGCACCGCGCCCACCCGGAACAGCGCGAAGATCACCGCGAACAGATCCGGATCGGGCCGGACCATCACAATCGTCTTGACGCCCTTGGTGATTCCGATCTCGGTGAAGGACCGCGCGTAGGCGTCGATCCGCTCGCCGAGGTCGGCGAAGGTCAGCGCGTCGAAGGCGGCGTTGACGCCGACGCCGCCCGCGCCGCCCAGCGGCCGGGTCCGATAGCTGACGGCGGGCAAACCGGCGTACTTCTCGATCTGTCGCGCCAGCAGCAGATCCGGATCGTCGAGTACCGGATTCACGCGGCCCCTTCCACCCGGTAGCTCACGCATCCGGCCATCGGACCCGAACCCGCCGCCAGGAATACCAGCTCGGCGCCCGGCGTGAGCGCTCCCTGCTCCCGAAGTTGGTGGTAGGCGATGGCCAGGCCCGAGCTTCCGGCGTCGCGGTCGCCGGTCATCGCCTGGTAGCCGCGGGCGAATCCGAATTCCTCCGCGAGGGCGCTCGCGAGTCCCGGCACCGGGTTATTGGTGACCAGAACGGTATTGCCCGTGTCGATTTCGGGCTGATCGGCCAGATAGCCGCGCAGCGTGTCGGCTGCCGTCGCGGTGATCACCGTGTCGTAGTCCGGTGCAACCTCGACCGTAATCGTCTGCTGCCCATCGTTTCCCATGGCCTTCAGGTCCAGATATCCGGCGACGCCAGGATTCGCGCCTGCCGCCCGGTCGCGCACCGGGGAAATACGTAGCGGGCCGAAACCCGTCTCGCGATCCACCCCCTTGCTCAGCAACC
Source organism: Nocardia sp. NPDC051981 (assembly GCF_040680715.1). Classification (NCBI taxonomy): domain Bacteria; kingdom Bacillati; phylum Actinomycetota; class Actinomycetes; order Mycobacteriales; family Nocardiaceae; genus Nocardia; species Nocardia sp. NPDC051981. The sequence continues at coordinate 112,953 of NZ_JBFAXK010000022.1, read as the reverse complement.
AGGCCGAGCCGACGGTCGCGTACCGGAAGTCGTTCGGCCGGTGCGTGATTCCGCCCGGGTGCGCATCACTGCCGACGACCAGCACCCGTTGCGCGGTGCCATTGGCCAGCAGCGCGGTCGCGGCGTGCACGGCGTTCAGCACCCCGCACGCGCCATTGCGCAGGTCGAACGAGAAGGTGGAGCGGCCCGATCCCGCCTCGTAGTCCAGGTGCATGCGCAGCCCGAGTTGGATGAGCGCGGAGTTCGCGGGCTCGACGACATTGCCGTCCCGGTAGACGCCGACATTGACCAGCACGTCGATATCGCCGGGCTCGATTCCGGCCCGCTCCAGGCATTCCCGGCCCGCGGCCACGGCATGGTCGATGGATCCCGCGGTGGCCGGGGCGGCGCTGATCGCGGATTGTTCGATGACAACAGACATGCTCATCCCACCAGAGAATCGAGAGTGGCCGACATGACGCCGAAGATCATTCCGGAGGCGGTCGGCACCACGCAGATCTTGGAACCCTTCGGTATTTCGCCGCGCGATATGTAGTCGTATATCGCGAGGAAATGCGTGCTGGCACCCGTATTCGCGTATTTGTGCACGGTCGCCAGCCGCGGCGGCATTTCCGCCTCGTGGATCTTGGCGCCGGATTCGGCCAGCTTCTCGGTGAAGGCCACCCCGAGTTGATGAAAGACGATGAAATCGAACTTCTCATCGGCGAAGGTGGTGCCGCGCTTGACGAGCCGATCGCGGTGCAGTTTCGCCCAGGTTTCTCGGCGCGGCGCCGCCTGCATGGTCATATTGTCGGTCAGCATGATCATGTTCTCGGAGGCGTCGCTGGGCTTGGCGATACACAGCGGCGAGAACTCGGCGCAGGTGATCATGTCCACGTAGTGGATGCGGTCGTGTTCGTCCTCGGCACGGTCCACGATCACCGCGACGGCGGCGTCGGCCAGGGTGAGCGCCGGGAACTGCAGATCGCGCGCGTCCTTCGCCTCGGCGAGTGCGCCCTCGGTGACCGGGGAGATGATCTCCGCCGTCACCACCATGCCGGTGCGCACCAGGCCGGCGCGAATCATGTTCTCCAGCAGGTAGATCGCGGTCATGGTGCCACCGCAGGCATTGACGACGTCGTAGCCCATGGCATGGTCCGCACCGATCCGGCGGGCGATCTCGTGGGCGGCGGCGGGCTCGAACACCATGTGGAATCCATCGTGCACCGTGGTGCCGGCGCTGATGATCACGTCGAGGTCGGTGGCCTCGTACCGCGAGCGCGCCAGGCAGTCCTGCGCGGCGCGGGCGCCGAGCGAGAGGCTGTCCTCGCCCGCGGACCGGTCCACCATGCGCCGGGTGCGGATTCCGGTGATCCGCTCGACTTCGAATTGCCCGCCGCTCGACATTCGGGCCAGTACTTCGTCGGTGGTGTATTCGCGCTGGGGGAGAGCGGCTCCCAGCGCACCGAGGCGCGCGGCACTCACAATGGTGACTCCCGATCGTAATGGGATGGATGGAACTGGCGAGTGGGCCGTCCCTGTGAATCGAACGAGGCGAACAGTGGCTCGGTTCGGATTCCACGGACGCTAGAGACGAGCGCCATACGGTGTCAAGGAGACTCGGTCCCGAGAGCGACAGACATCACCCGGAGGCGGTGTCATATCGAATGCCACTGCTCCCGGAGAACCAATAATGACAATGGATTTTGGCTCCGGAGACAAAGACGAAAGTCCGGTTGCGACGGCATCGAATTCCTGGTTACTCTGGCCGAGACCGGCACCCTTCCGGCAATCGACAGTCGGGCCATCGCCCGCAATTACCAAGAGTCCGCGCGTCGTCGCGCGATCCGGCCCGCCAGATTTGGAGCACCTTCGCGATGACATCCACCGCCACCGTTACGCCGATCGCGCATCGCGCGGCGCCCATCGCGCCCGGTGCGATCCCGCTGCTCGGCCACTGGCCGCGGTTCGGCCGCCGGCCCTACCGATTCCTGTCCACGCTCTCGTCGGTGGGACCGGTTGTGCGCGTGCGGATTCCCGGCTACGACACCTATGTCGTCACCGATCCCGAGCTGGTCCGCGAGGCGTTCGTGGCGCTGTCGGACCAGGGGCTGATGATCGAACGCGCCGAGGCGCTGCTCGGTGAGGGCGTGACCGTGCTCCAGAGCCAGCGGCATCGGCGCGAACGGCGCATGATCGCACCCGCCTTCGCGAAGTCCCGGATCGCGCGCTACGCGGCGGTCATGACACGGCTCGGGGCGGAGCGCGCCGCGTCCTGGCGCAACGGTGATTTCCTCGCGGTCAACGAGCAGATGCACGACCTGGCGCTGCGCACCGTGGCCGGATCGCTGTTCACCGGCGAACTCGGTTCCGAGACGGCCGAACACATCCACCGCCTGCTGCCGCCGGTCATGACCCTGCTCTCCCGGCGTGTCACCCGGCCCGCCTGGATCGACCGGCTGCCGCTGCCCGGCAATCGCCGGTTCGACCGCCTGGTGGTGGAGATGAAGGCGGCCACCGGCACCATCATCGCCGCGTACCGCGCCGAACTCGCCGCGGATCCGGACCTCGATCACGGTGATCTGCTCGACACGCTGCTCAAGGCCCGCGACGAATCCGGGGGTGCGCTCACCGACTCCCAGGTGCACGACGAGCTGATCAACTTCCTGGTCGGCGGCACCGAGGCCATCGGGGCGACGCTGGCCTGGGTGTTCCACGAGCTCGGGCAGAATCCCGAGGTGGAGGCCGCGCTGCACGCCGAGGTGGACGCCGTGTTGCGCACGCAGGGGGACCCGCGGGCCGCGGAGTTCGGCGACCTGGCCGAGCTCGAGCTCACCAAGCGCATTGTGCTCGAGACGCTGCGCAAGTATTCGCCGTGGCTGACGGTCCGGCACGTTTCTACCCCGTACACCCTCGGAGATATCGAAATCCCGGGTGGCAGTATGCTTTTCGTCTGCCCGGTGGCAGTGCACCGAGATCCCGCCGTGCATCCCGATCCGCAGCGTTTCGATCCGGACCGGTGGCTGCCCGAGCGGATGGCGGACATGTCCAAGGGCGCGCACATCCCGTTCGGCATGGGCGCCCGGCAGTGCCCCGGAAACGTGTTCGCGCTCACCGAGATCGCCCTGCAGGTGGCGACCATCTGCGCGCGCTGGCGGCTGCGGCCGGTGCCGGGTATTCCGGTGCGGGAGACTGTGATCGGCGCGCTGGTGCATCCGGAGAAGCTGCTCATGCGGGCGGAGGCGCGCTGACCGTGGTGCGATTCGTAGTGCGCAGGCATCGTGCGGTGCTGGTCGTCGCCGGGGTGCTGGCGGTGCTCGCCGGACTGGCGAGCACCACGCTGTTCGGCAAGCTGCAGGGTGGCGGATACTTCGACCCGAGTGCGGAATCCAGCACGGCCGCCGATGCGCTGCGGGACCACTTCGGGCAGGGCGCGCCGAACCTGGTGTTGCTCGTGGACGCCGGCAGGACCATCGATGATGCCGAATCCACGCATGCCGCAACGGAACTTGTGCGGCGTCTGCAGGCCGAGTCCGATGTCTCCGGGGTGATGTCGTACTGGACCTCGGGGCACCTGCCCGCGCTGCGCGACAAGACCGGCCGTCAGGGCCTCATCGTCGCGACGATCATGGGCGATGAGATGCGGATCGACCACCGGATCGCCGATCTGGCACCGGAATTCGGCGGTACGCACGACGGGATCGAGGTCCGGGTCGGCGGGTACGCCATGATGCTGCACGAAACCGTGCGGCAGGGACAGCGGGACGTGGCCGCCGGTGAGGCCGTGGCGTTTCCGCTGACCCTTTTCGCGCTGCTCGTGGTCTTCGGGACCGTGGTGGGCGCGGCGCTACCGCTCATCACCGGAACCGTCACCACCATGCTCACCATGGGTGTGCTCTGGCTGCTGGCCGAGTTCACCGAATTGTCCTCCACCGCGACCAATGTGGCCTCACTGCTCGGGCTGGGCCTGGCGATCGACTACAGCCTGCTGATCGTCAATCGGTATCGCGAGGAGCTCGCCACGGCCGCCGATCCGCGCGCGGCGCTGATCACGACCATGGGGTCCGCGGGGCGGACCGTGGCCTTCTCCGCGCTGACCGTGGCCGTCGCGCTGTCGTCCATGCTGATCTTCCCGCTGCTGGCGGTGCGGTCGATCGGGTATGCCGGGATCGCCGTGGCGCTCACCGCCGCCGTGGTCTCGCTGACGGTCTTGCCGGCGATTCTGCTGGTGGCGGGCGATCGCATCGACAGGTTCCGGATCGGCCGGAAACGGGTGTCCGGCAGCGACTCCCGCGCGCTGGACCAGGGCTTCTGGCATCGGCTCGCGACAATGGTCATGCGGCGGCCGATTCCGGTCGCCACCGTCACGGTGGCGTTGCTGCTCGCCCTGGGGCTGCCGTTCCTGCGCTTCCACCCCGGTTTTCCCGACTATCGGTCCATGCCGGCGGGGTCGTCCGCGCGGCAGGTGGCCGAGACGGTACAGCGCGATTTCGACGCGCCCGAACTCAGCGGACTGTTCGTGGTGCTGCCGGACAGCAAGACCGGGGTCGCCGACTACGCCGTGGCGCTGTCGTCGCTCGATGATGTCGCACGCGTGGATACCGCGACGGGCAGCTACATCAGGGGCGCGCTCGCGATACCCGCCACCGCCGCCCATCATCGGTTCGAAACCGGCGATGCCGCTTACCTTTCCGTCGTGCCCACCACCACGGACCCGAGGACGGTGGACGCCGTCATCCGCGCCGTCCGCGCCACCCCTGCACCGTCGCGGGCGCTGGTCGGCGGGGTGGACGCGGCCAATATGGACGCCATCCACGCGCTGACCACGCGAGCGCCCTTCGCGCTCGGCTTCGTGGTGATCGCCATGGCGCTGCTGCTGTTCCTGCTGACCGGCAGCGTGCTGGTGCCGGTGCTGGCGCTGATCCTGAGCGCGCTGAGCCTGACCGCCACCTTCGGCGCACTGGTGTGGATCTTCCAGGAGGGCAGGCTGTCCGGGCTGCTCGGGTTCACCCCCACGGGCGACCTGTCGGCGGTGGTGCCGGTCATGCTGTTCGCCGTCGCCTTCGGGCTGGCCATGGACTATCAGGTCTTCCTGCTGGCCCGCATCCGTGAGGAGTACGAGAACACCGGGGACGCAACGGCTTCGGTCGCGATCGGGCTGGAGCGGATCGGCCGCATCGTCACCGCGGCCGCGGTCCTCATCTCCATCGTGTTCCTGGGCTTCCTCGCCTCCGACATCACCTTCATGAAGGCATTCGGCATCGGGCTGCCGCTGGCGGTGCTGGCCGACGCCACCGTGGTGCGCGGATTCCTGCTCCCGGCGGCGCTGCGCCTGGGCGGGCGCTGGACCTGGTGGGCTCCGCGACCACTGCGCCGCTTGCACACCCGATTCGGGCTGCGCGAAAGCAGCACCGCGCCTCCCGAAGTCGCGGCCGTCTCCGCCTGACGATTCGCCGCCCGTCCCTACTTCTCATTCACGAACCGAGGTGCCCGCATGCCCGAGTCCTCCTCCGGCCCCGACCATTACGACGTTGCCATCATCGGCACCGGATTCAGCGGTCTGGCTGTGGCGATCAATCTCCGCCGTCTCGGCATGGACAACTTCGTCCTGCTGGAGCGGGCCGACGCCATCGGTGGCACCTGGCGGGACAATGTCTATCCCGGATGCGCGGTCGATGTGCCCTCGGTGCTGTATTCGTATTCGTTCGCACCGAATACGGAGTGGACGCGCTTCTACGCGCCCCAGCCCGAGCTGCGCGCATACACCGAGTCGGTGGTGGATCGCTTCGACCTGCGACGGCACGTGCAGCTGAACAGCGAAGTGGCCGCCGCGGATTTCGACGAAGCCGCCGCGGAATGGGTGATCCGGCTGAGCGACGGCCGGACGGTGCGGGCACGTGCCGTCGTCATGGGGTACTTCTCACTGCACACCGCCGCGATCCCCGACATCCCGGGCCGCACCGAATTCACCGGACCGCAAATGCATTCGAGCGCCTGGGATCGGGACTTCGAGCCGGCCGGCAAGCGCATCGCCGTGGTCGGTGCGGGCGCGAGCGCCGTGCAGATCGTGCCCGCCCTGGCGCGCACCGCCGGAGGGGTGGTGTCCTTCCAGCGCACCGCCGCCTGGGTGCTGCCCCGCGGCGATCGCCCGATCCCGCCGGCGGTGCGGACCCTGTTCCGCCACATCCCACCGCTGCGACTCGCCGCCCGCGGCTTCGTCTTCGCCTTCCTGGAGGCGCTGCACTTCGCCGAGTTCCATCCCCGCCTGGTGCGACTCTACGAGCGAATCTGCCTGGCCGCCTTGCGGCATCAGGTTCCCGATCCCGAGGTTCGCCGAAAGCTGGTCCCCGACTACCGCTTCGGCTGCAAGCGCCCGATGGTGTCCGACGAGTACTACGCCGCCTTCGCCCGGCCCACCGTCGACCTCGTCACCGAGAAGATCATCGAGATCACCCCCACCGGCCTGCGCACCGCCGACGGCGCGCACCACGAAGTCGACGCCATCGTGTGGGCCACCGGCTTCCACGTCCAGGACTCCATCGCCCGCTTCCCCGACTTCCGCACCGAAACCACGTCCACTCGAAAGAAATTCACCGAGGACGGCTTCACGGCCTACCGCGGCATAGCCTTCGCCGGCCTCCCCAACCTCTTCGCCGTCACCGGCCCCAACACCGCCCTGCCCCACACCTCCCAATTCCTGGCCATCGAACCCACCGCCCGCCTCATAGCGCGCACCATCACCCACATGCACACCCAAGCCGTCCCCCGCTACACGCCTGCGCAAGCCGCCGAACGCGCCTGGGCATCCCGCGCCCGCACTCTCCTCAGCACCCGAATCTGGTCCACCGGCGGTTGCACCAGCTACTTCGTAGACCCCGAAGGCACCAACACCCTCACCTACCCGGGCGGCACCTGGACCCTCCGCCGCGACCGGCGCCACCTCCGCCTCGAGGACTGGCAACACGACTGAGCATGACCACGCTCACCCCGGTGAGACTCCCTATCAGCCTGCCCCAGAACAGAATCTCGCGCAGCGGGCGACGATCTGGGGCAGCGAGCAGGCAGACATCTGTGGCGGTTCATAGGCTGCAGCTGAAGCTGTAGTGCTCATGAAGAAAGCCTCCCCGGATCCAGCGTTCTGTGCTGGTCGGAGAGGCTTTCTTTGGTGCGCCATCAGGGACTCGAACCCCGAACCCGCTGATTAAGAGTCAGCTGCTCTGCCAATTGAGCTAATGGCGCGTGTTACTCCCCAGGGGGCTTGGGCTTTCGCTTGGGCCGCTCTGCGGTGCGAGAAGAACATTAACAGGATGGAGTGCGGAAAGTGAAATCGGGTGTCTGAGCTGCGGGTTTGTGGAGGGTTGGGGAGTTGTTAACGCGGCGGGGGTGAACACGGATGTTTCGGGCAAAGCCCCTGTGGGCGGGACGCTTGGTTGGAAGCCGGGGTGGTTGCGACTGCCAGGGCGGGGTCTCGGCCGGATGGGGTGGTGATCGAACAGGCGTGGTCGGGGCCGGGAGTTGTGCGGTGGCCGGTTGTGCACCGAGACGTAAAGCGGGGTTGTGATGAGGGAAGGTCGGGGGCGGCGACGGCTGCTGGGTGCCGGGGTGGTGGTGTCCGTGCTGGCGTTGGCGCTGGTCGGGTGCTCGTCGGGGGGTAAGGGTCAATCCTCGACGGTGGCAATCGATTCCAATCCCATCGGCGAGCTCATGAAGCCGAAGCTGATCTCACCGGTGAAGGACGGCGACAGAGGGGTGTCGCCGGGGGAGCTGACGTTGAAGGTGGAGGATGGTCGGCTCACGACCGTGGCGCTGACCAATCCGGACGGCAAACCGATGCCGGGTGAGCTGGCGGCGGACGGCCGTTCGTGGCGGCTGACCGAGCAGTTGGCGTTCGGGCGCACCTACAAGTTGAGCGTCGACGCGATCGGCCTTGGCGGCGCGACCAATTCGACTATGAGTTTCACCACTATCTCGCCCAATAACCGCACCCACCCATACCTGTTGCCGGCGGAGAACGACGTGGTCGGTATCGGCCAGCCGGTGGCCGTGCAGTTCGACGAGAACATTCCGGATCGCCGGGCCGCCCAGGCGGCGATCCAGATCACCACCACGCCCGCGGTGGAGGGCGCTTTCTACTGGGTCAACAATCGCGAGGTGCGCTGGCGGCCGCAGAATTTCTGGGCCCCGGGCACCAAGGTCGACATCGCGGTGAACGCCTACGGCCGGGATCTCGGCAACGGCCTGGTCGGCGACAGTGACATCCATTCCAGCTTCACCGTCGGCGACGCCACCGTCTTCACCGCCGACGACGACACCAAGATGGTGACCGTCGAGCGCAACGGTCAGGTGATCAAGACCATGCCGACCTCGATGGGGAAGAGCTCCACACCCACCGACAACGGCGTCTACATCGTCGGCGACAAGTTCGACAAGATCATCATGGATTCCTCCACCTACGGCGTCCCGGTGAACTCGCCGGCCGGCTATCGCACCCCGATCGACTGGGCGACGCGGATCTCCTACTCCGGCATCTTCTTCCACTCGGCCCCGTGGTCGGTGGGCGCACAGGGCTCGGTCAACACCAGTCACGGCTGCCTGAATCTGAGCCCGGCCGACGCCAAGTGGGTGTACGACAACGTCAAGCGCGGCGACATCACCATCGTCAAGAACACCGTCGGCGGCACGCTGTCGGGCCTGGACGGGTTGGGCGATTGGAACATTCCGTGGGAGCAGTGGAAGGCCGGCAACGCCGACGACAACCGCTGATCCCCGACACCCGCTGCTGATCCCGGACACGCGGAAGGGGCATCAGCGTGTTCGCCGATGCCCCTTTGGGACGCGCTCGATCTCGGGTGGGGGGTCAGCCGATGGTCCCCGGCCCGATGCCGCCGCCGCCATTGAGGTTGCCGCAGCCCAGTCCCGCGTAGCCCGCGAGCGCCGCGGCGCTGCCGGCGACGGTACAGCCGTTCTTCGAGGAACCCGTGGTCGCCGAACCGCTCGCGCCGCCGAGCTTGATGGCGGAGGACCCGAAATCGACCTCCGACTCCATCGGGTTGCTGTCCGAGGTCGGGTCGGTCGTCGTGCCCGGAGCGGTGGCCGTGCCCGGTGTGGTGGTGCCCGGGGTGGTGGTGCCCGGGGTGGTCGTCGTGCCGGGCGTGGTGGTGCCCGGGGTGGTCGTCGTGCCGGGTGTGGTCGCGGTCTGCGAGGCGTCGGTGAGAACGATCTCCGCGGACGCGGCGGGCGCGGCGGGCAGAATGGCCGCAACGGCTAGCAGAGTGGTTACGGCATAGCGGTTCACGTGCGAAGTCCTTCGGATCGAGCATGGATCGGGGCCTCGACTCCCCGGTGTCCAGAGCAGTGTACGGAGATCGGGTGACCCGCGCCGCAAAGTGCGACACACTGGTGTTTCTGTCACACTCCGAGACGTGCTGGGTCAGTCGCCCAGAAGCGCCACGGCCCGCACCGGAGCGCCGTCCGCACCGGGCAGATTGAGCGGGAACATCGACACCTCGACCCGCTGCCCGGACTGCTGCGCCGCGAGCACCTCGCTCAATCCGGTCAGATTCTCGGCGATGACCGCGTTCGCCCCACACAGAATCCGGTGCACCGGGATCTCCTCGGTGGGCGTCGGGTCGACACTGAGCGCGTCGATCCCGACCGTCCGTACGCCGGTCGCGATCAGATACTCGGCCGCTTCCACGGTCAGATGCGGATGGTTCAGGTACGCGTGGGTGCCCCAGTGCCGCGACCAGCCGGTGGCGATGAGCACGATCTGCCCCGCCGACACCCGGTCCTCGAAGTACTCGCGCCCGATCGCCCCGCCCGCCCCGGCCGCCCGCGCGTCGATGACCACACCCGGACCGGTGAACCGGTCCAGCGGTAGCTCGTCCAGCGCCGCCAGCGAGTCGTCGATATGTCGCGGCGCGTCCACATGCGTGCCCGTCTGCGAGCCGAGATCCAGGTGCAGCACGTTCACGCCGTCGATGGTCACGGTGAGCGCGGGCCGGATGGTGACCTCCGGATCGCCGGGATACACCTGCATACCGGACCGGATCGGTACCGAAAGATCGATGATGCGCACTTTCCGCCTGCCTCCCTGTGGATTTCACGCGATGATGACAGTCAGCAAGATCGAATACAGTCGCCGATGAGGAATTCGAGAATCGCTATGTCTGCCATACATATTGCCGTGTTGAACCGCAGTACCGTACTGACCGACGCGCAGGTTTCTGCCGTGGTCCCGGCATTGCAGACGCAGGTGCACCGAGATTGGGCCCCGGTGTGGGGGAGTGACGCCGACCTGAGTTTCGTGGCGACCGGCGCGCAGCCTCCGGCCGGCGCCTGGTGGCTGGTGGTCTCCGACGACTCCGATCAGGCCGGGGCGCTCGGCTATCACGACCTCACGAATGAGGGTCTGCCGATGGGAAAGGTGTTCGCGCGCAGCGACATCGATGCCGGGCTGCAGTGGACCGTCACGGCCAGCCACGAGCTGCTGGAGATGCTCGGTGACCCCGATATCAACCTGGCCGCCTACGTGTTCTCCAGCGCCACCGCCGGACGCATCTACGCCTACGAGGTCGCCGACGCCTGTGAGGCGGACCAGTACGGGTACGCGATAGCTGGAATCCAGGTGTCGGACTTCGTGTTTCCCGCCTGGTTCGAGAACTTCCGCAAGGCGGGCAGCACCCGGTTCGACTACGGCAACCACATCAACGCGCCGTTCCAGCTGCTGCCCGGCGGATACATCGGCGTGTTCGACATCAATGGCGGCAGTGGCTGGCACCAGCTGACCGCGGAGAGCAAGCCCGCGCAGTACACCATGCGGGCCCGGGTGGGCAGCCGCCGCGAGCGCCGCCGCACGCCCCGCGACCAGTGGCTGCTCAGCGAAGTGCGATGAGATACGCCAGTTTCCAGAGGTCCGGCCGCGGCAGGGAGCTGTCGCGACCGGTCAGGGAGCCCGGGCGTCGAGCAGCCAGCAGGCGGCGGTGAAGCGGGCCTCGTCGCCGTGCACGAAGGGTTCGAAGGCCGCCCGCACGGTCTCGATGACGCGCTGCCGGGTGGTTTCGTCCACCTCGAGCAGCGCCAGGCCGACCGGTCCCAGCCGCGAGAGGTAACCGACGAGCGCAGGTTCGGGCATGACGCAGTCGACATCGAGCGGGCGGATGTCGATATCGGCCCAGCCGCTCGCCGCCAGCATCCCGGCCACGTGATCGTGGTCGGCGAGGGCGAATTGGCCTGGTGAACCGGGGATTCGGGGTTCGAGATTCGACAGCAGCGGCGCCGCGGCGCGTTCGGCCGCGGTGAAGAACGGATTCGCCTCCGGATCACGCCAGACGATGCAGCCGAGCCGGCCGCCGGGCCGGGTGGCTCGGCACAGGTTGGTGAAGGCGGCGACCGGGTCGGCGAAGAACATCACCCCGAACCGGGAGGTGATGAGGTCGTAGGCGGCGGCTTCGAAAGGCTGGGTCTGGGCGTCGGCGCGAATGAAGTCGACGGGCAGGCCTGCTCGCTCGGCGTTGGCGCGGGCGGCGGCGATCATCGGTTCGGCGATGTCGACGCCGGTGCAGTGCGCGCCGGTTTCCCGCGCGAGGGCGAGGGTGGTGCCGCCGGTGCCGCAGCCGACGTCGAGGACGTCCCGGGCCCCGGTGTCGCGCGCCAGCGTCACCAGGATGTCCTGGAGCGGTCGCATCACCTGGGCGATGAGGTCCTGGGCGTCGACCCAGGCATTGCCGGAAGCGCCGTTCCAGCGGGCGGATTGGTCATTGTCGAGCGGTGTCGTCATGGTCGCTGTCCTTCGTCGGTCGACGGGCCGGAGAGCTACACTGTCCCAATTCAAGTCGGCTCGAGGTCAAGCTCCGAGGTGAATCCCGTGAGCAGTCTGGATATCGCCGAGGTCGTTCGCCGATCGGGCGTCCCGGCCTCGACACTGCGATACTACGAAGAGCGCGGCCTGATCGCCTCGACCGGCCGGCGTGGGCTCCGTCGTCAGTTCGACGAATCCGTGCTGGAACAGCTGGCCCTGATCGCGCTCGGCCGCACCGCCGGTTTCCCCCTCGACGACATCGTCGTCGCCTTCGGTCCCCAGGGCGACCTGCGCGTGGACCGTGCCGTGCTCCTCGGCAAGGCGGACGAATTGGACCGCACCATCACGCAATTGACCGCCGTGCGCGACGGCCTGCGGCACGCTGCCGCCTGCCCGGCCCCGAGTCACGCGGAATGCCCGACCTTCCGGCACCTGCTGCGCGAGGTCATGGCGGGCCGGATCGCAACCATCGACGCGCTGACCCCGTGACAACCCCTGTGCCGCACCGCATCTGAGCGATACCCCGGCACAGCGGGGCGTCACTCCGTCTTGTAGCCCGGATGCACGCCGGGGGTCAGTCCATGGTCGGCGGCCAGGCGAACCAGCAACCCGGACAGCTGTGCTTGTTCCTCCGGCGTCAGCGACCGGCACATGTGCTCCTCGGCCTCTCGGGCGACCGCGCCCAGTTCGACGAGGGTGGTCCGTCCCTTCGCGGTCAGGAACAGCGCATGCTGCCGCCGATCGTCGGGATTGCGTTTGCGCTCGATGATTCCGCGTTCCTCGAGCTTGTCGGCGAATTGGACGAACCGGCTGGGCGGCATGCCCAGTTCGTCGGCGAGTTCGCGCTGGTTGCGGCCCGGCTGCACGATGAGCATCCGGAGCAGTCCGGCCTGCGCCGGCGTCAGGTCCAGGGTGGCCGTGCGCTCGGCGAATCGATTGGCCGCATAGGCGCCGATCTGGGCCAGCAGGAACCCGACGGCCGTCACGGCGCGCTGTGGCGCGACCTCGTCTTTCGCATCCATGTCGCAATAGTAGCAGTGGAAAAATAATAGACGATTGACAATCGTTACAGTTTGTAATCATTATTGGATCAGCACGGTTCGCCCCGAGATTGAGGATCACCGCTGATGAGCACCACCATCGCTGGCACCAACCCCGCAGTTCTCGCCCCCGTCGCCGCGTTCGCGGCACTCACCATCGGCTACGTCGCCACCAATGCCCGCACCCCGCACCCGGACGCGAGCGGTGCGGACGTGCTGGCCTACACCACCGCGCATGCCGGGCTCATCGATGCCGGAGCGCTGCTGCTGGTGTTGTCCGCCGCGGCGCTGGCCATTGCCGCCGGGCTGATCCAGCGGGTGCTGCGGGGTCCATCCATCGCCACCATCGGCGGTGCGCTCGCCGCCGGCGAGCTCACCTTCAGCGCCCTGTTCTCCTGGGCCGGCGGGCGGCTGAACGATGCCGCCGCACCGGAACTGGCACGCGCGATCGCCGATCTGGGCTTCCTGTCCGGCGGCCCGGCCTACGCGGCCGGCTTCGGGCTGCTGGCCGTCGGCATCGCGATTCCGGCGCTGCTGGAACGGAAGCTGCCGACCTGGCTGATCTGGTGCGGACTGGCCGTCGCCGCCGCGGCCGCGCTGTCCACGCTGGCACTGATCGTCTCCGGGTTCACTTTCCTGCTGCCGGTCGTCCGCTTCGGTGGTCTGCTCTGGCTGATCGCCGTGGCGGTCGTGCTGTCCCGGCGCTGAACCGCCCGGCGCTCTGCCGATTGACCTGCCGCTCAACCTGATTCACCGATCAACCCGCCATACCTGATCGAAAGGCCACCCCCCCATGCTCAGCACCTACGCCGACCTCGCCGGAAAGACCGCCGTCCTCACCGGAGCCTCGCGCGGCATCGGGGCCGAGACCGCCCGCCCGCCGAGGTGGCGCAGGCCGCGCTGTTCCTGGCCTCGGATGCCTCGTCCTATCTGAGCGGCATCACCATCGATGTGGCGGGCGGGCGCATCACCAACTGAACCGCGTCCCAACGGAATCGCGTCATCAACCGAGCAGCGCGCCGGCCGAGCGACGGTGGCCCACCCCGGGTCACCGTCTCCCGTACGGCACTTTCGATTTCGAGCTCGCCAACGGCAAGCGGACGCGCGCCGACGCCGCCGACCCGGGCGACGCGGCGCGCTTGTTCACCGGCTCCTGGGCGTACGACCCCACGAATCCCGCTTACCTGAACAACCTCACCTCGCCGGGGTACAAGCCCAAAACCGGTGTGGTGCACATCGATTCGAGCGGCGGACAGCTGACCGCCCATACCGGAGACGGCTGTTCCTGGACCCTGGACGGCCATGGCAATACCGCCGAACTCGCACCCGCGGATCAGACCTGCCGAACGCCCGGCGGCACCGTCATCGTGTCATTCTGGTCGATGGCCAGCGACGGCACCCACCTGATCTCCGTCATGAACAGCACCGACGCGGAGAACGGCGAGTACTTCGTCGGCAGCGGCAGCTCGACGCGACAGCCCTGACCCGCCCGACTCCGTCCGGCCCGCGGGCTAGCGGATGGTGGCGACGGCTTCCTTGGCGAGGGCGGCGACCAGCGGATTGTCCGCTGCGGCAGCCTGATCCGGCTTGGTGGTCAGCACCAGGATCACCAGTGGCGCGGCGCCGCCCGCGGGCCAGGTGACCGCGATGTCGTTGGCGGTGCCGTAGTCGCCGCTGCCGGTCTTGTCGGCGGTCTTCCAGTCTGCCGGGAGCGCGGCGCGAATGCGGGCATCGCCGGTGGTGTTGGCGAGCAGCCACGCGGTCAGCTGTGTCCGTTCGGGTTCGGCCAGGGCGTCGCCGAGTACCAGTTTGCGGTAGTCGTCGGCCAGGGCGGCCGGGGTGCTGGTGTCGCGTTCGTCGCCGGGGATATTGGTGTTGATCTCGGTTTCCCAGCGATCCATGCGGGTGGTCCGGTCGCCGATCGAGCGCAGGAAGGCGGTGACGGCCGGCGGCCCGCCGAGCAGCTCGAGGATCTGATTGCCCGCGGTGTTGTCACTGTGGGTGATGGCGGCGTGGCAGAGTTCGGCCACGGTCATGCCGGTATCGACGCGGGTGCTGGTGATCGGCGAGTTCGCCACCAGCTTGTCGGGGGCGAAATGGATGACCTGGTCGAAGAATCCGCTGCTGAGCGGATGCGCGTGGAGCAGTGCGCCGCAGGCTAGCGGTTTGAAGGTGGAGTCGAAGGCGAACCGTTCGTCCTGCCGATAGCCGATGGTCTTGCCGGTGCCGGTATCGATGGCGACCACGCCCGCCCGGGCCCCGTGCTGCTGTTCGAGCGCGCGCAGCGCCGCGGTGTCGGTGACCGCGCCGGCGGTGGTGGTCGGTCCGCTCACCGCCGCTCCGGTTTTCGAGTCGCTGCCGCAGCCGCCGGCCAGCGGGGCCAGGAGCAGGAGCGAAACCAGTGCACCGTATTTCAGGGTCGACAAAACAAGCCTCTCAATCATTTTCGAGTGCTGAAGTGGGTATTCGGCTCGCGCCGTGTGAAATTGGAAGCGAAGGAAATCAGTGCGGGGCGCGCAGCATGCGGCCCGCGGCCTGCACGGCCGGCTCGGAACTGCCCGCGTCGCTGATGAAGACGGCGAAAGCCAGATCGCCGTCGATGCCGACGAACCAGCCGTGCGCGTGCTTGTCGTCGATGTATTCGGCGGTGCCGGTCTTGCCGAGCAGGCCGGGGATATCGCGCAGTTCGGTGGCGGTACCGCCCGTGATCGTCTCGCGCATCATGGATTTCACCTGATCGGCGATACCCGGCGGCAGCGCGGGCGGCTGCTGGTCGGGCTTGCCGGGCTGCCCCTGGACGACGGTCGGCGACTGGACCGTGCCCTGTGCGAGCGCGGCCGCCAGCAGTGCCATTCCGAACGGTGACGCGGTCACCTTGCCCTGCCCGATGCCCTCCTCCACCCGCAGCGCGGGCGTGTCGGCGGTGGGCACCTTGCCGGTGACGGTGGTCAGTCCGGGCGTCACATAGTCGATGCCGAGCCCGAGCTGGGCGGCGGCATTGGTCAGCCCGTCCGGTGCGAGCTGGACCGCCAGCCGGCCCATCGTGGTGTTGCAGGACTTGGCGAAGGCGGTGTGCAGCGGCACCTGGCCGAGGTCGAAGTTGTTGTCATTGGGGATCTCCCGGCCCTCGATGTTCTCCTTGCCGGGGCAGGCGACCATGGAGTCGGGAGTGACCTGGCCGGCCTGCAGCGCGGCCGAGACGGTGACCGTCTTGAAGGTCGAGCCCGGCGGGTACAGCCCGGTCAGCCCGATCGGTCCCCGCGCGTCACCGGCCGCGTTCTGCGCCATGGCCAGCACGTTTCCGGTCGACGGTTGCACCGCGACAACGGCCGCCGGGGTGGTGATCGGGGCCAGCGCGGCCTCGGCGGCCCGCTGCAAACCGATATCGAGGGTGGTGTGAATATCGGTGACCGGCTTGGGATCCGGGCCGCCCACCCGCTGCGTGCCGTCGCTGCCCTGGGCACGCACAGCCCAGCCGGCTGCGGCGTCGGCCTGCTGCTGCCACAGATCGGAGAGGCCCGAGAAGGTCGGGGAGGACAGGGCCTTGTCCACGGCCAGCAGCCGGGTCTGCCGGGCGGTGGTCACATTCGCGAGGTTCGTGAGGGCGGCTTGGACGGTGGCGTAATCGGATTCGCGCAGAGTGACCGCCGTGATCGGTTTGCCCTGGGCCGCGGCCAGATCCGATTGCAGGCTCGCGGCCGTGACATCCGGCGCGGCCGGTTGCAGGGCTGCCGCGACGGCCGCCGGGTCGGCTCCGGGCGCGACCTCGACCAGCGTCACCACCTGCTGGGTGAGCAGATCGCCGCCGGCGCTGTCGAAGACCTTGGCGGGGTCGGGGTAGACGACGCTGTAGGACAGCGGGCCGACATCGAGGCCGGGCGCGACGGTCGCGGGATCCCACTGGATCTTCCAGTCGCCGCCGGACCGCGTGGCCCGGCCCGAGGTGGTGTACGTCCACTCATTCGTGCCGTCCTTGCCCAGCTTCCAGGTGGCGGCCAGTGTGAAGGTACCGCCGTCGTCGGTCTTCTCGACCTTGCTCGCCGCGAAATGCACCTGCTTGCCCAGGCTGTCGTAGAGCGGGCCGAGCGCGGCGGAGGCCTTGGCCGGGGCGCTGGTGGCGTCGGCGGCCGCCGGTACATCCTCGCGGTTCAGGGCGTCCGCGAAGCCGTCGACCGTCTTGGACAGCCCGGACGTGGCATCCGATCCGGAGCATGCCGTCGCCGTGACCAGCATGGCCGCGGCGCAGACACCGGTGAGGGCCTTCCTGCTGAACTCTGCCATGACAGCCACCCCAACATGGATTACCGGTGGCTGTCCAAGACCAACACGGACGAGAACCGATATAGAAATCGATATCGTCGCAGCGTGTCAGGTGTCGAGCGGCGGCGTCACGGGCGGTTGACGGGCCGATCGGGGCACCGGGAATGCTGGGGGAGTGGACGAGATCTTCCGGACGGCCGGTGTCGAGGGCCGGGTGCATGCCCGCTGTTTCGACTGTGACGGCGAATTCGGCTGGGCCGCAGACGAACCGGTGGTGTTGTCCTCGGTGGTGAAGGTGCCGCTGGTGCTGGAGTTCGCGCGGCAGGTGGCGGCGGGGCAGCTCGATCCGGCCGATCGGGTGCGGGCCACGGCGGCGGACCGGCTGGGCGGGGTCGGCACCGCGGGCTGCCACGACGATGTGGAATTCAGCCTGCGCGACGCCGCCTACTTCGCGCTCACCGTGAGCGACAATACCGCCGCCGACCTGCTGTTCGATCGGGTCGGCGTGGAGAATGTGCGGTCGCTGGCGCGCGAGCTCGGGCTCACCGGCACCCGGATCATGGGCTCGCTGCGCGACATCCTCTACAGCATGGCCGAGGACATCGGTGCGCGTGACCTGCACGAATTCGCCCGGCGCTACCCCGAATCCAGCGCGGCGGAGGTGTTCGGCTCGCGTGCGGTGGATCCACTGCGCACCACGGCCGGGACCGCGCGGGACATGACCCGGCTGCTGTGGCTCATCGGCGGGGATCGTGCGGGTTCGCCCGAGGCGTGCCGGTTCGTGCGGGATCTGATGCGGCAGCAGGTGTACGGGCATCGGCTGCCGTCGGCGTTTCCGCCGGGCACGGACATC
Source organism: Nocardia sp. NPDC051981 (assembly GCF_040680715.1). NCBI lineage: Bacteria > Bacillati > Actinomycetota > Actinomycetes > Mycobacteriales > Nocardiaceae > Nocardia > Nocardia sp. NPDC051981. The sequence continues at coordinate 95,021 of NZ_JBFAXK010000022.1, read as the reverse complement.
TGGTCCAAGACCGGGACGCTGCCCGGGATCCGCAATGAGATCGGGGTGGTCGGGTATCCGGATGGAAGCCGGTACGCCGTCGCGGTTTTCACCGCATCACACAGCCTGGCCGGGCGGCAGCCCGCGGTGGATCGGGCGATCGGCGCCGCGGCGCGGCTGGCCGTCGAGCGCATCGATCACGTCCGGCCCGCCACCACGTCCCAGGGCCGGCGCTGCGGCGTGTCTTGAATCGGGGCCGGCCGGGACGCGCCGTCACCCTGCACGACCGCGACGATGAGGTCGGCGAGTTCCCGGACCAGCGGGTGCGGGGCGGCGGCGGGCCAGGTCAGGGCGAGCCGCCAGCTCAGCGTGCCCTCGGGCAGCGGCCGCCACACCACGCGTGGCTCCTTCTGCGCCACCAGGCCCTGGTCGAAGGCAACGCCACGGCCGGAAAGCACCATGCCGAGCACGAATTCGGGATTGCGGGCGTGCTGCACCGAGGTGGGGCGGAAACCGTGCTCCCAGCAGGTGCGCAGGGTGGCGTCGTAGAGGCCGGGCGCAGCGGCGCGCGGGAAGATCACCAGTCCGTGCCCGGCCAGATCGGCCAGGGTGAGTGCGGCTCGCGCGGCCAGCGGGGAATCGCGCGGCAGCACCACACCCAGCGGGGTCTCCACCGCCGGGCCCGATTCCAGGCCGACCACGTCCACCGGGTACTGCAGCAGCCCCGCGTCCAGTTGCCGATCGGCCAGCAGCCGCACCTGTTCGGCGGTGGTCAGCTCCTGGAGGTCCACCCGCACCTGGCGGCTCTCGAACGCGGTGAGGATGGCGGCCAGCACGCGGCCCGCCAGTTCGGGCGGCACGCCCACCCGCAGTGCGTCGATCTCACCCCGATGCGCCTTGCCGACCAGCGACTTCGCCCGCTCCCAACGCGCGATCAGGTCCCGCGCCTCCACCAGCAGGATCTGCCCCGCCTCGGTGAGCTCCACGCGCCGGCTGTCGCGTTCCAGGAGCCGGGCCCCGATATCGGTCTCCAGCTTGCGGATTCGCTGGCTCAGCGCCGGCTGGGCGATCCGCAGCCGCTCGGCCGCCCGGCCGAAGTGCAACTCCTCGGCCACGGCGATGAAGTAGCGCAACTGACGCAGCGGATCCATCCCACCGACGATATCGGTTTCCTTATCGCCGGGTCAGGCCCGGGCGCGCACCTCGAGAATCTGCAGGCACCGCCCGATCGGCCCGCGCTCGTCGTGCAGCACGGTCGAGCACATCCCGACCCCGTCCGGCCCGATCGACGTCTGCACCGCCAGCCCGATCCACTCGCCCTCCGGTAGCCGGAACAGGTCGATCGTCAGGTCGGTGTTCAGGAACGTCCACTGATACGGATCCAGCTGCGCCCCAATCCCATTGGCCACATCCGCCACCGAGAACACCCGCACCAGCGGTGAGATCTCCTCACCTTCGACCACCTCGACCAGGGGCCGCACCCACACCCGCCGGGTGACGTCGTCACTCTCCACCGCCCGGATGTCCACCGACTTCACATACCCGACATCCCACCCGTCCGGCACGCCCCACCCGATCTCGGATGCCGCCGGCACCGCCGGCAGCGGCGCGTCGGCCGTATGCACCACCGACGAACTGTCCGACGTGGCAATCCGCCACGCTGAAGCCTTCGCCACCGCCCGCCGGCTCCCATCCGCCTGCGTCGCCACCAACTCCGCCCCCACCAACTCGACCCGCCTCCCCGGCCGCTCCACCCACGCCCGCACCTCGACCTCCCCCACCGGCACCGGCCCCAAGATCTCCATCGTCAACCGAGCCACTCGCGCCTCCTCCCGAGGCGCACACCGCTCCACCGCCCGAGCCAGCAACGCCGAAGGCGGCGCCCCATGCTGCATGGAAGCCGCCCACACACTCACCGTCGACCCAGTAGCCCCGAACCGCTCGAACCCCTCATCCCCCACTCCCTGCGCGACGTAATAAGCCTTGGTCCCCGCCTCCTCCAAGTCCGTCCGCTCCACCGCTGTCACGTCATGCGTCTGCGTCACCCAGTCAACGTATCAGCCCACGTCCAACCCACTAGACGCTGTACGACAAACTGCCGATTCCACTCCGCGGTCAGCCCGGTGCCGGCGCAGTGGGAACGCGAGAGCGGCGGTCGATTCCCGAGGTAGTGGGGTCAGAGTTTGTAGCCGATGGCGCGGAGGAGATGGTGGCGGTCGGTGCGGTCGGTCTCGGTTTCGATCCCCAGGGGCGGTGCGCCGTCGACGACGCCGATGATGCCGCGGCCGAGGGAGGTTTCGGCTATGAGGACCTCGACGGGGTTGGCGGTGGCGCAGAAGACGGTGCAGAGCTCGGGGATGTGGCGGATCGCGTTCAGGACGTTGACGGGGTAGCCGTCGCGGAGGAAGACGATGAAGGAGTGGCCGGCGGCGAGGGCTGTTGCGTTCTTGGTGGCGAGGTCGACGAGGTCGTTGTCGTTTCCGGACCAGCGGATCAGGCGGGGGCCGGAGGCTTCGCAGAAGGCCAGCCCGAAGCGGAGTTGCGGGCCGGTGCCGACGAGGGCTTCGTGCATGTCCTCGACGGTCTTGATGAAGTGGGATTGCCCGATGATGACATTGAGCTCATCGGGATTCTCGATGGGCACCGCTGTCAGTTCCATCGGGCTATCGTCCCTCGTCACGCGGCCGGGGAACAAGATCAGGGAGCTGCCGGGGCGGGAATTCGGGCGAATTCCCACGGTGACAGCTCCCTGATCTTGTTCGGGCCAGGTTAGGGGACCGGGTCGGGTTCGGCGGCTGGGATCGATTCGGCGGCTGGGATGGATTCGGCTGCGGGGGCCTTTTGCTTGCCGAGGATCGAGTGGCGGCGGCTGTAGGTGAAGTAGATGACGACGCCGAGGGCCATCCAGATGACGAAGCGGAGCCAGGTTTCGATGGAGAGGTTCAGCATCAGCCAGAGGCACGCCAGGGCGGCGAGGATGGGGATGACGGGGACGAGCGGGACTCGGAAGCCGCGCTTCAGGTCGGGGCGGGTACGGCGGAGGATGGGGACGCCGAGGGAAACGAGGACGAAGGCCACGAGGGTGCCGATATTGACCATTTCCTCGAGGGTGCCGAAGTCGACGAAACCGGCCAGGAGGGCGCAGACGACGCCGACGATGACGGTCAGGCGGAGGGGGGTGCCGTGCTTGCCGGTGTGGGCGAGGCTGCGGGGGAGCAGGCCGTCGCGGGCCATGGCGAACAGGACGCGGGTCTGGCCGAGGAACATGACCATGACGACCGTGGAGAGGCCCGCGAGCGCGCCGATGGAGATGATGTTCTTCACCCAGGTCGCACCGTGCAGGGCGAAAGCGGTTGCCAGGGTGGCATTTCCGCTCGCGAGCTCGGTGTAGGGGACCATGCCGGTGAGGATCAGCGAGACGGCGACGTAGAGCACCGTCACGATGGCCAGCGAGCCGAAGATGCCGCGCGGGACATCACGCTGCGGGTTGCGGGTCTCCTCGGCCGTGGTGGCGACCACGTCGAAGCCGACGAAGGCGAAGAACACCAGCGAGGCCGCGGCCAGCAGGCCGTACCAGCCGAAACTCGTTCCGCCGGAACCGGTCAGGAATGAGAACAGCGACTGGTGCACGCCACCGGCCTGCGCGGAGGGCTGCGACGGCGGGATGTAGGGGCTGAGGTTGGACGCCTTGAAGTAGGTGGCGCCGACCACCAGCACGAGCGCGATCACGGCCAGCTTGATGGCCACCGCGACGGCCGAGACCCGCGAGGACAGTTTGGTGCCGGTGGCCAGCAGCACGCCGACGATGGCGATGATGACCACCGCGCCCCAGTCGAACGAGATGGATCCGACGTGCGCGACCGGATTCACCAGGCCGCCGAGCACCTCGCCGAGATACTGCGACCACCCCTTGGCGACCACCGAAACGGCAAGGGCGAACTCGAGAATGAGATCCCACCCGATGATCCAGGCGATGATCTCGCCGAAAGTGGCGTACGCGAACGTGTACGCACTGCCCGCCACCGGCACGGTCGAGGCGAATTCGGCGTAGCACAACGCCGTCAGCCCGCACGCGATGGCCGCGAACACGAAGGCCAGCGAGACCGAGGGTCCCGCGACCGTGCCCGCGGTCCGGGCGGTGAGCGTGAAAATGCCCGCCCCGATGACCACCGCGACACCGAAGATGGTGAGATCCCTCGCCGTCAGATCCTTGCGTAGCTTGGAATCCGGCTCATCGGTATCCCGGATCGACTGCTCGACCGATTTGGTGCGGAACACTCCGCTCGCGAACGCCACTTGTCGTCTCCTCTCTGAAACTACGGTGCGGCGATCAGAGGGCCCGCGGGATGGCGTCGAGACGCCGCTCCGCGAACCTGTTGGCCGCTGCTCCGGTGCCGATTCCCTCGGCCTTGGATTCCGCGATGATGTCGCGGCAGCGGTCGAAGATGCCCCTCACCGCATCTTCGACCTCGGCCGACGCTGCCTGGCGCAGCTCACCGGCCACCTGAACGAGTCCACCGCCATTGGCCACGAAATCCGGGACCCAGGTGATGCCACGCTCGTTCAGGGCGTATTCCACTGCGGGCGTGGCCAACTGGTTGTTGGCGGCGCCGCAGACGAGTTTCGCCTCGATGGCCTCGGCGCTGGACGCGGTGAGCGTGCCGCCGAGGGCGCAGGGGGCGTAGACGTCGACCGGAGCGGTGGATACGTTGCTCAACAGTCGAACCGACGGATTGTCCATCGAAATGCGTTCCAGCGCAGCCTCGTTCACATCGGTCGCGCAGACCTCCGCGCCGTCGGCGAGCAGCAGCTGGATGAGTTCGCGGCCGACCTTGCCGACACCCTCGACGCCGACGGTACGACCCGCCAGTGTGGGTGCGCCCCACACGGATTCGGCGCCGGCGCGCATGGCGTTGAACACGCCCAGCGCGGTGAGCCGGGCGCTGTCGCCGGAACCGCCCGCCGCGATGCTGCGGCCGGTGACATGGCTGGTGTAGCGGCCGATGGCGTCCAGGTCATCGGTGTTGGTGCCCACATCGCCCGCGGTGATGTAGCGCCCGCCGAGGGATTCGACGAACCGCGCGTAGGCCGCGAACAGCTCCTCGCTCTTGTCGAGGGCCGGATCGCCGATGATGACGGCCTTGCCGCCGCCCAGGTTCAGACCGGCGGCCGCCGCCTTGTAGGTCATGCCCCACGACAGTCGCAGCACATCGTCCAGCGCCGCCGCCTCCGAGGCGTAGGGGTACATCCGGGTGCCGCCGAGCGCCGGGCCCAGCGTGGTCGAGTGAATCGCGATGATCGCCTTGAGTCCGCTCTTGTCGTCCTCGCAGAACACCACCTGCTCGTGGCGTCGAGCGCTCAACTCGTGCGAGCGGCCGAAAACCCCTGCGTCGGTGTGCATTGCGGTCACAATCGATTCCTTTCGTGGACGCCGCTTGTGGCGGCTGGGTGGTGGCCGCTTGGTGGGCGGCCGGGTGTCGTGCCCGGATTCCGGGCACAGGTCACCGCGGTACGGCGGCGGGAACGATGCCGCCGTACCGCGTCGGGTGTGGAGTTGGGAAGGGTGAGCGGCGCGGGTCAGCCGTCGAGGCCGAGCTCGCGCAGGCGGGCGCGGTAGAGCTCGACATTGCCGAGCTTCACGTCCTCGTAGCCGCGGACCAGGTCCGGCAGGGCCGCCGCCTCGGTGGCGGTGGCGTAGCCGTCGGTGGTGAGGCCGGCCGCCAGGCGGTGGACCATATCGGTGTAGTGGGACAGCAACTCCCGCTCCACCTTTCGGACATGGGCGTAGCCGAAGGGGTCGAGCTTGGTGCCGCGCAGGGACTTGCCCTTGGCGAGCAGCTTCAGGGCCACATGGGATTTGGGGGTGAGGCCGATCTTCTTCTTGCGGCCGAGGGCGCGAAGCACCGGGGGATGCAGCTTGTAGGTGAGGTTCTCGCCGCCGGGGACCTGCGCCCGCACCTCGTCGAGTAAGGCCGGGTCGACCAGCAGGCGGGCGACCTCGTACTCGTCCTTGTAGGCGGTGAACTTGTACAGCCCGCGGGCCACGGCCTCGCTGAACTCGGTGCGCTCGGTGACCGCGCGCTCCGCATTCCAGACGGCCTGGACGGTGTCGATGTAGCGGCGGGCGACCTTGGCGTTCTGGTAGCCGATCAGCTCGGCGGCCCGCAGCTCGACCAGTCGCCGGACCTCGCCCTCGAAGTTGGTGCCCGCCAGCAGCTCGGCGGGGACGATACGCGGAGTGCGCTGTGCCGCAGCAGTATCGGTGGCAGCCGCGAAGGCGGCCGGATCCGCGATGGCCACGCGACCCCAGCGGAATGCCGCGATATTGGCCGACACCGCGACCCCGTTGATGGTGATCGCCTCTTCGATCGCCGCGGCGGGCAGCCGCAGGCCGCCGGTCTGGAAGGCCGCGCCGACCATCAGGAAGTTGGCGGCGGCGGTGTTCCCGAACAGCTGCTGCGCGGCCGTCAGGGCATCGAGGCGGAACTGCGAATCCGATACCGCCGCAAGCCGATCCAGCAGCGGCCCGGTCTCCGGGTAGGTGACCGACTTGTCGTAGACCATGTCGCCGGTCGGGGTCTGGCTGGTCGAGGCGACCACGACCGTCGCAGCCGGATTGCCGTACTGCAGGTTCTTGGGATCGGCGGCGGTCAGCAGATCGATGGCCATGATGCAGTCCGCGCTGCCCGGGGTGAGCCGGTTGGACGGCTCCAATTCCGTTGTGGAGAACCGCAGGTGGGACAGCACCGGCCCGGCCTTCTGGCTGAGCCCGATCTGGTCCAGGCTCTCGACCGCGTACCCGGCCCGCAGTGCGGCGGTGGCCAGCACCTGGTTCACCGTCACGATGCCGGTACCGCCGATGCCCGCGATGAGTACGTTCTGCGTGCCCAGCGGCGCGCCGAGCCCCGGATCGGCCACCATGGGCGGCTCGGCCGCCTTCCGGCGCTTCGGAGCGACCGACTTGGCGCCCTTGCGCCCCTTGGCATCCGGGTTCAACTCCACCGTCACGAATGACGGGCAGTCGCCGTCCATGCAGCTGTAATCGGTATTGCAGGAGGTCTGGTCGATGCGCGTCTTGCGCCCGAACTCGGTCTCCACCGGCTGCACCGACAGGCAGTTCGACTTGGTGCCGCAGTCGCCGCAGCCCTCGCACACCGCCTCGTTGATCACCACGCGGGTATTGCGCACCGGCAGCGTGCCACGCTTGCGCTGGCGGCGGGCGTCGGCGGCGCAGTGCTGGTCGTAGATCAGGACGGTGACGCCCTCGATCTCGCGCAGCATCTTCTGCGCTTCGTCGAGCCGGTCGCGGTGCCACAGCAGTGTGCCCTTGGCCAGCGCTTTCCTATTGTGCCGCTTGGGATCGTCGGCGCAGATGACGATCTGCTTCACGCCCTCGACGGTCAGCTTGTGGGTCAGCTTCGCAACAGTCAGCCCGCCCTCCACATCCTGCGCGCCGGTCATGGCGACGACCTCGTTGTAGAGCAGCTTGTAGGTGATGTTCACCCCCGCCGCCACGCACGCCTGGATGGCCAGCTGCCCGGAGTGGAAGAACGTCCCGTCGCCGATGTTCTGGAACAGGTGCGGCACATCGGTGAACGGCGCCTGCCCGATCCACTGGCTGCCCTCACCGCCCATCTGGGTCAGGCCGGTGACCGCGCTGTCGCTGCGCCCGGACAGGGTGACCAGGGTGTGGCAGCCGATGCCGCCACCGCCGATCGAGCCCTCGGGCAGGGCGGTGGAGCGGTTGTGCGGGCAGCCGCTGCAGAAGTACGGGGTGCGCTTGGCGGACAGCACCTCCAGCGAAAGCGCCGGCGGCGGAGCCTTCTTCAGCTCGACCCGCTCGCGCAGCACCCGCCGCAGCGGGGCCAGCAGCCGGCCCGCGGTGAGTTCACCGTCGAACGGCATGAGCGGCAGGCCGTTTCCGTCCAGCTTGCCGAGGATCCGCGGGGCATCGACGGTGCCGTACAGGATTTCGCGGATCTGGGTCTCGATGAACGCGGTCTTGTCCTCGACCACGATCACCTGCTCCAGACCCCGGGCGAATTCGGTGACCCGCTGTGCCCCAACCGGATACGGCATGCCGATGCGGAGCAGGCGAATGCCCGCGCGGTGCATGGCCGCCTCGTCCACGCCCAGATCGACCAGCGCCTGACGCACCGCGTCGAAGGTGGTGCCGGTGGCCGCGATGCCGATCCGCGCGTGCGCCGGATCCACCTCGATGACGTCGAGATCATTGGCCGAACCGAAGGCGCGCACGGTGGCCCAGCGCGGCCCGTACAGGTCGGCCTCGGCCAGCACACTGTCCGCGGGCGCCGCCATCGGCCGCTGCCGATAGGCGAAAGTCTTTCCTTCCCACTGCACTTCGGGTACCGAGATGGGGAGCTCGGCGACCGAGGAATCCACCGTCCACGCGCCGTCGGCGACATCCGCCACGATCTTCAGGGCCACGATGCAGCCTGAGGCCCGCGACAGCGCCACCCCCTGCATGCCCATGGTGATGATCTCGCGGGCATTGCGCGGGAACAGCACCGGCACACCCATGGCCGCCAGCGACCGCTCGCTCACCGCGGGCACGGTCGAGGACTTCGAGGCCGGATCGTCGCCCACCAGCAGCAGCACGCCGCCGCGCGGATTCACCCCGTACATATTGGCGTGCCGGATGGCGTCGGTGGCCCGGTCGACGCCGGGCCCCTTGCCGTACCACACACCGACGACGCCGTCGTGCGTCGCCGTCCCGGCGGGCAGATCCGCCTGGCTACCCCACACCGAGGTGGCGGCGAGCTCCTCATTGAAGCCCGGCACGAAGGCGATGTCGTGTTCGGACAACACATCCGGCATGCCCAGCAGCATCTTGTCGACCCCGCCCAGCGGGCTGCCCTGATACCCGGACACGAAGGTCGCGACCCGGTGGCCGGCGCGCATATCGCGGACATGCTGTTCCACCAGCATGCGGGCGATGGCCTGCACACCGGTGAGAAGGACCGGGCCTGCGCCGGACCGGTAGCGGTCGGCGAGGTCGTAGGGCGTAGCCGGTTCGGCCTGTCGAACAGGCGCGCAGGCAACGTCGGTCATGAACAGTCACCACACTCTCCACAGCCCAGATCGTGGGCTGCAAACCAAGGGACCAAAGCGATCGGTGCAGCGAAATCTGCCGTGATGAGTGATCTGTGTCAACAGATGCTCGAAAAGTTGATCAGACTGCTCAAAAGTGATCTGGAACACTGTGACGTACGCAGCATTTTGCTCGAGCGTCCACGCGGAAGTCCGCTCGAGTGACCTCGGCCCCCGGCCCATCTCCTGAGGCACGGGGCCGGTTCGTCATTCGGCGGGCTGGCTCGTCAGATGCTCGACGAGCGGCAGCGACCGGTACTCGACCGGAGTCGCGAGGGCCAGCATGGTTTCGGTGTGCTTCACGCCGGGAATCGCGTGCACGCGCTGGATGATGGACAGCAGATCCGGCTGCGACCGGGCCGCGATCCGCACCAGCAGATCTCCGCGCCCGGTCGTCGCGTGCACCTCGAGCACGTTCGGGAACTCCCGCAGTGCCTCGACGATGTCGTTCATCTTGTTCTGGTTCAGCTCGATGCCCAGGAACGCGTGCACCGCGAACCCGATGGCCTGCAGATCCACGTCCGGCGGATACCCCCGCACCGCGCCGGACGCCTCGAGCCGCTTCATCCGCGCCTGCACGGTGTTGCGCGCGATCCCCAGCCGCTGCGCCAGCTCCAGAATCGGCACCCGCGGATCGGCCGCCAACTCCGCGAGCAGCGCGGAATCGAGACCGTCGATCTTGATGCTCATGCCGCATTGTCGCACAGTGGCAGGCCGGGGCCGGTGGACCGGAACCGTCGCTCCGCCCCGCCCGCCGTGGCTCAGTTCGGGCCCCGGACCACGGCATTGCCGTCGTGATCGCCCGTCGAGGGCCGTTCGCTATGTGCGATTGCACCGCGCAGGGAGGTGAGCAGCGCGGGGGATACGGGGACGATCAGGTCCACGGTGCGATCGGCCGGGCTGCCCGCGGAGTGCGGTCCGCCGACCCGGGTGGGCTCGTTGAACGACAGCTCGCGATGCAGGGACGCGAGGTCGAGCAGCTCCAGGGCACGGCCGGGGCGTTCGGAGGCCGAGTGATCGATCATGGTGGAGCGGATGATCAGGTGATTCGAATCCTGCTGGGGGAGAGTCAGTTCCAGTAGACGGGTCTGGCAGGGCCATTTGCACAGGCCGGAGGTGAGTACGTGCCAGAATCCGCCCGCGGGGTCCTCCTGCGGATCGGGACGGTGGCGCGGGGTCACCTCGTTGCGGTGCTCGTGCCCAGCGATCCACAGCACCACATTGCCGAAGCGGTGCAGCAACGACTCCAGATCGGCGGCGAGGTAGCGGGTTTCGCCGTCCGGGTCGGGTGTCGTATTGGTCAGCATGCCCAGACCGTGGTGGGAGGCGATGATCACGACGCGGTCCCGGTTCCCGGTCCGGACGATCGCGCCGTCCTCGCCGCGATACGACGAGTGCGCCGCGATCAGCTGATCGACCAGCCAATCCCATTGGCGTGCACCGATGCTTCCGGTGACGTGCCCGGCGGGGTGGGTGGAGTCCAGCACGATCATCCGCACGCCCGGGACCGCGTCGTAGCCGTAGTAGGTGGTGCCCTCGATCAGGTTCTGCTCGGTGAAGCCGTGGCCGCGCGGCTCGGTGGGGCTGTCCAGATGGGCGCGCACGTATTCGGCCGGGCTGATGACCCGGCGGTCGGCCCGGGCCGCGATGGGTACGGCCGGACCCTGCGAGAGCACGGTCGGATCGGGCAGGTACCGCCGCATCGGATCGGCGGGCGGCTCGATGCCCAGCGCCGTGGGCGCACTGTCGCCGGTGACCAGCGCCTGGTATTCCGGAGTGACGGGCGCGCGGCCCTGGACCAGGCAGTCGTGGTTGCCGAAGCAGGCCAGCCAGGGCATGCCCAGGCCGCGGGTGCGGAAGGGGCGGGCGGCGGCCGCCAGCAGGCCCGGGACGTCGGGGAATCCGTGCTCGCGCTTGTAGACATCGCGGGATTCCGGTTCCGGGTTGTAGAACTCGGCCGAGACGGCGTGCGCGGGCAGCGTTCCGGTCTCGGTCGCACCGAAGTTCGGGTCGAGTACGGTGTCGCCGTCCAGCAGGGCGAACAGGGCCGACAGCTCGTTGGACTGCGCGCTGTCGATATTGTCTCCGGTGGTGACGACGAAATCGATGGTGCCCGTGCCGAGTTCGCGCAGTGTGCGAATGGTGGCCTCGAAGGCATGCAACGCCACCGGTTCCTGCGGGCGGTAGGCCGGGAACATGAACTCCCACCCGGGCCGGCCCGCCAATCCGTGCAGAAAGGTGAGACGGCCGGGGGAGACGGGATCGGCGATCTGGAAGTCGGTCAGCTGGATGAATCGCGCCACGGTCGCGCCCGGGTCGAGGGTGGCGCCGGGGGCGAGTTCGGTGCGGGCCGACCGCGGTTCGGCCGGACCGCGTTCCAGGCCCCGATACCGGCCGTCCGCGTCGAGTGCCGCGCCCGGCCGGATCGTGTGATCGGGAAAGGTCACCGGTTCAGCCCACGGATTCCGGTGCGGCCGAATCGGATCGCGCTCGGCCGGAGATCTCCGCCGAGAGCTGTTCCAGCGTGCGGCCCTTGGTCTCCGGGGCCAGCGTGGCCGCGATGGCCAGGCCGATGACACTCGCGCCCACGAACAGCCAGAGCACGTGGTGCAGGCCCCACGACTTGATCAGCGTGGGCAGCCACAGGGTGCCGATGATCGCACCGATCCGCGACACCGCGGTGCCCAGGCCATTGGCGGTGGCGCGCACGGCGGTCGGGAAGACCTCGCTCGGATAGACCAGGTTCACGATGCCCGGCCCGGAATTGGCGAACAGCACCGCCGCGCCGAGCAGTACCACCAGGCCGGTCAGCCCCGGGTTCTGCCACAGCGCCAGCACCGTCAGCGCGACGAACATGCCGATGAAGCCGACGATCAGCAGCGGACGGCGGCCCACCCGGTCCACCAGGGCGACACCGGTGAACGCGCCCGCGACGCCGACCAGGGCGATGATCAACGAACCCGTGTAAGTGCCGGTCGTACTGGTGGTGACCTGCTTGAGGATGGTCGGCGTGTACAGCGTGATGCCGTAGTACGACAGCGTGTACATGAACCAGAACCCGCAGCAGAAGAACGTGTAGCGCAGCAGGGGCATGGTCAGCAGTGTGCACCACGGCGAATCATGCTGCGGCGCAGCGGGTCCGGGCAGCCGTGCGGTGGCGTCGCCGAGTCCGGTGAGCACGGCGTTCGCCTCCTCGCCGCGGCCCTGGACGGCCAGCCAGCGCGGGGATTCCGGGATGCCGCGCCGCATCCACAGCACGATCAGCGCGAACACCGCGCCCAGGACCAGCATGACGCGCCACATGGCGTCGCCGAGCGGGAGCAGGGCCAGCGCGAAGGCATAGGTGGTCGCCGCGCCCACGAACCAGGTGGCGCCGAGGCGGCACATGAGGCTGCCGCGGCGTTGGGCGGGCGCGTATTCCGCGAGCAGTGAGGTGGAGATGGTGTAGTCCGCGCCCAGGGCCAGGCCCAGCAGGAAGCGGCAGACCAGCAGCTGCCAGGCGTCCTGGGCCAGCGCGGCGACCAGGGCGAAGAAGACGAACCCGATGAGGTTCACCAGGTACATCTTCTTGCGGCCCAGTCGGTCGGTGAGGCGGCCGAAGACCAACGCGCCCACGAACATTCCGACCACCGCGGCCGCGGAGAGCGCACCGGCCATGAAGGTGGACAGGTGCCACTGCTTGGTGACGGTCGGCAGCGCGACCGCGATCACCGTGATGTCGAAGCCGTCGAGGAACATGCCGGCGGCCGAGAGGATGGTCACCTTGCGGTGGAAGGTGGTCAGCTCGGTGGAGTCGAGGACTGAAAAGGCATCGCTGGACACGATGGTCCTTCCTGGGGAGATCGAATTGCTCAATCGTTTTAGCAAAGGTAGAGGCGTTGAAGCGAGCATTCGCACGGGACGTTGTCGAGAGTTCAGAGCGCGGTCATCCGAGTTCAGCCTCCGTTCGCTAGTGTTTCTCTCCGTGGTAGCCGGGAGCGAACCGATCACGCAGCGCGATGTGGCGATATCGCTCGGAGTCTCCGTTTCGGCGGTCAGCCTGGCACTCGCCGGGCGGCCCGGCGTCAGCGACCAGCTGCGAGAGCGCATTCTCCAACGCGCCACCGAACTCGGCTACCGGCCCAATGCCTCCGCGGTCGCCCTGCGCACCCGGCGCACCCGGGTACTGGGACTGCTCATCCGCAACCTGCGCAACCCGCACTTCCTGGATGTGATCGACGGCTTCGACGAAACCTGTTCCGCCGCGGGCTACGACGTCATGGTCGGCTCCTCGCGCTACGACGCCGGCCGGGAGCGGCAGCTGCTCGACGCCTTCCAGCATCGGGCCGTGGACGGGCTGGCCATCGCGCCCATCGGCACGAGTCCGCATGCGCGGGAATGGCATTCGGTCACCCGGCGGCCCGTGGTGCTGCTCGACACCGCCGACCGCGAGCATCCCGGGCTCACCATGAGCGTGCGCTCGGACCAGGAGACCTCGGTCGATCTCGCGGTGCGGCATCTGCTCGGACTGGGACACCGGCGGCTGGCCATGGTGGTGGCGCCACCGGAGAAGTCCCCGGATCCCGAACGGCTGGAACGCTTCCGGCGGCTCGGCGCCGAACTCGGCTTCACCGCCCTCCCGGTGACCACCGAACTTTCCGCCGATGCGGCCCGCCCCGCCGTCACCGCGGCCCTGCGGGCCCACCCGGACGAGCGGCCCACCGCGTTCATCACCAACAGCGACTACATCGCCCACACCGTCTACCTGTCCGCCGCCGACTGCGGGCTCCGTGTACCCGAGGACGTTTCGGTCATCGGCCACGACGACCTCCCCACCTCCCCCTCCCTGTCTCCGGCCCTGACCACCCTGGCCGTGGACCGCCACGCCATCGGCTGCCGCGCCGCCACCCTCCTGATCGACGCCCTCCACTCCCGCCCGATCGACCAGCCCAACATCGTCGTCGCGGTCCACCTCGAGATCCGATCCTCAACCGCCCCACCACCCCGCACCACCTAGATCGCACCGCGCCCCCGGCTGGGCTGGCAGCCGCCACTGACCCGGATCGGATCGGTCTGTTTCGGCGACCGCATGGCCTAGATCAAACCCGACGAATGCACCGACTGCGGCGCCTTCCGATTCGGCACGGAGGGTGTCGACACGCCGTTTGTGGCGGCGTATCAGAGGTAGGGCGGGGGCAGCCCGGCGAATCCCTTGTGGCAGAACGCGGTACCCGCCGACGGCATGTCGGCGACCCCCGTATCGGGACCCTGCCGCTAACGCGAGTTCCCGGCACCCCGATGATCTAGAGGTGACACGTGCGCGGCGGGATGCCATGAAGACCAGGTCAGTGGCCATTCTCGCGATGGGCGCTGCCCTCGCGGCGGTGGCGACCGGCTGCGGGACCACCACCACCTCCACGGGCCCCGGTTCCACGGCCCCCACCTCGGCTCCCGCCGCCGCCCAGCAGTCCGACGCCCCGGCGGGCAGCGGCCACGGGCTCTGCCTCGACATCAATTCCGACCTGGCCCGGGAGGCCGTCGCGCGGCTGTCGCCGCCGCCGGTCGGCGGGTGGAAGACGGGTCAGGCCGCCGATGATCAGATCTCGGCGGGTTGTGCCGGGGTGCTGTCCTGGATGACGGTGAATTCCGACACCAACCACCCGTACACCCACGTTCTGTTCTTCACCAACGGCATGTATCTGGGGACGGCCACCCCCAACCCGTACATGTACACGATGGTGACCGGTAAGACCCGCACCTCGCTGTCGCTCACCTACCACTGGCTCAACGGCAACGACCCCATGTGCTGCCCCCAGGGTGGACCCAGCGTGGTCACCTTCACTCTGACCGGCACCACTGTGAAGGCCGACGGCCAGCTCCCGCCGCACAATTGAACCGTCCGTCACCCGAGGAGACATCCCGCGTGCGAGTTGGAATCCTGTCGTTCGCGCTGGTTGTCGCCACTGCCCTGCTGACCGCCGACACCGCGGCCGCGCCGCCGCGTCCCGCCCCGATCGCGGCGGTCGGTGGCCGGCTCACTCCGCCCATGGGCTGGAATTCGTGGAATTCCGGAATTCCGCTGACCGAGCAGAACATCCACGAGGTCATCGACGCCATGATCGGCTCCGGCATGCGCGACGCCGGATACCGCTACGTGAATCTGGACGCCGGATGGGCGGCGCCGAAACGCGACGCCGCCGGGAACCTGCGGGCCGATCCGCGGCGGTTCCCGCACGGCATGGCCGCGCTCGCCGACTACGCGCACGCGCGCGGCATGTATCTGGGCCTGTACTCGAGCCCCTACAACGAGACCTGCGGGCAGACGCCCGACAATGCCGGTCGCGGGCACGAGACCGCGGATGCGCGGACCTTCGCGGGCTGGGGCGTCGACTTCCTCAAATACGACTGGTGCCGGGCCGACACCGACCTCGCCGAGCAGGTGCCCGCCTTCACCGCCATGCGGGATGCCCTGCGCGCCAGCGGGCGGCGGATCGTCTACAGCATCAACCCGAACAGTTCCGGCAACCTGCACGCGGGCGGGGACTACGACTGGTCGACCATCTCGGATATGACCCGAAATACCGCGGATCTGATTCCGCTGTGGCACAACGGGTCGCCGGATCAGCACCTGGCCACCCGATCCGGGCGCGGCCTGATCGGTGTCACCGACGAGCTGGGGGCCGCCGAACCGCTGGCCACCCGCACCCGCCCCGGCTACTGGAACGATCCCGACATGATGGTGGTCGGGCTGCCGCTGACCGAGTTCATCGGCGCACATCTGGCGGGCTTTCCCGCCAATGTCCTGGCCGGGCCGTTGACGACCCGCCAGATTCTGGAACTCGAGACGTCGTTCGATCTGTCGCCCGAGGTGGTCGGCCGCCTGCGCGATCCGCAGTTCAGCCTCGATCCCGAGGAGCAGCGCGCGCACTTCTCGCTGTGGGCCATGCTCGCGGCGCCGCTGATCGCCGGCAACGATGTGCGCGCGATGTCCGAGCAGACCCGCGCCCTGCTGACCAATGCCGATGTCATTGCCGTGGACCAGGATTCGCGGGTGGCGCAGGCGACGCCGCTGCCGGGGGACGGGCGGATTCTGGTCAAGCCGCTGGCCGGCGGCGCGGTGGCGGTGGCCGTATTCAATCCCGGCGATCGGGCGGCGACCATCGAAACCGGGCTGGCCGCAACCGGATTGCGGCAGGCGGAGTGTTACTCGGTGCGCAATCTGTGGACGCACACCGACACCACGACCACTGGTGCGCTGCGCGCCGCCGATATTCCGGCGCACGGTGTGGCCATGTTCGAGGTCGGTTCCGGCTGCACGGCAATTCCATCCGGAGAGTAGACAGTAAAACTATCCGATAGTTACGCTATCCATTATGGATGCCAGCACTGAGCCCGAATCCGCCGCCGAACCCGGTCCCGCCTCGGGGGTCAGCAGGCGACGGCTCCTCACCACCACCGGAGTCGCCGCGACCCTCACCGCGGCGGCGGGCGCGGCCGGCGGCATCGCCCTCGTCCAGGGCGGGGCGCCGACCCCCGTGGTAAAGCCTTCCGGCGCACGGCGTTTCGACCGAAAGGTAGTGTTGATCACCGGCGCCACCTCCGGCATCGGCCGCTCGGCCGCCCTGATGTTCGCCGCCGAGGGCGGGCACGTCGGATTCTGCGGCCGCAGAGAACAACTCGGCCGCCAGGTCGAGCAGCAGATCCGGGCGGCGGGCGGGGAAGCCACCTACGTCCGGGCCGATGTCCGGGTGGAATCCGATGTGCGCCAGTTCGTGGACGCGGTCGCCGACAAGTACGGCGGGCTCGACGTCTGCTTCAACAACGCGGGCATCACGCTGCAGAAAGCCTTGCACGAGTACAGCTCCGCCGAATGGGACGACGTCGTCGACACCGACCTGCGCGGCAACTTCCTGGCCTTGAAATACGAGATCCCGCACCTGATCGCCCGCGGCGGCGGGGTCGTGGTCGTCACCTCCTCGTCCAACGCCATCGCCACCACCGAGGGCCGGGCCGCCTACACCGCCGCCAAACGCGGGCTGGTCGGCATGGTCCAAGCGGCGGCCTACGATTACGCGGACAAGAACATTCGCATCAATACCCTCGTCCCCGGCACCACCGACACCGAGCTGGTCCGGCGCGCGGCAGGCGCGATGAACCTGCCCGACGAGGTATGGAAGACCATGACCGAGGTCTACGGCAAACAGCACGTCCCCGGCCTGCGCCGCATGGCCACTCCCGACGAGATAGCCGCCTTCGCCCTGGCCCTGGCCTCCGACGACTTCCCGTACATGACCGCCGCCCAGATGGTGATCGACGGCGGCAAAACCGCCTACGCGGGATAGCGGTGACCTCGGATCAACGGGTCTGCGTGATGCGGCTGTGGACCTCGGCGGCTACCGCGGCGTCGCCGCGGGGAGTGGGGTGGAAGGGGAGGCCGACGAGGTTCACCTTGGGGTCCAGGACGGAGAGGAGCCAGGGGTCGGGGGAGCAGAGGCCGTGGCCGGCGGTGGGGGTCCGGGCGTCGACGAAGTCGATGGAAAGGGCTTGGGCGGCATCGCGTTCGGCGTCGTCCAGGCGGTTCCAGAATTCGTTGATGGCGGTGGCTCGGGGCTGGACGTAGCGGAAGACGCCCAGGACGTCGAGACACCAGGCGGTCGAGTTCGCCGGGGCCAGTTCGGGATAGCCGACCAGTTCGATCTTGGCGTTGGGGGCGTAGTACTTCACGTAGTCGACGACTTTGCGGATGCGGTCGGCATAGGCCGGTCCGTTGACCGTGTCGAGGTCGGGCCATCGGCCCTGGGACACCGCGTCGGCGTCGCAACCCTGAGAGATGTTGAACGCGCAGGTCAATTGGGCGGGAGCATCGGCGGTGGTCGCCGAATCATGCGGCCACTCGTCGTTGGCTCCCAGCTGGATCGCCACCACCTGGGTGCGTGGCCCGAACGCCCCGTTCTTGGCGGCCTTGATCGCCAGCTGCGCCAGGGTGTAGCCGTCGCGGCCCGGAACCTCCTGGCCGGACGAGGTCACCGGGCCGCTGTCGATCGACGCGTTGGTGCAGGTGGCGTTCTCGAAGTCCGCGGTGCCGGCGACGCCCATGAGCGCGCTCAGCTGGACGGGCCAGGACGTGTCGCGGTGCAGGCATTCGTGTGCCGCGACGTCGTTGTTGCCGTCGCATTTCACCAGGACCCCGTCGCACGGCGGGTTCGCGGCGAACGAATCACCCATGACCACAAGCGTTTTGCCCTCGACCGGAGCCGGTTCGTCGGCGGCGGCGGTGCCCATCGAGCCGGCCGCGGCGAGAATGGCGACGGCGGCGGCCAGCCTGAGCGGAAGCACGGCCCCGCTGCTGGTCCTGAAACTGATCAATGCAAATCCTCGATGACGTCGGCACTCTCGCTCAAGAGGCCGGTGGGACAACCATATAGGTCAACTTCGGCCAGGCGACGGACATGGGAACCAGGGGCTCGCGGCAGATCCACACGGTCACGTGGTGATTCTGTCCGGCGATGCCGAGCGGGTTGTCCATCTGCAGAGCCGGTGTGGTGTGGGCGAAATTGGCCAGGAAGGCCCGCAGCTCCGGTCCGTCGTTGTAGCCGACGTACATGACGGTCGTGGCCGAGTCCGGCGGCGGACCCCATTCGGCGAAGCCACGATTGGGGCTGTAGACCGGCGGAATCCATTGGGACCGACCGTAATGGTCGAGCGCCCCGGCCTCGTTGTAGGCCTCGGTGACGACGACGGCACCGGCCTGTTCCTCGGCCGGCAGGCCGATCGCCACCTTGTGTACCGCGTCGGCCAGATCCTCCCAGTTGTCGTTGCCGTAGTGCTGCAGAAAGCCCCAGTAGCTGGTGTCCGGCACGTCGATCCAGCTCTTGGGGTAGGGGAGCAGCGCCAGGCAGGCGGTCAGCACCGCCGAGAGGACGGTGAGGCCGGTGAACAACCGCCGCAGCAGCAGGGCGCGGGTACCCGCGACGTCCAGGAAACCGGACAGGATCGACGCGCCCGCGCCGAAGATCGCGGGAACGATTCCGGCGACGTAATAGGACCGGCCGTGCCCGGCGACGACCAGAACCACCATCAGCAAGGCGGCGATCAGCACGAACCGATACGGCCGCAGCTTCGGCTCCCGAGCCAGGCCGTACAGGCCCAGCACGCCCAGGCCACCGCCGAGGAATCCGGTGACCACCATGATCGCCACGACCGTCCCCAGCTGTCCGCCGTCGCTCCCCGCCGTTTCCTGGGCGATGGCGCTGTTGGTCGCCAGCTGTGGCCAATGGTGGGAGGCCTGCCACAGCAGGGCGGGCGTCATGGCGGCCGCGAAGACCGACAGCCCTGCCCACAGTGCGGGGCGGCGCAAGACCTCGCGGGGTCCGACGGCGAGAACGCCGAGGGCGATACAGGCCCCCAGCATCAGCACCAGCCATTTGTCCTGCACGTCGATCGCCGCCGCCACGCCCGCGGCGATGAGCAAGCGGTCCTGGCGGGTGCGCACCCAGCGCACCAGCAGCCAGATGATCAACGCCTGGAACGCCACGTCGAACGCGACGCTGTCCAGCACGGTGTAGGCGACGACGAATGGTGAGACGGCGTACCCCGCCGCGGCGAGCATCTGGTAGCGCGGCCGCGCACCGCATTCGCGGGCCACCGCCGCCGCGAGGACGGACACCGCGATCAGCAGCAGCAACCCCGGGATCCGCAGCGCGAGAACCGATTCGGGGGCGATCACGTCGGCTGCCCGCGCGATCAGCGGTATCACCGGTCCGTTGTCGACGTAATCGACCGCCAGTCGCCGGCCACACGCGAGGTAGTACAGCTCGTCACCGGCGAGCTGGAACCGGGCCGCGGAGACGGACCAGACGAGCGTGATCAACCCCGAGACCAGCAGGACGCCCCGCCACGCGAATTCGGGTGGTGCCGAGGTCGATTCGGATTCTGGGGTGTACGTGAGCGTCATTGCTTCTCCGATGGATGCGCCACGGCGGTACTCGTCCGGCTGGCAGGGTGAGGCCGTGTCAGTGCGCGACGTGGCTGTAGACGGCGGCGGCCACGGCGGCGTCCCCGCGGGGTGAGGGATGGAACGGCAAGCCGGCCAGGTTGATCTGCGGATCGAGGAAGCCGTTGAACCACGGATCGGCAGAACACAATCCGTGGCCCGCGGTCGCCTGCTTCACGTCGACGAAGTCGATCCGGAGCATCCCGGCCGCGTCGCGTTGCGCATCCTGTAGCCGGTTCCAGTACTCGACCATGGCGCGCGCCCGCGGCTGCACCCAGTGGACGAGGCCGAGGAAGTCGAAGCACCACTCCGAGGTGCTCTCCGGCGCCACCTCGGGATAGCCGATCAGTTCGATCCTCGCGTTGGGCGCGTAGTACTTCACGTAGTCGACGACTTTGCGGATGCGGTCCGCGTAGGCCGCTCCGGTGATCGCGTCGAGCTCCGGCCACCGCCCCTCCGCCACCGCGTTCTCGTCGCAGCCGTCGAGAACGTTGAACACACAGGTGAACACCCGGGTCGCGTCCGCGGTGACCGCGCTGTCCTTAGGCCACGCGTCGTTGAAGCCCAGCTGGATCGCCACCACCTGGGTCCGCGGTCCGAACGACCCGTCCCGAGCGGCTTCGAGCACCTCCTGGGTCAGGGTGTACCCGTCCCGGCCGGGAACCTTCTCCCCGGTCGATGTCACCGGACCGGTATCGATGGTCGCGCTGGAGCACGAGTTGTTCTCGAAGTCCTCGGCGGCGATGCCCATCAGCCCACTCAGTTGAACGGGCCACGAGGTGGGACCGTGTAAACAGGCCTGCAGACCGGTGCTGTTCTCGTCCGCGCATTTCACCAGCACCGCATCGCACGGTGGGTTCGCGGTGTACGAGTCACCGAGCACGACGAGCGCGCGGCCCGGTGCCGGTGCGGGTTCGGCGTCGGCCGTGCTCACCGACACGGCCGCGGCGAGCACGCCGGCGGCGGCGCCCAGCCGGAGCCGGAGCGCGGCCCGGCCTGTAGTCCAGGAACTGGTCAATGCAAATCCTCATCGGGCCACGGTCAGCCCGCATAGGGTGTCGACCATGACGCAGGTCACAGCGTCTGACAGATAAAGCAAAGTATCTCCTTTTCACTTTCTCGGCAAGCAAGTGGCTGGTGGACCGCTGGACTCGCCGGGTGGTTGCTCGGGCTCACAGGGTGGGATGACCCGAAATTTCACTCAGTCGACGCCTGACTCGGGTTTCGGGCAGCGAATCTGCTTTCCTCATACTGCTTTTCGCCTCGTGGCAGCCATGTGAACCGGCTGGGTGATGCCTGCGGCGTTCGGTGCTCAGGCCTCGTAAGTGATTGGTGGAGTGGTGAATTCGGACAATTTGTCCATCGATAGGGGTCTCAGGGTTGCGGCGACACACCCGTGCGAAAGTCCAGCGCCGAGAACTACCTCCGCCTGCTCGAAGCGGTCTTCCTCGTCCACCGACTTCCTGCCTGGGGAACCGCCCTCGGCTCACGCATCGCCCGCCAGCCCAAGCTGCACGTGGTCGACTCCGGCGTCGCGGCCTGGCTGCTCGGCCTGACACCGGCCAAGATCGCCATGGCAGACCCGGCAGTCCTCACCCAATACGGCCACCTCACCGAAACCTTCGCAGTGGCGCGTGAGAAGTTGGTGAACCGGCGCTCAGGCGTGGTGAGAAGTTCGACAGCTCGAGTCGCAGAGCGGCCCAGGCAAGAGAAAGTCTCTGGCCTGGGCCGATTGGGGTGGCTGACGGGACTCGAACCCGCGACACCCAGGCACAAGATCGCAGGATTTCTGGGGGTCCCGAGATGTCCCGTGGTGGCCCGGATTGGCGCGAAATCCACAGTTGCGGAGTGTATTTCGGAGGAGGTTTCTGTCCCGGGGTGTCCCTGGCCGACCCAGGGTATCGGCGCTCAGAAGTTGGTAATGAGTTGGAAGGTTCGAGTCCTGGTCCCGGGTGGTCCCTGTGGTGGCCAAGGATGGGCGTCGGCGTGTCGTGGACGCGACGCGCGGACGATCTTCAACGCTGAGCGAACAGTTGGCTACTGCACGATTCTCGAACGTTTTCGAGGCGGGAGGCAACGCCTACCAGGTGTTTGTACGGACGGTGGATGCGGTTCGGGGCGGCCATGAATGATGCCGACCGCGACATATTGATCCGGAAACACTTCCTCGAGTACGGCCGAGTTATCGAAGCTGGCGAGAAGGCGAAGGATGCCCGGCTTCAACTTCTCCTGCGACTGCGCGCCGCGGACCCGGAGTACTACACGCAGACGCGGCTGGCCAGCCTGTCCGGCATGTCGCAGCAGAATGTCTCATATCTGCTGTCGAAGCCTGCCGCGTCATAGAGTCTTGAAGGTTTAGTATTGGATTCGTAGCCTTTTCGCGGACGAATCCTATACTGAACCGAGGCTGGTGCGAGGATGGCGACGGACAATGCTCGGGGCGCGGAGTTGCTCGCGCAGCTGGCTCGACAGCCGTTGCGAACTGTCGGGTCGGCGGCGGCTGCCGCGGTCTCGCGCCATCCTCGACAGCAGCTGGCTCGGCTCGTCGATCGGGGTGTGCTGCGTCGGGCCGCGCAGGGGTACTACGTCGTGGTTCCTCAGGAGTATGTCGGGACTGCGTGGCTGCCGGGGTTGGAAGCGGTGGCGGCGGGGATCGGCAGCGTGATGTTCGGTGCCGACGACGCGATCCTGATGGGCGTCAGTGCCGCACGGCTGCACGGCGTGATCCCGCGTTCGCTGGGGGTCGCGGTGGTCGCGGCGCCGCGCCAGCGCGCTGCGTTGCAGTTGGTTGATCGGGATGCCTTGGTGCGGTTCGTCGCGCGTGATACGGCTCGGCTGGATGCGGAGCTCATTCGAACGGAATTGGGTGAGGCGCTGGTGACTACGCCGGAGCAGACGGTGCTGGATCTGGCTCGCCGTCCGGATTTAGGGGACGCGTCCGTGGATGTGCCAGCCGCGATCCAGGCGTTGTATCAGCGATGCGATCGGGAGAGATTGGCCGAACTGGCAGCCGAGCAGCGCATGCGAGCCACGTTGGAACGTGTGACCGCGATGGCCGGTGAACGATGAGTTCAGGATTCGACGACCGCGTCACCATCGCCTCCCGGTTCGGTGTATCGCCTGCCCAAGTGCAGCGTGACTACCTGATCTCACTTGTGCTCGCACACTTGGCCGAACGGCATGCCGACAGCGTGCTGTTCATCGGCGGCACCGCGTTGGCTCGCACCCATCTGCCCGACGGTCGCCTGAGCGAGGACATCGATCTGATCGCGCAGGGCAGAAGAACAGAGATCGCCGATCGGCTGACCCGCGATCTGCCGCGCGCGGTGCAGCGCCGATTCGGCAGATTGAAATGGCGACCCGCTCTGACCGAGGTATCGGGATCCGACGCCGCCTATCTCATAAGCGAGGACGAGACCATCGTCCTGAAGATCCAACTGCTGTCACAGACTGGGATGCCGCCGTGGCCCACCGAGTCGAAGGCGCTTGTTCAGCGCTATCGGGACGCTCCCGAAGCCGTGCTCCGGGTACCGACGCGCTCCGCCTTCGTAGCCGGAAAAGCCCTGGCGTGGTGCGATCGCGGCGCCGCCCGAGACCTGTGGGACCTGTGGGCTCTCGCGAACATCAACGCGATCGACCGCGAGGCCGCCGAGTTGTTCCGCCGCTATGGCCCGACCAACAAGGTGCCTCAGCCATGGCAATTCGCCACCCCGCCGACCGAGCAGCAATGGCACGCCCAGCTCGCAGGCCAAACCCGCCTGACCGTCTCTGCGCAGGAATCGCTCGAAATCGTAAGTGCAGCATGGGAACAGGTGACGGACTGAACGCTCGCTTCCATGTCGAGTCGGATTGTGTCGGTTCACGCCGACGGCCCGACGCATGTGATGTCACTGATATTTCGGAGTGATAGTCACATCCTGGCGTGCGGTCGCGACGGCCACGCCGTTCTTGACCGCCCAGACCTGGACCCAATGTTCTCCGTCGAAGGACGTGGTCTCTTCGATCGTCCGGCCGCGGTCGCGGATTTCGCCGCGCTCGGCGTTGCGGCGCACGGCCTCGGGTCCTGTATTGCGAACCTTCCAGTAGAACGACACGGGCGGCGCCACGCTGCAGGCATCGACCTTGAACACCAGAGTCTTGCCGATCGGCACCATGTTCCCCGCCCGCGGCAATGGACGTGGACGCCCGGCGAGCTTCTTGGACCGGACTCTGCCCACCATCGTGAGAGTGTGCGCGGTGTCGATCCGCACCGGGATTCCGAAGTCCTTGTCGAGGGTCCTGCGGTGCGCTGGCGGTGGTCACAGCTGTGACCGTCTCAGGGAATTGGTCACCGAAAACATTGCGCCACTTGGGGATGCTTTCACCGTAGGGTGCATCGTACGCGGCACGGATCCCGGTAGCCCAACTACTGAGCTGGCTCTTGTAGTTGAGGAACTCGGTGGTGGTCCACCGCTCTGCGAGATTCTGTCCGGTACGGTCGTCAACCCATGGCGGGGCGTAGTGGGATGCGAGTTGGTCGTGCAGCGTTTCCACCAGCGCCACCAGCGTTTTCGGCAGTGTGGTGTAAGCGTCGGCGGGAGCGAAGTCCTCAACACAGCCCGCCAGCAGCGCATTGAGCACGGCGGAGGGAATATCGGCGCTGCACCGGTCACGTAGGTATTTCATCAGTCGGATGACTTTGACCAGATGGCGATTGCTGCGCTGATTGCGCTCGTCGAACCAAGCGGTGAGCTGGGTGGGGTCTTCGGGGATGAATTCGTTGTTGGTGCGGTGGGTGATGTAGGTCGTCCTGTCGGGGGCGGTGACGAACGGGACGAGGTCGATATGGAATCCGCCAGCGTAATCCATTCGCGCGCAGCGTTTCTTCACCGTCGATTTACCCACATACCGGCCGGAGGCTTCGAAGATCTCGTGCAGCCGCTCGACGTGTCGGCAGGGCTGCCAGCCGTCGACCAGGTCCATCGGGACCAGCACGTCGGCATCGTAGTCGTTGCCGACGAGCGGTTTGATGATCGTGTGGCGTGCGTACGAGCCTTGGGGGTTGAGATCGCCGGTCACGATATCGGTGAGTTCGTCGTGATCGAGTAGGAAGTCGTTGACCGCGTCGACGTGGACCCGCAGTTTCGACAGCCGGGTGACGTTGAGGTTGACGTGGGAATCGAGAAAGGATGCGAAGTGGTTGTGGCAGGGGCTCATTCGGTGATCTCCACAGCGGCTTCGAAGGTGTCGGTGTCGGTGCGCTGGTACATCACCAGCGTCGGGCTGATCGTGCGAGGTCGGCAGCGGCCCATGTTCACCGCCGCTGGGGCCGGAACTGCGGCGAGGACATGAAGTGTGCAGACCCGTGGGAGGCATTGTTCGACCAGTGCGAGCAGCTGCCGACTGTCACGCATCCTCGCGCTGGGGCCGGACGTGCACGCCGCCTACGACACCTCCACCCTGAAAACCGTGCTGGTGGCGGGCTCCGCACTCTCACCCGAACTGGCGGTGCGCTGGCAGGACACCTTCGGCGACAACCTCTACAACCTCTACGGCTCGACCGAAGTCGCCGTCGCCTCGGTCGCGACCCCACAGGACCTGCGCCGCGCTCCCGGCACCGTGGGCCGCCCGCCGGTGACCGCCCGGGTCGCGCTCTACGACGCCGACGACCGCCGCATCGCGAATCCGAACGTGCGCGGCCGCGTCTTCGTCCGCACCGGAGCCCCTTTCGAGGGCTACACCGACGGCCGCCACAAACAGATCATCGACGGCTACATGTCCACCGGCGATATGGGCCACTTCGATTCCAGCGGACTGCTTTTCATCGACGGTCGCGACGACGACATGATCGTCTCCGGCGGCGAGAACGTCTACCCCCTGGAGGTCGAGAACCTCCTCGCCGAACACGAGGCCATCGCCGACGCCGCCGTCATCGGCGTCCCCGACCCGGACTTCGGCCAGCGCCTGCGCGCCTTCATCGTCCCCGAACCCGGATTCGCCCCCACTGCGGAAGAAGTCAGGGCCTACGTCAAGGCGAACCTGGCCCGCTACAAGGTCCCTCGCGACGTCATCTTCCTGGAGGCCCTGCCGCGCAACCCCACGGGGAAAGTGCTCAAACGCGACCTCCGAGACCACCTCGGCCACACCGCTTGAATCTTGCTTCTGGATCGACACGCTGACCAGTCACATCTCCGAACACGCCTGTGCGCAAACGGGTCAGGTGTCGTGAGGATGGTTACGGCCCCGCCGTCTTCCAGTTTCGCCGACATCGCAGACGGCCCCCGACGACGGGGTGTGGGTGGCCATCAACACAGCGGTCTGACGTCGAAATGCGACCCTGCGGAATGTTGAAAACACCCTCACCAGGATTCAGGACGGAACTCGACCTTGAATGGACCGGTCAAAATGTCACCTGCATCGACAAGAACGGCAGCATCGTGAAAGGCATGTCCAAGCCCGACTCGTACGCGCTGCCCTAACTTGTTGCCAACGACGGCCTTCGACAACGGATCGGTTCTCCGGGCTACCGACTCATGTGGGAGTTGACCGTGCTCGGCCACCGCGACTATGCGCTGGACGCGGACAGCAAGCGTCGATGTTGGCTCGGCCCCGAAGGGAAGATCTGACAGCGTGGTTTTGGCCCGTGCCCTGGTGCCGGACCACTGTGCCCCCGCTTCCTGGTCTTCTGCCTTCGATTCAGTCGAGGTGCCGACGCACTTCGGCGGCGAAGCCCGATACTCCGGATCGGTCGAGCACGTCGAGCAGTCCTTGGAGGTGCTTCGGGGGTCGTTTGTGTTGGGCGACTTGGGTTTGGAGCAGTCGGAGGACCTGGCCGGGGGCCAGGTCCAGCATGTCGAGCAAGAAGTCGTCCGGGTGGATCAGTTCGGGGAATCCGTCGCCGATGGGTCTGACCTTGAAGTCTTTGAGGTTGAAGGTCAGGAGTACGTCGGCGTTTCCTTGGAGCGCGGCGGCGAGGACGTGTCTGTCCTTGGGGTGGTTCTCCATTCGTTCGGTCAGCTCTTCGTAGCCCTCGACCATGGCGTCGGGGAAGAACGTCCGCATTGTGTGGACCAGCCGGTCAACCTGTGCGATCCTCTGCGCGTCATCGCCGTACGCCGCTGCGAGGTTGCGGTGCAACTCGGCCAGGACATCGGCTGACCAGAGCGGCTGGATGAGATCTGCTTCGGCCAGGCGCAGCACCGTGTCGCGCAGATGTGCCGGAAAGAGGACGCAGGTGTCGAGGAAGACTCGCTGCATGGCTCAGTGCCGTTTCAGTGGCTCCGGCGGAGTCTCGTCGTACAGTCCTAGATCTTCGGAGATCCTGGTGAGCTCGGACAGTCCCGCGGCGCGTTCGGCGCGTCGGTATTCGCGAAAGGCCAGGACGTCGGTGAGTCGTACCCTGCGGTGTCGGCCTGGCCGGGTGAACGGGATCGTGCCGGAGTCCAGCAGTTTCACGAACGTCGGCCTGCTCATACCCAGCAATTCGGCCGCCTCCTGTGTGGTCAGGGTGGTGTGCAGCGGTGCGACGGTGACGGCCTTGCCTTCCGACAGGGCGTGGGCTACCAGGCGCAATGCCTCGAGGACCTCGGTCGGGAGGGCGACAATCGCACCTTCTGGAGACCGCAGGATCGCTGCCTCGATCGAGGGGGACGTGTCGAGGAATCGGCGCAGTTCCGCGATCTGATCCGGATGTTCCGGCAGCAGCGTGCGCTCGTTCAGTGTCTCGGTCATCGTGTCGGCCTCCCGCGGTCGGCCTCCATTATGCCGACCTTTCGAATAATTCGAAAGGGAGACGATCGGCCGGGGTGAAAAGTTGGAAGACCAGTGGACCGGTTGACATGGCCTTCGTGAGCTGGAAGATGAAGTGTCCAAACAACTTCGACGCGCCGCACGGTTGCATAGCTGCGCCCAGAACTTGGTGAAAGTTGGAAATACTCAAGTCCAAGAGCTCGGGCCAGGTCAGAAAATGCTCTCTGACCTGGCCCGATTAGGGTGGCTGACGGGACTCGAACCCGCGACACCCAGGATCACAACCTGGTGCTCTACCAGCTGAACTACAGCCACCATTGCCGGTAACTTCCGGCGCGGTAGAGCTTAACCGGTCCGCGCCGTGAGTACCTAATCGGCTGTTCAGGATGGGTTTGCGCGGGGTTCGGCGGGGGTGGAGAGTTCGGCGGCTACGGCGGCGATCTCGGCGGTGGAGGGGCCCGGAGCGGGGACGAAGGCGGTGCGGCGGTAGTACTCGAGCTCGCGGATGGATTCCTTGATGTCGGCGAGGGCGCGGTGGGCGAGGCCCTTCTCGGGCTGACCGAAATAGATGCGCGGGTACCAGCGGCGGGCCAGTTCCTTGATGGAGCTGACGTCGATCATGCGGTAGTGCAGGTGGGCGTCGAGGGCCGGCATGTCGCGGGCGATGAAGCCGCGGTCGGTGGCGATGGAGTTGCCGGCCAGCGGGACCGTGCGCGCGGTGGGGACGTACTGCTTGATGTAGTCGAGGATCTGCTGCTCGGCCTCGGCGACGGAGACGGTGGAGCGGCGGACCTCCTCGGTGAGCCCGGAGCGGGCGTGCATCTCGGCCACCACCGGCGGCATGGCGGCCAGCGCGTCGTCGTCGGCATGGATCACGATGTCCACGCCCTCGCCGAGGATATTGAGGTCACTGTCGGTCACGAGTGCGGCCACCTCGATCAGCTTGTCGCTGTCGAGCTGTAGGCCGGTCATCTCGCAGTCCATCCACACCACGTACTTGTCCACCCGCCAAACACTAACGCTTCGGCGTTCCGCGACCCGGAGGCCCGGCCGCGTCGAGCCCGCTCGGCCGCCCGACCGGGCAGTATCGTTCACACCAGTCCCGCATAACGAGCGGTCGGCATGTTGGTTGGGCAGTTCCCAGGGCAGCAGTTCACAGGGCAGTCGCAGTTGGCAGAGCAGACGGAGGATGCGCTAGTGACCACCCCGCAGGAGAAGGCAGCGGCAGCACGGAAGGCGGCGGAGGAGGCGGCGCGGATCGCGGCGGAGGCGGCGGCCGCCGCCGAGGCCGCGGAAAAGGAAGCCGCCGATCAGGAGGCGGCGGCCAAGGCGGCTGAGACGGCTCCGCCGGGCAACGGCGTGACGAAAACCGCTGCGGCGGAATCTGATCAGGCCGCCGAGGACGAGGCCGCCGCACAGGAGATCGCGGCGGGATACGCCATGGAGGGTCTGGCGCTGGAGCTTGGCACCGTGATCGTCGGCGACACCGTGCACCCTGATGCGCGGGTGCGGATTCCGATGAAGACCATGAACCGCCACGGCCTGGTCGCGGGCGCCACCGGTACCGGTAAGACCAAGACCGTGCAGGGCATCGCCGAGCAGCTCTCGGCGGCGGGCGTGCCGGTGGTGCTGGCCGACATCAAGGGCGACCTGTCGGGTCTGGCGCAGCCGGGGCAGGCGAACGACAAGCTGCTGGCCCGCGCCCGGGAGACCGGTGATCCGGACTGGAGGCCGCAGGGCTTCCCGTGTGAGTTCGTCTCCCTCGGCACCGGGGGGATCGGTGTGCCGATCCGCGCCACCATCACCTCGTTCGGCCCGATCCTGCTCAGTAAGGCGCTGGGGCTCAACGAAACCCAGGAATCCACCCTCGGCCTGATCTTCCACTGGGCCGACCAGAACGGCTTGGCGCTGCTGGATCTGAAGGATCTGCGCGCGGTCATCCAGTACCTCACCAGCCCGGAGGGTAAGGAAGATCTCAAGGGCATCGGCGGCGTCTCCGTGCAGACCGCGGGTGTGATCCTGCGCGCACTGGTGAATCTGGAGGCCGACGGCGGCGACACCTTCTTCGGCGAGCCCGAGCTCGAGCCCGCCGATCTCATGCGCACCGCGGGCGGGCAGGGTGTCATCACCCTGTTCGAGCTGGGCGCGCAGGCCGCGCGGCCGCAGATGTTCTCGACCTTCCTGATGTGGGTGCTGGCCAACCTGTTTCAGACGCTGCCCGAGGTCGGCGACATGGACAAGCCCAAGCTGGTGTTCATCTTCGACGAGGCGCACCTGCTGTTCAACGACGCCTCCAAGGCGTTCCTGAACCAGGTGGAGCAGACGGTGAAGCTGATCCGCTCCAAGGGCGTCGGCGTCTTCTTCTGCACCCAGCTGCCCACCGACATCCCGAATCCGGTGCTCTCCCAGCTGGGTGCGCGAATCCAGCACGCGCTGCGCGCGTTCACGCCGGAAGATGAAGCGGCACTGTCGAAGACGGTGCGCACCTATCCCAAGACCGCCACCTATGATCTCGAAAAGGCGCTCACCTCGCTGGGTACCGGTGAGGCCGTGGTGACGGTGCTGTCGGAGAAGGGCGCGCCCACGCCGGTCGCGTGGGCGCGCATGCAGCCGCCGCGCTCGCTCATGGACACCATCGGAGATGACGGAATCCGTTCCCGCGCACAGCATTCCACGCTGTACGGCAAGTACGGGACCACCATCGACGCGGAATCGGCCTACGAAATCCTGACCGCGAAGATTCAGGCGACCGCGCAGCGGCAGGCCGACGAGGCGGCGGCCAAGGGCTCCCGCGCGGCCAGGCCCGCCCCGCAGGAGGATTCGATGGCCGAGAAGATCGTCAAGAATCCCGCCTTCAAGAACTTCCTGCGGTCGGCGGCCACCGTCGCCGGGCGCGAGATCAGCCGCAGCATCTTCGGCACCCGGAAACGGTAGCTCAGCTCAGCGCCCGACATCGCGGCTGAGCAGATCGTCGATGGTTTCGCGGCGGACCAGCTCCCGGCACCCGCCGTCGCGGACCGCGACGATCGGCGGGCGGCCGACGCCGTTGTAGGACGAGGCCAGGCTGTGGTGGTACGCCCCGGTGCAGGGCATGGCCAGCACCTCGCCGGGGCGCAGGTCGGCCGGCAGCCGGACGTCGCGGGCCAGGATGTCGCCCGCCTCGCAGTAGCGTCCGGCGATGGTGGCGGTCATGTGCGGGCCGGTGGGATGCCGGTTGGCGACCACGGCGTCGTAGCGCGCGCCGTAGAGGGCGACCCGCGGGTTGTCGCTCATACCGCCGTCCACGGTCACGTAGGTGTGGCCGTGCTCGACGTGTTTGACCGACAGCACGCGGTACAGCGTGACGCCCGCCCGCGCCACGATGGCGCGGCCGGGTTCGAGGGCGATGCGGGGCCGCGGGAAGCCGTGCCGCGCGCAGGCGGCGTCCAGCGAATCCTCGATGATGTCGGCCAGTTCGGACAGGTTCAGCTCGGCGTCGCCGCTGCGGTAGGCCACCGCGTGCCCGCCGCCGAGGTCCAGGTCGGTCAGGGTGACGCCGAATTCGTCGCGGATGCGGGCCATTTCGGCGATCATGCGCCGCACCGCCTCGCCGTAGGGGAAGGTGTTGTAGATCTGCGACCCGATATGGCAGTGCAGCCCGGCCAGGGTCAGATTCGGTTGCCGCACAATGCGATCCACCGCATCCGTCACCGCCCGCCCGCCGATCGGGAAACCGAACTTCTGATCGGTGACGCCGGTGCGGACCGCTGGGTGTCCGTCGATGCCGATATCGGGGGTGACGCGCAGCAGCACCCGCTGCGGCCGCTCGGCCAGCGCCGAGAGCAGCGTGATCTCGGTGAGCGAGTCGATCACGATGCGCCCGACCCGGCAGTTCACGGCCGTCTCCAGCTCGGCGAAGGGTTTCCCGTTGCCGTGCAGCACGATCCGCTCCGGATCGGCCCAGCTGGACAGCGCCACCGCCAGTTCTCCGGCCGAGCACACGTCCAGCGACAGTCCCTCGTCGGTGATCCATTCGGCCACCGCGCGGGTGAGCAGGGCCTTGCCCGCATAGATGATCTCGGCGTCGGGGAACCGAGTGCGGTAGGCCTGACAGCGGGTGCGCACCTCGCCCTCGTCGAGCACGTACGTCGGCGTGCCGTACTGATCGGCGATATCGGCCAGCGCCACGCCGCCGACGGTGATGCGCCCGTCGGCGTCGTAGTGGGTTTCGCGTGGCCAGACCGCCGGATCGAGCCGGGGGACCATGCCCCCGTCACGCAGCGACGGGAAGATCTCGAGCAGCGTCAAGACGTCTCCTGGTGAGAGCTCCCCGCTTTCTCTCATGCGGGGCCGACACCAGGACTACGCCCGATTCCGGGGGCCGGAATGTCCGGCAACATCCCCTTTACGAGCGTCCCGCCGATCTTGACGGTTTGCTGATCAGCTGCCGAGCTTCTTGTAGGCAGCGCCGGCCACCACCGAGGTGATCGAGCGCGGGCCGAACTGCCCGGCCAGGCTCATACCCTTGCTGATCAGGCCCGGGACCACGCGCATCTTGTTGCGGGCGAGCGCGTCGATGGTGATCTTGGCGGTGTGGGCGGCGGTGACCCAGATGAACTCCGGGATCTTGTTGCCCATCTCCTCCTGGTCCGGGTTGTCGGTGCGGACCGGGCCGGGAGCCAGCAGGGTGACATTGATGCCGGTGCCCTTGAGCTCACCGCGTAGCGACTCGGAGAAGGTGTTCACGAACGCCTTGCTCGCGGAGTAGGTGGTGTTGTTCGGGATCGGCATGTTGCCCGCCGCCGACCCGGTGACGAGGATGCCGCCCGCCCGGCGCTCCAGCATGCCCGGCAGCACCGCCAGCGTGAGATCGTGCACGGCAACGGCATTCAGTTCCATGATGTCGCGCTCGTAGTCCAGGTCCAGCTTGGCCAGCGGGCCGAAGGTGGAGACACCGGCGTTATTGCAGAGGATGGCGATGTCCCGCGCGGCCAGCTCCTTGGCGAGCGGCGCGCGTTGATCGCGGTCGGACAGGTCCACCGCGCGCACCTCGGCGGTGATGCCGTACCGCTCGGTCAGCCGCTGTGCCAGCTCGGCCAGCAGATCGCCGCGGCGGGCGACGAGGATCAGCGAGTAGCCCCGCGAGGCAAGCTCTTCGGCGAGGGCGGTGCCGATCCCGGAGGAGGCTCCGGTGACGACGGCACGATTGTCGGCGGTGGGTACAGGCAGGCTCACGGGACCCGAGCCTACCGATGTTCACGCGGATGGTGCGCTCGGCGTGCGGGTGGGGTGGACGAAAGGGAAACCATCCCACCCGCACGCCCGCGTTAACGCCGTTCAGCGCGTGTCCGGCGGGCGGATCAGGAAGTGCCTGCCGAGATCAGGCGGTGCGCGTCCAGATGGGGACGCTGGCCTGGGCAGGATCCGCGCTGCCCAGGCTCACCATCAGGGGTTCGGGTCAGCCGGCGTTGGCAGTGCACGCCGAGTGGCGGACCGCCGCGGTGCTCGCCTCGGCGCTGCCCAGGCTCACCAGCAGCGGGTTCGGGTCGGGACCGGCGGCGGCGAGGGCATTGCGCTCGGCCTCGGCGCGGGTGGCGCCGAGGGCCCAGAACAGGTTGTTGTCGCGCCGTGAGTAGGCGGCGCAGCCATTGGACCAGCGGAGCTTGATCACGCAGTTGGAGTAGCCGCACTCGGCGAGCGCGGAGGCGTCGGCCGAGGCCTGGTCCGGGAAGTTCCAGCGGCCCACGATGTGCGTGGAAGAGTCGAGTTCGGCGACGGCGAACGCGCCGTACAGGTCGCCGTCGGCGTGGGCGGTGCCCATGGTGCCGGTGAGCAGCGCGCCGGTGGTGCAGGCAACCACACCCAGTGCGGCCTTACGAGTAAAGGACATAGAGAATTTCTCCCCCAGGATCGTTGAAGCAAGTGCTCCGCGATCATGGCAGGGTGGTACGACATTCCCGACCATCTGAATCGGTTGGTGTATCGGTCATTTCGGATTCCGGCGGAAATGTCGTGACCGGTCACTTGCGGGGCTTGGGCTCCATGAAGGCGATGCCCCAGTTCAGGTGACCGTGCCACACGCTGGCTATGCGGCCGCCCTGGACAGCGGGTTTGGGGTCGCCGATGGGGCCGCCTGCGGCGCGGACGGCGGCGACGGTGGCGTCCAGGTCGGGGGACAGGAAGGCGACGCCGGTCAGGGCGGGCGCGCGGCCGGAGGACACGGCCTCGATGAACGGTTCGCCGACCCGATAGAAGGCCATTTCAGGTCCTTCCGGGCCGCGCGGGAAGAAGCGCCGGCGCGGCGGGACGCCCAGGACGGCGGTCAGATCGGCGACGGCGTCGTCCAGATCGGGCACCCAGTAGACGACGTGATCGACGGTGGTCACGCTGTTCGGATGCACCGGCATGGAATCAGCTTCGGGCGTAGTCGATTCCAGGTACGGGATGCCGAGTGATTCGGGGGCGGCATGGGTTTCGTCGAAGCCCCAGGCGGGCTCGCCCAGGGTGCAGGCGACGCGGCCGATCTGCACTCGGCCGCCGCTGACGGTGAAACCCAGTGCCGCCCAGGACTGCTCGTCTCCGGGCAGTCCCAGGCGAGTGAGGTTCGGCATTACAGGGCCGCCGCCAGCCGGGTGCCCTGGTTGATGGCACGCTTGGCGTCGAGTTCGGCGGCCAGGTCGGCGCCGCCGATGAGGTGCACCTTCACGCCCGCGTTCTGCAGCGGCTCGTGCAGGTCGCGCACGGATTCCTGGCCCGCGCACAGGATCACGTTGTCGCACTCGATGATCTGCGGGCGCTGGCGCTTCTCGCCGAAGCTGATGTGCAGGCCGCGGTCGTCGATGCGCTCGTAGTTGACGCCGCCGATCTGCTCGACGCCCTTGGCCTTGACCGCGGCCCGGTGCACCCAGCCGGTGGTCTTGCCCAGTCCCTTGCCGAAGGAGGACGACTTGCGCTGCAGCAGCACCACTTCCCGGGCGGCGGGGGAGGGCCTGGGGGTGGTGACGAAGCCGGGGACGGTGGGATCGTCGGAGACGCCCCACTCTTCCTTCCACTCGTCGAGCTTGAGGCTGGGATGTCCTTCGACGGTGAGGAATTCGCTCACGTCGAAGCCGATGCCGCCGGCGCCGATGACCGCCACCTTCTTGCCCACCGGCTTGCCGTCGCGCACCAGCTCGGCGTAGGTGAGCACCTTCGGGTGGTCGATGCCGGGGATATTGGGGATGCGCGGCTTCACGCCGGTGGCCAGGATGACCTCGTCGTAACCGCCGGCGATGAGCTGCTCGGCGGTGGCCCGGGTCTCGAGAAGCACACGCACACCGGTGATTTCGAGCTGCCGGGTGTAGTAGCGCAGGGTCTCGTTGAACTCTTCCTTGCCCGGGATCCGGCGGGCGATGTCGAATTGCCCGCCGATCTTGTCGTCGGACTCGAACAGGTCCACGCGATGCCCGCGCTGGGCCAGGCTGACCGCGGCCGAGAGTCCGGCCGGGCCCGCGCCCACGACGGCGAACTTCCGGGTCCGGCGGGTGGGCAGCAGCTTCAGCTCGGTCTCGTGCCCGGCGCGCGGATTCAGCAGGCACGACACGGTTTTGGCCTGGAAGGCGTGGTCCAGGCAGGCCTGGTTGCAGGCGATGCAGGTATTGATCTCGTCCCCCCGCGCGTCCTGGGCCTTGCGCGCCCAGTCCGGGTCGGCGAGCAGCGGGCGGGCCAGCGACACCAGGTCGGAGTCGCCACGGGTGAGGATCTCCTCGGCGGTCTCCGGCATATTGATGCGGTTGGACGCGCACACCGGAATGTTCACGAGGTCCTTGACCTTCGCGGTCCACTCCACGAACGCCGCACGCGGCACCGAGGTGACGATGGTGGGCACCCGGGCCTCGTGCCAGCCGATGTCGGTATTGATGATGGTGGCGCCGGCGGCCTCCACATCCTGTGCGACGGCGGCGATTTCGTCCCAGGTCTGGCCCTTCTCCACGAAGTCGGCCATGGACAGGCGGAAGACGATGATGAAGTCCGGTCCGACCGCCTTGCGCACCCGGCGCACGATCTCGCCCGCGATGCGGCGGCGGTTCTCCGGCGAGCCGCCCCACTTGTCCTTGCGCTTGTTGGTGCGCTCGGCCAGGAACTGGTTGATGAAATAGCCTTCACCACCCATGATTTCGACGCCGTCATACCCGGCGAACTTGGCCAGGTAGGCGCAGCGCGCGTAGTCGTCGATGGTCTCCTCGACGCCCTTGGACGAGAGCGCGCGGGGCTTGAACGGGTTGATGGGGGCCTTGATGGCGGAGGCGGACACGCTGGTCGGCATGTAGGAGTAGCGGCCCGCGTGCAGGATCTGCAGCGCGATCTTGCCGCCCTCCGCGTGCACCGCCTTGGTGATGGCACGGTGCCGGTAGGCCTCGGTCTTGTTGGTCAGCTTGGCGCCGAAGGGCAGCAGCCAGCCGGTGCGGTTGGGGGCGTAGCCGCCCGTGATGATCAGTCCGACACCGCCTTTGGCCCGCTCGGCGAAGTAGGCGGCCAGCCGGTTGATGTGCCAGGCCCGATCCTCGAGGCCGGTGTGCATGGAACCCATGACCACGCGATTGCGCAGCGTGGTGAATCCCAGGTCCAGGGGTTCGAAGAGGTGCGGGTACGCGCTCATCGCTGAGAGCCTTTCGGTTCGGACGCCTGCGACCGGGCTGAGTCGCGCTCGAGGGCGTCGAGTACTTCCTCGCACCAGTCGACGATTCCCTCCTCGACGCGGATGCCGCCGCGCAGGACGAGGTACTGATGCAGCTTGGGGCCGGTGAGCTGGTCCGGCGCGGGGTAGTCCTTCTTCTCGAAGGTGCGGTACAGGTCGAGCCGGTGCGCGTGCTGGTCGCGGTGGCGCTGCACCTCGGCGGTGAGCGCGCCGACATCACCGAGGGAGGCGGCTCGCAGCTTCACGCCGAGTTCGTTGCGCATGGGTTCCAGATCGGCGGGTTCGGCGATCCAGCGGATCAGTTCGGCCCGGCCGGCGTCGGAGACGGTGTAGACCTTCTTGTCCGGGCGGCCCTCCTGGGCCACGGTCTCCGCGATGACCCAGCCCTGCTCGTCCATGCGCTTGAGCACGCGATAGATCTGCTGGTGGGTAGCGTTCCAGAAGAATCCGATGGATTTGTCGAAACGGCGCGCGAGGTCGTATCCCGAGCTGGCACGTTCGGTCAGCGATACCAGCAGCGCGTGTTCGAGGGCCATCCCGCCAGGGTAACTGGGACGAGTCGTATTATGCAATTCAGTGCATAAGATGTCGCTGTGGCCCGGACTCGCCGGTCGCCCTGCGCATCAAGTTGGTCGGCGGCTCCGGCATCGCCGCGGGCGGGCTGAACGTCTTCTACGAGTACTTCGGCATCAAGGCGCCGGACGGCCAGAGTGCGGTGGCCGATATCCGCGGCCCCATCGACGAATTGCTCAACCGCAACCAAACCATCGACAAGGCGGACAATGTCGTCGTGTTCGTGGTCCCCGCGTCGACAACCGGCTCCTATGCGGTCAGCTACGACGCGACCAAGGGGGCGGGCGCCGCACCCACCTTCTCCTTCGCGGTCAGCTGAAAAGCCCTGCGCGCCCGGGTCTTTCCGGATCCAAAACAGACTCGAGCGCGCTTGTTCGGCGTCGTCGTGCTCACAGTCCGCGGGCGAAGGCCCGCGCCGCCTCGAGATCACCGGCATCCGGCCGCCCCTTGTTGACGCCGCCGACCACTCGCAGTGGAGCCCAGGTGTCGAACGCGCGAACCGAGAAGGTGTCGACCATGTCGAACCCCGCGCGCCGGACCAGCCGTGTCATCGGCCACAGTTGCGGCGGAAACCCGCTGGTGGCGAACACGAATGCCCTGCCGCGCTCCGCTTTCGGCAGCGACCGTACGAACCCGCGCAGCCGGGGGTGGAACATCTGGTTGAAGATCCCCGATCCGAACCCGACCAGGTCGTACTCCCCGAGTGAGCTCACCTCGACCTGCTCGGGTTCCAGGACCGTGGCCTCGAGTACCTCGCCCATGGCCTCCGCCACCCGCCGCGTATTGCCATGTGACACCGAAACACACACGATCAGGGCCTTCATCACAACGCTCCTTCGCTACCCGCATCGATCGGACATGCACGGAGACGCCACCCGCGTCTCGACCGTGACATCGAAGCGGTGTGTCAGCCGTCATAGGGCTCGCACTCTTGGGCTGGTGCCGGTGTGGCGACGGCCAATTCTGGTGGTCATGGTTCCGTCGATCACTTTGAAACTATGGCATTTCATATATGCCGGGATGTCAATTCGGAGCAGACCGCAGGTCGAGTGCACTGCCATGTTGCTTCCCGTGCCCGGTGCGGAGGCCGTCGCCGTCGGCACGTGGGACGCCGCTGATCGGGGCGTTGCTGACCAGCTTGCGGGAGTGTGACATGCTGGTAGCGAGCACGGGTTGTTGATGTGATCGCTCGGCTCGCAACAGGGAGATTTAAAAAGAATGTCGCAAGGCAGTGTGAAGTGGTTTAACGGCGAAAAGGGCTTCGGGTTCATTGCGCAGGACGGCGGCGGCCCCGACGTTTTCGTCCACTACTCCGAGATTGCCGGCTCCGGTTTCAAGTCCCTCGACGAGGGCCAGCGGGTCGAGTTCGAGATCGGCCAGGGCCAGAAGGGTCCGCAGGCGCAGAACGTCCGCGCCATCTAGGAGCCGACACAACACCTAACCCGCGCCGACCGGCGCGGGTTTCGTGCTTTTTTCGAGGCGTTGCGCTGCTGAAGTCAGAAATCTCTGCGGCGCAGGGTCTCCCATCCGGCCCATATCGCGGCGGCCGCCCAGACGCCGGTGACGGCGAGGCCGGTCCAGGGGCCGAGGGTTCCCGAGGGGGTATGGACGAGTGCCTGCCTGCCCGCCCGGTCGGGGAGGAACTGGATGAGGCCGCCGTCGCGGGTGACGTCGCCGAGAGTGAACGACAGCAGCAGGACCACGGGTACGAGAATTCCCATGGCGGCCATAGCGTTTCGGAACACGGTCGCCAGGCCGGCGGCGAACAGTGCGATCAGTGCGAGATAGAGTGCGCAGCCGATGATCGCGCGCCACGCCGCCGGATCCTCGGCCCGCACCCGCTGCTCTCCCAGCAGTGGTTGCCCGACGAAGAAACACAGCGCCGCGGTCGGCAGACCGGCCAGTAGCGTGCTGGCGCCGATCACCATGAGGTTCGCCGAATAGACCAGGCCGCGCCGCGGTACCGCCGCGAACCAGATGCGCGCTCCGTTGCTCCTGAACTGCGCTGCCGCACAGACGGCTCCGACACAGATAGCGGCGAGCTGACCGAAATTGATTCCGTAGAACGAGATCAGCAGCGCATCGAAACCCGGTTTGCCCGCATCGTGCCTGCCGAGGCTGGCGGTCCCGGTCAGCGAAAACCCCACGGTGGCCGCGAACATCAGTGCGACCAGGCCGCTCAGCACCGGCAGCGATCGGGCCTTGATCCATTCGGAGCGCAGGACAGCTGTGAAAGACATTGTCACATCACCTTTTCCGGTGTCGCCGGGGTCGAAGCGGAGGCTGCGAACTCGGTGGCATCCGCCGTCAAAGCGAGGTACGCCTGCTCCAAAGTTCCTGACTCGTCGGCAAGTTCGAGGACCGGGACCCCGGCCCGGACGAGCAGTGGACCGACCGCGTCGACCCGGGCCCCGTGGACATACCAGCGCCCCGAATCGCCCGCGACAGGATCGAAGCCGGCGTCGGTCAGCACGGTGTGCAACGGTTCGGGGGAGTCGGTGCGAATCCGGACCCGCGGCCGGGCATGGCGATCGATGAAGTCGTCGAGGCCGGTGTCGGCGAGGACCCTGCCCCGACCCAGCACCACGAGATGGTCTGCGAAGGAGGCGGTTTCGGTCATCAGATGGCTGGAGACGAACACCGTCCGGCCCTCGTCGGCAAGGCTGCGCAGAGTGCTGCGCAGCCAGATGATGCCCTCCGGGTCGAGTCCGTTGGACGGCTCGTCGAGCATCAGGATCGGCGGATCGCCCAGCAGCGCGGCGGCGATCCCGAGCCGCTGACGCATACCCAGCGAGAACGTCCTGATCCGTTTGCCGGCCACCGTCTCGAGACCGACTGCTCCCAGCACGTCGTCCACGCGCCGGCGGGGAATCCCCTCCGCGGCGGCGAGTGCCGACAGGTGTGCGAACGCGGTCCGGCTCGAATGCATCGCGAAGGGGTCGAGGAGTGCGCCGATCAGACGCTGTGGACGGCGCGCGTCGGTGAATGGGCGACCGGCCACCGTCGCACGGCCCGAGGTCGGCCGATCGAGGCCGAGCACGAGCCGCATCGTGGTGGATTTGCCTGCGCCATTGGGACCGAGGAAACCGGTGACCCGGCCCGGCCGCACCGAGCAGGTGACCCGGTCCAGCACCCGCTTCGGGCCGTAGTCCTTGGTGAGCTCGTGAAGGTCGATGGTGGTCATGGACCTCAGCCTGGTTTCGCATCGGGGTCGTGTCCTCCCGCTGCCGGGTGAATCGTCTCCCCAATTCGGGGGAGCCGAGCCCCGGGAGGCGGCTGGCACGATGAAGCCATGATCAGTTCGGTCGCGTCACGGTTTTCCGATCCGGTGACGTACTCGCGCGGGCTGCATCTGGCGCTGCCGCTCGCCATCGTGGCACTGTGGCTGTATATCGACCGCACCCACTGGTACCTGCCCGCGGCGCTCGCCGTACCGGTCGGGCTGATCCCTGCGACACGCCTGGCGGAGGGTCTGCAGGCACAGCTGTTCCTGGTAAACCGCGAACACGGTGCGCCCCAGCGTTCGATCACGGCCACCCGTTCGGTGGACCGGTCGGATCGATGGCGGACCGTGTTGTGGCTGGAAGTCCGGCTCGGGCTGAGTGTGATCCTGCTGGCGACGTGTGTGCCGGCCGTGCTGCTCACCCGGGACCTGGTGCGCGCGGCGACCGGGAGCCCGCCCGCCCACGACGCCATCGTGCGAATCACGCACCCGCACTGGTGGTTCGGGCTGCTGATACCGGTGACCATCGCTCTGCTCGGCATCGTCGTCATCGGCCTGGGCGACCTGGTCACCGTCGCGGCGCGCACGCTGCTGGCGCCGTCCGCCGCGCAGCGGCTGCGAGCCCTGGAGGAGAGCACCGAGCGACTGCTGGAACACAATCGGATCGCGCGCGAACTGCACGATTCGATCGGCCATGCCCTGACCGCCGCGGTCCTGCAGGCCGGCGCCGCGCGAGCGGCCGGTGACCCCGAGTTCACCGAACGCGCTCTGACCGCCATCGAGGACACCGGGCGGGCCGCGCTGGAGGATCTGGATCGGGTTCTGCTCGTGCTGCGCGAGCCCCACCGTCCGATCCATGAGAGACCGACCCTCGCGGACGCCGAGCGGCTGTTCGAAGCAGCCCGGTCCGCAGGTGCGACGGTCGACGCCGCCGTAATCGGTCCGCTGCATCGGATTCCGGGTCCGGTCTCGCGGGAGGGCTACCGAATCCTGCAGGAGGCCATCACCAATGCCATGCGCCATGCCGGACGGGTGCCGATCGAGGTTCGGGTGCTGTCCGGGCCGGACCGGCTCGACCTCGATATCGCCAACGAGCTGATCGGCCCGATATCCGCCGGCGCCGGAACCGGGCTCCGCGGCATTCGCGAGCGTGCCGAACTGCTGGGCGGATCGGTGCGGCTGGGTGCCGAGGACGGCAGGTGGCGGGTGCGGGTCGAGCTGCCGGTCCAGGCTCGAGGGTGATCGAATGCCGGTGACAGTTCTGCTCGTCGACGATGAACCACTCGCTCGCGCGGGCCTGCGCGCGATCCTCGACGCTCAGCCCGACATCGAGGTGATCGGCGAGGCCGCCGACGGCGTGACCGTCGTTTCGCTGTGCAGACAGCTGAACCCCGATGTGATCGCCATGGATGTGCGAATGCCGTTGATGGACGGCATCGAGACCACCCGCGCCATCCTGCGTTCCACGGCGCGGCCACCGAAGATCCTGGTGATCACCACGTACGAGAACGACGATTATGTCTACGCTGCCCTGCGCGCCGGCGCCGACGGGTTCCTTCTCAAACGTGCCCGCCCGGCCGAAATCGCCAACGCGGTACGGACTGTCGCAGTCGGGGATTCGCTGCTGTATCCCGCCGCCGTCCGCGCGCTCGCTCACGGGCGCGGGAATCCCCGCGCCCGTGAGCAACTCGTTCGCGCCGGCCTTACCGACCGTGAGGAAACCGTTCTCCTGCTGATGACCCGCGGACTGTCGAACCGGGAAATCGCCGACCAACTCCACATCGGAGCCGAGACCGTCAAGACCCACGTCAGTGGGATCCTCACCAAACTCGACGCCCGGGACCGCACCCAGGCGGTGATCCTGGCCTACGAATCCGGCTTCGTCGACCGCTGATTCGAATCCCGAGCCGTCAGCGGGCGGCCCTGACCGCGAGGGCCGCGGCGACCAGGACGGTGATGCCCTCGGCCGTGGCGGTGGCGCCGACGGCGGAGGCAGCGGAGAGGGCGGTGGAACCGGCGAGGGTGAGAAATGCGGTGCCGAAGGCAGCCACGCCGATCACGACGCCCAATTGGACGCACGTGACGAGGATGCCGCTGGCGTCGGCGGCCAGGGCGAGGGGGATCCTGCTGGTAGCGCGGGCCATGAGGGGGCTGAAGGCGAGGCCGTATCCGATGCCCATCACGCCGAAGACGGTCAGTTCGAGCGCGCCGATGTCGCGGCCGCCACGCATCTGCAGGCCCATGACGATGGTGGTCAGGGCGGCGATCAGCAGGCCGGTGGGAATCATCGCGCGGTGGAAGCGGGCGGGGATGCGGGTCCAATTCAGGCTCACCAGGCCGAAAGTCACGCCATTGGGGAGGAACAGGAGTCCGGCGTGCAGAGCGCTGTAGCCGAGGGTGGACTGGAGATGGATGGTGAGGACGAAGACCCAGCCGCCGAAGGTGCACATGACCAGGAACAGGGTGGCCGCGGTGAGCACCAGGCCGGGGGCCCGTAGCACGCGGTCGGCGAAGAGCGGTTCCCCGCCGCGGCGGTGCACCCAGCGCTCGACCAGGGCGAAGGCGCCGAAGCCGAAAGCGGACGCGCCCAGGGCGATTCGGGTCCACAGCGGCCAATCCTGTTCGTGCCCGAGCACCAGCGGCACGACCAGCGCCAGCACCGAGCCGGTCAGGACGGCCAGACCGGCCAGGTCGAGTTTGCGGTCCACGCCGGTCGTGACGGCCGGCAGGATGCGCGGAGCGGCGGCGAGCAGTGCCAGGCCGATCGGCACGTTCACCAGAAACACACCGCGCCAGCCGGTTCCGGCGATATCGCTGCTCACGATGAGGCCGCCGAGGATCTGACCGACGACCATGCCGCCGGAGATGACGGTCGCGTAGGCCGACAGCGCCCGCGCCCGGGCGGGTCCGGTGAAGGAGCGCTGCAGGATGGTCATCACCTGCGGCACCATGGCCGCCGATCCGACGCCCTGCAGGAACCGGAAGACGATGAGCGCCCCGGAACTCCAGGCCAGCCCGCACGCCAGCGAGGCGAGGGTGAACAGCGCCAGTCCGGTGACGAACAGGGTGCGCTGCCCGAACCGGTCACCCAGCCGCGCGCCGGTCACCAGCAGCACCGCGTACGCGATCACGTATCCGGAGACGATGAGCTGCAGCCCGGAACCGGTGGCGTGCAGGGAGGTTCGGATGGAGGGGATGGCGACGTTCACGATGGAGGCGTCGAGTACGGCCATGAACTGGCCGAGCAGGATGACGGTCAGGACTGCGAGGGGACGTCGGACGGCTACCGGGGCGGGAGCCGCCGCGGGTGGAGACTGGGTCAGGCTCTGTGTCATGGGAATCAGCGTGCGCGGCGGCCGAAACGGCGGACAGGAGTCTGTTTATACGGGTACTGGCACCACCTGGATACCCTTAGCGATTACCGCCACCATGGAGGCATGGTGTCAGGAGCGGGATGCGGCGATCTCATCGAGTCGAGTGTTACCGAAGCGTCCGTGCGCAACGGTGATTCGCGGTCGGTGCGCAAGGTGCGCCGGGTGGAGCTGTCGACGTTCCTCAAGTCGCGGCGGGCGCGTATCCGCCCGGAGGCTGTCGGCCTGCCCGCGGGCGCCCGCCGGCGCACCCCGGGGCTGCGGCGTGAGGAGGTGGCGCAGCTGGCCGGGGTGGGGATCACGTGGTACACCTGGCTCGAGCAGGGGCGCGACATCAATTGCAGTGTCCAGGTGCTGGATGCGATCGCCCGGGCGCTGTGCCTGGACGGCGCGGAGCACGCGCACCTGTACCGGCTCGCCGACGTCCCGACCGCGCCGACGCCGATCACCGAGGAGCTGGTGCCCGAGGAGGTGCAGATCATCCTCGACCACATGCACCCGCTGCCCGCCGCCCTGTTCAGCGCCAAATACGATGTGCTGGCCTGCAATACCGCCTACGCGACGATGTATCCGACGTTCATGAGCGGCTCCCGGAACGTGCTGCGCAAGGTCTTCCTGGCCGACGAGTGCTGCACGCCCTACCCGCCACACTCGGAGCCGGACCACCTGGCCCGCATGGTCGGCTACCTGCGCGCCGCGTACGCCCGCAACCTCGGCGACCCCGAATGGGTGGAATTCATCGACGACATGGTCTCGGCGAGCCCGCATTTCGCGGAACTCTGGGCGCGTAACGACGTCGCCCTCCCGCTGGGCCGCACCCGCATCATCCGCAACCTCGCCATCGGCGAACTCGAGATGTACATGACCAGCATGTCGCTACCGTCCATCGCAGGCGCGTGGATGCAGGTCTGGACGCCATCCGGCGCCGCGGCCTGGGACAAACTCCACGCCCTGCTGGCCATGACCCCCGAAGACCGCCGCCGCCCCTGGGCCGACCACGTCGAGCGAGTCCACAACCGCGTTCTGATCTGACCGAGCCGCATTCCCAGCTGACAGAG
This sequence comes from Nocardia sp. NPDC051981, assembly GCF_040680715.1. Lineage (NCBI taxonomy): Bacteria > Bacillati > Actinomycetota > Actinomycetes > Mycobacteriales > Nocardiaceae > Nocardia > Nocardia sp. NPDC051981. The sequence goes on along the minus strand of NZ_JBFAXK010000022.1, from coordinate 50,350 downwards.
CTGCCCGGCGCCGATCGGCCGGCACGCACCGGCTGGAAGCCCTTCGGGCCGGGGCGAATCCGGGCCCGGCCGCCGGTCCGCACTGATTCCGGACGCGAGATCCGGTCCCCCTGGAGCGTGGTCGATGCTGCGCGCAGCCCGGGGTCTCTGCGGACGGCGGGACCACGTGCGTGAATGTTGTGCCGAATTCCGGTTCGGTCGCCTAGTCTGCGCTGCATGACCGAGCGCGCGGGCGAAATCACCGTCGGGCAGGCGACCGGGCGGGCGACGGTGCTGGCGTGGGGGTTCTGGGACTGGGCGGGCGCGGCGTTCAACGCGGTGATCCTGACCTTCGTGTTCTCGGTGTATCTGACCGACAAGGTGGGCAAGGATCTGCCGGGCGGGATCTCGCCCAGCGCCTGGCTGGGGTGGGCGCTGGGAGCGGCGGGCTTGGTGGTGGCGGTGACCGCGCCGGTGGCCGGGCAGTGGTTCGACGCCACCGCCAGACGCAAGCTGGCGCTGGGACTGCTGACCTCGCTGACGGTGCTGGTGATGGCGGCCATGTTCTTCGTGCACGGCGACTACCACTACCTGTGGCTGGGATTGGCCCTGCTGGGCGTGGGTTCGGCGACGTTCGAGCTCTCGCATGTGCCGTACTTCGCCATGCTGCGGCAGGTGTCCACGCCCGCCAATGTCGGGCGGGTGTCCGGGTTCGGCTGGGCCATGGGCTATTTCGGCGGGATCATCCTGCTACTGATCAGCTATGCCGGCTTCATCGCGGGAAAGGGCGACTATCGCGGACTGCTCGGCGTGCCGATCGAGGACGGGCTGAACATCCGCCTGGTCGCGGTGCTGGCGGCGGTCTGGTTCGCCGGATTCGCGGTGCCGCTGTTCCTGTTCGTTCCCGAGGTGCCGCGCACCACGGCCGATCCCGGTGCGGCGGTGCGGGGCCGGTCGTTCCTGCGCTCGTACGGGGTGCTCTTCCGCGACATCCGGGAACTGTGGCGCGTCGATCGGCGCACCGTGGCGTTCCTGCTGGCCAGCGCGGTGTTCCGGGACGGCCTGGCCGGGGTGTTCACCTTCGGCGCGATCCTGGCGGTGCGGGTGTACGGCATCGCGGACTCGGATGTGCTGCTGTTCGGCATTGCCGCGAATGTGGTTGCGGCCCTGGGCGCGCTGGTCGGCGGCCGATTCGACGACCGCACGGGCCCGAAGGCGGTGATCGTCGCCTCGCTGGCGGGCATGATCGTGTGCGGAGCGTTCCTGCTGGTGCTGTCCGGTCCGCTCATGTTCTGGATCTTCGGCCTGGCGCTGACCGTATTCGTCGGCCCCGCACAGGCTTCCGCACGCTCGTTCCTGGCCCGGGTGTCCCCGCCCGGCCGCGAGGGGCAGATGTTCGGGCTCTACGCCACCACGGGGCGCGCCGTATCCTTCCTGGCCCCGACTCTTTTCGGCTTCTTCGTCTGGGCGTTCGACGCCGAGCGGGCGGGAATCGTTGGCCTGCTACTCGTCTTGATCGTCGGCCTGATGCTCTTGCTGCCGGTGCGCGGAGATGATGTGCGCGGCCGCTGATTTCAGGGGCTACCCATCCCCTATCCGGGCCGCCACGCGCCCATGCCGAGCGCGATGAGCCGCACCTGCAGCACCGCACGCTCCACGGTCCGCACGCTCTCCCGGGATTCGGCCATCAGGTAGTCGGCGATCCGGTCGGCGACCGTGGACACGATGAGGTCCGCGGCCAGCTCCAGATCATCGGGCGACCACGCGTCCAGCGCCCGCACCCGAGACAGGTCGACCACCAATTCCCGTACGATGAGCTGCATTTCGACCGCGATGGCCCCGCGCAGCGCGGCCGAGCCGCCGTGGCGTTCGCGAATCAGGAAGCCCCACAGGTCGCGCTTCCCGTCGACCTGCTCGAAGACGAAGCGCACGGTCTGCGCCAGCGTCGCGTGCGGGGTGCGCCGCATTTCCCGTAGCGCCAGGCGCAATTGGCGCACGCCCTCCTCGACCAGGGTGGTGCCGAGTTCGTCGAGTGAGGCGAAGTGCCGGTAGAAGGCGGTCGGCACGATGCCGGCCGAGCGTGCGATCTCACGCAGGGACAGCGCCGCGAAGCCGCGGTCCGCGGCCAGGGCGAGGGTGCCGTCGAGTAGCGCCGCGCGGGTGCGCTCCTTGCGCTCGCCTCGGGTAGCTGCCTGCTCGCTCATCTCGATCACCATACATGCGTTCACATTCGTTCCATTCGCAAGATGTCGTGTGGGTCACACGAACTGCCGGTTGAACTGGAGTGGCTTCACCCGGCACACTATCTCAGTGTACAGATGTGCACCGAAATGGAACTCGGGGTTCGGTCTGACATCGGGGTCACGCCGGAGGCGCATCGACTGCGAAGAGGCGTCGCTCAGCCCGGCGACGCGACAGGAGGCTCACATGGTCGGACTACTCGACCTGGTGCAGAAGACAATGACCACCCCGCACCCGCTGGATCGTTACCTCGAGCTGGTGCGTCCGACCCTGACCCGGCGCTCGATGCGCGCGGAGATCACCCACGTGCGGCGCAGCGCGGTCGGCTCGGTCACTCTCACCCTCAAGCCCGCCCGGCAGTGGTCCGGGCACGTGGCGGGACAATACGTGCAGATCGGCGTCGTGATCGACGGCGTCCGCCACACCCGCTGCTATTCACCGGTCAATGCCGAGGGGCGCCGCGACCGGCACATCGAACTCACCGTCAAAGCCCATCCGCACGGCCTGGTCTCGAACCACCTGCACGAGAACGCGATTCCCGGCATGGTGGTGGACCTGGAGCCGGCCGCGGGCGTGTTCCACCTGCCCGAGCCGCGGCCCGAGCAGATCGTGCTGATCAGCGGCGGCAGCGGCATCACTCCGGTGCTGTCCATGCTGCGCACCCTCGCCAACGAGGGCTACCGCGGCCGCATCCTGTTCCTGCATTACAACCGTTCTCCGGAATGGGTGCCGCATCGCCAGGAACTCGAGGCGATCGCCATGCAGCACGGCAATGTCCGCATCGAATTCCGCTACCCGAACCCGCCCGGAGCGAAGCGTAGGGCAAATCAGGCAGAGCGCGACGCCCACTTCGGCTACGACGAGCTGGAGTCCCTCGCGCCCTGGTTCCCGTCCGCGCAGACCTACCTGTGCGGACCGCCCGGCCTGATGGCCGCGGTGCGCACCGTCTACGAGGCCGAACAGCTCGGCGATCGGCTGCACAGCGAGGAGTTCACCCTCACCACCGCGGTCGTGGACCCGGCCGACGCCGAGGGGAAGGTGACCTTCTCCGGCAGCGGCGTGGTCGCCGAGAACACCGGCGAAAGTCTGCTCGAACAGGCCGAATCCGCGGGCCTGAGCCCGGAGTACGGCTGCCGCATGGGCATCTGCTTCTCCTGTACGGCCGTCAAGCGCAGCGGCTGCACCCGCAACCTGCGCACCGGGGAGCTCGACAGCGACCCGGACCAGCCCATCCAGATCTGCATCAACGCCCCCGTCGGGGACGTCGACCTCGCTCTCTGACTCATTTCTGCCATCTGAACAGGAGGGATCATGGCGATCCTCACCGAAACCACCGAGGGCCCGCTGGTGCTCAGCGTCGATCAGGTCGAGGAGATCGGCCGCGAGCTCGACGCGCTGCGCGCCCGCATCACCACGGACCTGGGCGACCGGGACCGCGAGTACATCTACACGGTGATCAAGGCCCAGCGCGGCCTGGAGATCGCCGGCCGCGGCCTGCTCTACCTGGGCTTCCTGCCGCCGTTCTGGCTGGCCGGCGTGGCCGCGCTGAGCGCGTCGAAGATTCTCGACAATATGGAGATCGGCCACAACGTCATGCACGGCCAGTGGGACTGGATGCGTGAGCCGACCCTGAATTCCCGTGTCTTCGAATGGGATACGGTCTGCCCGGGCGACCAGTGGCGGCACTCGCACAACTACATGCACCACACCTACACCAACATCCTCGACATGGACCGCGACATCGGTTACGGCATCCTGCGCGTGGACGAGGCGCAGAGCTGGAACGTGCTGCGGCTGGGCAACCCGCTCTACGCCTTCGCACTGATGGTCGCGTTCGAGTGGGGCGTGATGGGCCACGACCTCGAGGTCGAGAACATCGTCCGGGGCAAGAAGTCCTGGCAGGAGGTCAAGACGCTGGTCAAGGGCCAGTGGCGCAAGGCCAGCCGGCAGGTGCTCAAGGACTACGTGGTCTTCCCGGCGCTGACCGGTCCGCTGTTCCTGTCCACGCTGGCGGCCAACTTCACCGCCAATATCGTGCGCAACCTGTGGACGTTCTCGATCATCTTCTGCGGCCACTTCCCGACCGGCGTACAGACGTTCACCCAGGAGGAGTGCGCCGCGGAGACCCAGGGCGAGTGGTACGTGCGCCAGATGCTGGGCTCGGCCAATATCAAGGGCGGCAAGCTCTTCCACATCATGTCCGGCAACCTGTCGCACCAGATCGAGCACCACCTGTTCCCGGATCTGCCGGCCAACCGGTACCCGGAAATCGCCCCCGAGGTGAAGGCGCTGTGCGAAAAGCACGGCCTGCCCTACAACACCGGACGCTTCTCCCGGCAGATCGGTTCGGTGTGGTTGAAGCTGTTCAAGCTGGCGCTGCCGCCGTTCCTGGTCAAGAATTCAGCACAGGCCGGTGTTATCGTGATGCGCCGGGGGCAGGCGAGCGAAGTGGGCGTGTAAATGATTTCTAAATTCGAGAGCAACAAGGATCTGATCCAGGAATTGACGTCGTCGGGAGCACGACACGTCGGCAATATCGCCTCGATCATCACCGGCACCGTCGCCGAGGTGACCCGCGAGATCGGTGACTGGATCACCGACGCCATCGAGATGCGTGAGGCCGCCGCCGCTGCCGCGCAGGACGCGGCCGCCCAGCGTGCCGCGAACCTGACCGACGACCTCGGCGACGAGGTCGACGAAGCCCCGGAACCCGCACCCGCGCAGGACAATTCGGCGACGAAGCCGGTCCGTAGCGAGCGCGTGACCGATTCCGACGTCATCGACGCAGAGGTCATCGACCCGCGTTAGTTGGGCTCCTCACCAGCTCGGCAGTCGCCGGCGATGCTGGGCGACCTCCGTGATCAGATCCCGATAGCCGTCGGCGAGCTCGGCGAGCCGGTACCACTGCAGGTGGGCCTCCGTGTCCGCTCCGCGGCGGGGCCGGTCCTCGCTGATGCGATGCGCCACTGCGCGGTGTGTCTCCTTCTCCACCCCACGGTGGGGCCGCGCTCGCCCGTCGCCTGCTTTCGAAGCCCGCGCCGGCTCGGCCTCGGTATTGCCCAGAGCCCGTTGCGCGGCAACCCATTTCGCGGCCATCCGGTCGATGACCGCGCCGAGGGTCTCAGTGTGCAACGAGGCCCCGGCGCGGTGCGGAATGTTCACCGCCACCCAGTCGTCGATGCGGGCCACCAGTTCGGCCCGGCGCTCGTCGATCCGGTCGACGCGGTGGGTGCTGTCGGCGACATCGTCGGGGGTGGCGTCGGCGGCATGCGCCGTGTCCTGGGCGCGATATCGATGCTCATGGCATCGCACCAGTTCGTGGGCTGATTCGAGGACGTCGCGATCGCGACGATCGGAGCTGACCGGTTCCCGGAAGGCGCGCAACAGCGTTGATGGCGGTGGGAGCTCGGCCCCGAAACCCGCTCCGGTGTAGTCGATTGCCATGATTCCCACCCTCGGCGTCGCATGCGTGGATGCGCCAGGGCCGAGGGGGTTTCGGGGAGGGGCTCCCCTCGGCTCCGGCGCAGCCCCGCACCCGGAACGCAACAGCCCACCACCAGCGACACGGTGAAGTAACCGGGAAATCCGCGACGATGCGATGAGAAGACTGTCCGATAATGCGGGACATATTCAGGAAAGCGCGATAGTCGGAGGGGCGCAACCATCCGGCGCGTGATCGGCGAAGCTGCCTGAAAATCGTTATACAGCATTACAAGACGGTCACATGGCCGCGGCGGTTGAAGGCCGATCGACACCTCTGCGGGGGGTGTGTGAGACAGGTTCGAGGGCTGGGCTCGACCGGGGCGAGGCCTCCCGCCGACGGGTACGGTTACCAAGGCTTATGAATAGCTATCTGTGCGGCGTGCCGAGGGCGCGACGCGCCGTAGTCCGTTAGCCTCGATATTCGTGCCCGCCTATGCGTCGTCGCCGGAACTGCGATTCGGTTTCATGTTCGCGCTGGAAGACCCCGAGCGAATTGCTGAAGTCGTCCGTAATCTGATTATTCGCCGGACGGTGTCGGTATTCCGTCTCGCGCACCTGTCCAGCGACAACGGACCGCCCGATCGGTTTGTCGTGAACTGGGGTGCGCTGCCGCAGGTCTCCGTCACGATCGCCGCACCGGACCCCGACGAATTACGTTCCAGCGGAACGATGCTGGTCAACGCGTTTCTGGGGGAGGACGGCGAGGTGAGCCTGTATTCGGCGGGCGCGGCGCCGCCGCAGTAGGAACTGGACGGTCCTCTCCTTGTGACGGGTCGCACAGCCCGTCTCAGCGACCTCTCAGCTACCGGCAAGGTTCGCCTCAGTGTCCCTCGGCAGTGTGGGGCCGGTCGCCGAACGGAAATCCCGGACGGTGGCGTTCACTAGAGAGAGGTTGAAACATGATCCCGGTTATCATTCAGACTGGTTCCGCTGCGCTGAACGGCGTGCTGGACACCGGTAGTGCGGCCCTGGGTGGTCTGCTCAACACCCTGTGGACGGGATCCTTCGGCCGTTAATTCGCATTAGAGCGAAGGGTTTTCGGGCAATCGCCCCGGGTGCGTTCGCATCCGGGGCGATTTTTTGTCAGACGGCCAGGGCGGGAGCCCGGCGGGCCTGGAGGATCTGCTCGAGCAGGGCCACCAGGACGAGTTTCACCGATTCCCGGTCGCGGGCATCGCAATCCATGAGGTGGATGGTGGGCGAGAGGTCCAGCGCCTCGCGGACCTCGTCGAGTGCGAAGCGCGGTCCGGCCTCGAAGCGGTTGACCGCCACCACGAACGGGGTGCCGCGCTGCTCGAAGAAGTCCAGCACGGGGTAGCAGTCCTCGACGCGGCCGGTGTCGACCAGGATGACGCCGCCGAGCGCGCCGTCGAGCAGGTCGTCCCAGAGGAATTCGAACCGCTCCTGGCCGGGGGTGCCGAACAGGTAGAGCACCAGACTGGGGTCGAGGGTGATGCGGCCGAAGTCGAGGGCCACGGTGGTGGTGGTCTTGCCGGTGGCCAGGCCCGGATCGTCCAGTCCCACCGACACTTCGGTCATGGCAGCCTCGGTGGCGAGCGGCTCGATCTCCGAGATCGCCCCGATGAAAGTGGTCTTGCCGACGCCGAATCCACCGCTGGTCACGATTTTCACCGAGGAGGCCAGCGGTATGTCGGCCGGGTCAGAGGTTCCGAACAAGGTCCCGGATCCTTTCCAGAGCAGCGGTGGAGAGTTCATCGGTCCGGCCGACCGAGACATGTCCTTCGGATACCAGATCGCTCACCAGCACCCGCGCCACCCCGATCGGAACCCGCAGGGCCGCACCGATTTCGGCGATGGAGTGCGGGCGCTGGCACAGTCGCACCACCCGTTCCAGCTCGAACCGCAGCGGCGCGGACAGTGCCGCGGGGGTGGCGCGCACCAGGGTTTCGATGCGCAGGCCGTCGACTACCGGCGTGGTGCGCCCCGAGGTCATCATGAACGGTCGCACCACCTGTTCCTCATCGTCGGCCAATCTCGTATCTCGCGTGGTTTTTTCGGACGCGGCGGCACCGGACCAGCCGCGCGGGCGGCCGGGCGCGATCATGCGCGCGTCCGGCAGCCGATGCGAATCATTCATCGGCTCAAGGACTCCCGCAATTCGGTGATCAGGGCCGGGGTCAGCAGCGCGCCGGCGCGGTCGGCCAGCACGGCCATCTGATAGCCGACCAGGCCCACATCGGCGCCGTTGTCGGCGATCACGCCGATGCAGCTGCCATTGCTCATGGCCGAGACCAGCAGGAATCCGCGCCCCATCTCGATCATGATCAGTCGCAGGCCGTCGAAATCGTAACTGCGCGAAGCACTTCGGCCCAGGCTGGTGAGCCCGGAGACGATTGCGGCGAGCCGGTCGCCCGCGGTCCGGTCCAGGCCCTGGGACATGGCCATGAGTAGTCCGTCGGAGGACACCGCCACGGCGTCGCGCACCCCGTCGGTGGTACGCACGAAGTCGGCCAGCAGCCAGTTGAAAGTGTGCGGATCGGTGTCGGTGTAGTGGGTCGTCACCCGGTGTCCTCCTATGCTGTCGATCCGGGCCGCGGCGGTTCGCCGGTCTGCCCGCGCTGATGGCCGGACCGGAATCCGGCGAGCATGCTGCGTATCTCGTCGGGGGAGCGGTCCGCGACCGGCGGGGCGGCCGGCCGTGCGGCCGCCGGTTGGGCGCCGCCCGGTGTGACGCCCGGATTCTCGCGAGTCTTCCGGTTCCGCTTGACGAGACCGTTTCGCGTACGTTGCACCTCCGGGACAGCTCCCGAAACCTCGGTCGCCGCTCCCGGTGAGCTCGCCGGAACCGGGCCCGCCGAGGGCCCGGCCGCCGGTAGCGGAATGGCGAACGAACCCGTGGTCGGCCCGCCGAAGAGACGCTCGGCGGCGGTGGCGTGCGGTGGCGCCGCCGGGGTGTGCGGCGCAACGGTCGGGGTGGGGGCGGGCAGCGGAACGAGCTTGATCGAGTTCGGGCTCGTGGGTGCGCCGTTCGCGACGTCGTCGTCGACGGGTGTCGCACGCTGCGGGCGTTCCGTGTCGCCGGAGCCGGGGGTGTGCCCCGAGCTGTGGCGGCCCGGTTTCGGATCCGGCATGGTGTCGGCGACGGTCGGAAGCTGCGCGCTCGCAGCGTGTTTCGAATCCTCGGGCGGGGCGGGAAGTTCCGCGCCGGGGTCGCCGAGCAGGTCGTCCGGCAGCAGCAGCCGGGCCACCACGCCACTGGTGGGGGACACGGTGAGCTCGACCTCGATGCCCAGGCGCCGGGCCAGCCGGCCGACCACGTAGTGGCCCAGGAAGCGGGTGGGTGCGACGAGGAAGTCGGCTTCGCCGCGCAGGCGGGCATTGGCGGTGCTGAGCTGTTCGGGCGGCATGCCGACGCCGTGGTCGACGATGGCGAGCATGTAGCGCGAGCCGAGTCGGCGGCCGTAGATCTCCACCTCCAGATCGGGCGGCGAGAAGGACAGCCCGTTCTCGATGAGTTCGGCCAGCATGTGCGCGACCTCGCTGACATGCGCGCCCGCGATGGAGATCTCGTCCACCCGGCGCAGCACCACCCGCCGGTAGTCGTCGACCTCGGACAGGCCGGCGCGGATGACGTCGGTCAGCGGAATGGGTTTCGACCAGCGGCGCGGGCTGGGCTCGCCGACCAGCACCAGCAGGCTCTCGGCATTGCGCCGCATGCGGGTGGCCAGGTGGTCGAGCTCGAAGAGGTTGGCCAGCGTGCTGGGGTCGAGCTCCTCCCGCTCGAACTCGCTGATCAGCCCGAGCTGGCGGCGCACCAGGTTCTGATTACGCCGCGCCAGGTTGGCCATGGACTCGGTGCTGTTGCGGCGCAGCCGCGCCTGCGCGGAGGCGAGCTCGTAGGCGGTGGTCTGCACCCGGTCCAAAGCCCGTGCCACGGATACGATCTCGGCGCCCGCGCTCTCGTCGGCGCGCACCGCTTCGGGCGGGTCCGGGTCCGCGCCCTCGGAGGTCTGCCAGGCTTCGATGAGCTGCGGCAGTCGTTTACCGGCCACCAGGTCGGCCTCCTCGGCCAGCTCGGCCAGCGGCCGCACGATCGCCCGCACGGTGGCGACCACCAGCGCCACCTCGGCGGCGATGGCCAGCAGCGCGGCCAGCACGTAGAGGGACAGGCGCAGGGCGGCGTCGCGGCGCAGTTCGCTTGCCCGGGAGGTGATCTCGCCGCCGATATTGCGCTGGACGGTGCGTTCGCCGTCGATGATGGAACTCATCTGGCGCCACCAGTCGGCGGGGTTGACCGATTCGCTGATCGGACCGCGCTCGGAGGCGAGGGCGATGGTCTCCGCGTCGCCCGCCCGCGCCGACTCGTCGGTTCGCATCGCGGTGTAGAGCAGCGAACGCTGCGCGGGTGTGGCATCACGTTCGAAGGCCGTCACCGCGGCCTGTTTGGCGGCTCGGATATCGAGGAACTTCACGTACTCGCCCGGTGCGAACGCGCCCGCGGCGAAGACACCGTTGAGGAAGCCGCGTTCCTGACCGGTGAACTCCTTGACGTCGCCGAGCGCGTAGAGGCTCTGCAGCCCCCGCCACAGCCGGCTGTCGAGAGCGTGGTCGAGGCCGGGCCGCGCCTGGTTCAGCGTGCCGATCGCATTGGTATAGAAGGTGAACGAGGCCGACCGGTCGGCGCGACCGGCGTCCACATCGGCGCGCGTGGCGGTCACTCCGGAGAACTGCTGGAGCGCGGTGCGCACCAGATCGGCGCCCTGCGGCTGCTGGTTCAGCGTGGAGTTGAGTTCCTGCAATGCGCTGTCGGTGGCCAGGCGCTGATTGCCGAGCGCCGTGCGGGACGCGGTGTCGCCGCCGAGCAGTCCATTGGTGAGACCGCGCTCGCGCTGCACCTCGTGGACCAGATCCTGTACCGCCAGCGCGAGATGGACCGACTGGGCGGTGTCCCCGGTGTCGCGGTAGTCGTTCACCTCGCGGGTGATGACGATCGTCAGCAGCGCCAGCACCAGCGCCACCGACACGATCAGAATGCGCCGCAGGCGCGCCCGTATAGTGCGTGGCCGGATCAATTCCATTGGCGGCGTGAGCTTCACGTTACCCGATGGCAACAGTTTCGCCGGACGCACTCTCACTCGGTCTCCCGTAAATCAGCTTCGTGCCGACCCGGGCCGGGCACATGGAGAATAGTCAGCAACGTCGCACACCCGACCCCGGCCCGCAATTCGAACCAAGTCGATGTGGTGTGCGGAACTCGCCGTCGCGCGCGCTATTACAAATCTGGTCACAATGTGTGAGAAGCAGATGTGATCTTCGCGTCGCCGGGGAAACATTGGGGTGAACAACGGCTCACCGCTGTTCCGGCGGCGGTCGGAAGGAGGCCGCCGCGCTCGAGAGGAGTGACGGACATGCAGCCCAGTCCCGCTTATCCGGTGCGTGTGCGAGGAGACCTCGACCCGGGGTTGGCCCGCTGGATGTGGATAGTCAAGTGGATACTCGCCATTCCACACTATGTTGTGCTGATCTTCCTGAGCATCGCGTATCTCGTGGTGAGCATCATCGCTTTCTTCGCGATCCTCATAACCGGCTCGTATCCGAGAGGGCTCTTCGATTTCAATGTCGGCGTGCTGCGTTGGAGCTGGCGAGTGCGTTTCTACGCGCTCTCGCAACTGGGAACCGACCGCTACCCGCCGTTCAGCCTGCAACCCGATCCGGACTACCCGGCTGATCTGGAAGTCGACTATCCCGAGCAACTGAATCGCTGGATGGTCTTGATCAAGTGGTGGCTCTTGGCGATTCCGCAGTATCTGATCGTCGCCGCGTTCATGGGCGGCGGCCGCAATCAGCTGTCACTGCTGCCGATCCTGTTGATCGTCGCCGTCATCGGCCTGCTGTTCACCGGCACGTATCCGCGGGGTCTGTACGACTTCGCCATGGGCGTCAACCGCTGGACGTTGCGGGTGCGCGCGTATGCGTCCCTGATGACCGACGCCTACCCGCCGTTCCGGCTCGATCAGGGCGCGAGGGAGCCCGACGCCGCGGCCTCGTAGAGGCGCCGCACCACGTCCTCGATATCGGGTTCCTCGATGGACAGGTCGCGGACCTCGACCCGTGCCGAGACGGCTGTGAGCAGCTGTGCGGCAGTGGTGATCTCGGTGTCGAAGGCCAGCCGCTGCCGCATGCCCGCGCCCTGACTGTCGAGCAGTTTGGCGCCGGGCAGATCGGCTAGGTCGGGGGTGGGCTCGGCGAGATCGACGGTGAGCACCCGTTGCGCACCGACGGTCGCGCCCAGGCCGGTCAGCGAGCCGTCGTAGACCAGCCGGCCGTGGTCCACCACCAGCACCCGTTCGCACAGCCGCTCGATATCGCCCATGTCGTGGGTGGTGAGCAGCAGGGTGGTGCCGCGCTGGGTGCGCTCGTAGCGCAGGAATTCGCGTAATCGCTGCTTGGACAGCACATCCAGGCCGATGGTCGGTTCGTCGAGAATGACCAGCTCGGGTGAATGCAGCAGGGCCGCCGCGACTTCCGCGCGCATGCGCTGGCCCAGCGACAGCTGCCGGACCGGGGTGTCGAGGGTGCCGCCCATCTCCAGCTGCTCGACGAGCTCGGTGGTGCGGGTGCGCGCCGCCGCCGGGGTGAGCCGGTGGATGGAGGCCAGGATCGAGAACGATTCGCGCAGTGGCAGATCCCACCACAGCTGCGAGCGCTGCCCGAACACCACGCCGATCCTCCCGGCCAGCTCGCGGCGCTGCCGCACCGGGTCCAGCCCGCAGGTGCGCAGCCGCCCGGCCGAGGGCACCAGGATACCGGTGATCATCTTGATGGTGGTGGACTTGCCCGCCCCGTTCGCACCGATGTAGCCGACCGCCGCGCCCGGCTCGACCCGGAAGCTCATGTCGTCCACCGCGGTGAGCACCTCGCGCCGGCGCCGCCAGCGGCCCTCCTTCTTGCTCAGCACGAAAGTCCTTGTCAGGCCCTCGATATCGATGATGGCACCGTTCACCCGCCGCCTCCTTGATAGTGCCTGGTCCCGAGTCGCCACAGGAACAGCGCGGCCGCCCACACCCACCCCGCCGCCACCGGCGCCGCCCAGGCCAGCCAGCTCGGCAGCAGGGCGGGCCCGGGCAGCCCGAGCAGCGCGATGGTGGGCAGATACGAGGTGAAGGCGACCGGAACCAGAAATCCGAACACGAGTTTCATCGGTGCCGGGAACACCGAGGTGGGTTGCATGGACGCGTACGACCCGCCGTAGGTGAAGGCGTTGGTCAGCTCCGCGCCGTCGATGAGGAAGAACTGCGCTCCGGCCGCGCACACGAAGAGCCCGGCGAAGATGGCGATTCCGGACAGCACCGTGACCGCGAACAGCGCCAGGTGCGCCGGGGTCCACTGGATGTCGTTGCGTGCCAGGCCGAATGACAGCACGGTGGCGGCCACCGCGATGCGCGCCACCCGGCGCAGCTGGATATCGCTGGTCATGAGCTGCAGCAGCAGGGGTTGTGGCCGCAGGTAGAAGGCATCCAGCCTGCCCATCCGGATGTAGGTGGGGAGCGTATCGGCGTGCCCGACCACCATGTCGGCGATGGCGAAACAGGTGTTGCTCATGCCGAACAGCAGCAGCATGGCGTTCAGGTCCAGCCCGCCCAGCCGGGGCACATTGTGGAAGATCACCCACATCTCGGCGAACTCCACCAGCCCGATCAGGAAGGCGCTCACCACATCCGCGGCGAAGGACAGCGGATAGGCGCGTTGCGCGCGCACCCGCGAACCCAGCACCGCACGGTAGGGCGTCAGCCGGGAGGGACGTGCCTCACCCACCCTGCACCTCCAGTTTGCGGCGCCCGGCCCGCAGTAGCAGCTGCCCGGCGCCCACCAGCACGACCAACCAGAAGCATTGCACGACAACGATTTCCACCGCATCCCTGCCGGCCGTGCGACCGGACAGTACATCGATGGGCCACTGCAGCATGGACGGGAAGGGCGTGGCGTAGGCAAGGTCGCGCAACCAGCTCGGAAACAGGTGCACCGGCGCGAACAGCCCGGCCAGGAAGGTGCCCAGGATCATGTGCAGGGCGCGCAGCCCGCGGGTCTCGATGAGCCAGAACCCGGCCAGGCTGACCGCGAACATGGACAGGAACGACAGCGTCATCGCCAGCAGCAGACTGAAGGCGCCCAGCACGTACGGTCCCGGCGTATCCGGGAACGCGAGCCCGAAGGTGAGCACACCGACGAGAACGCTCGGTATGCCGCGCGGTAGCAGAGAGAACGCCGCCCGGCCCAGATATTCGGCCAGGTGCCCGAATTGGATGTCGATCGGCCGCAGGAAGTCGATGGCGACGTCCCCGGTACGGATGCGCTCCACGATGTCGGGCAGCGTCCAGAAGGCGATGGCGCCCAGCAGTCCCTGCGACAGCCAGATGTAGGCGCCGATGGTGCCGCGGTCGTAGCCGCCGAATCCGCTGTTCACGCGCACGGCCGTCATGAGCACGGCCGCCCGCACGAAGCCGAACACGAGATTGGTGAACAGGCCCGCCAGCATGGCGAGCCGGTAATGCGATTGCCTGCGAAACCCAGCCTTGACCAGCTGCCAGTAGACCCCCACGTCGCTGCGCACAAGAGGTTGACACTACGGGGGCGGTAGTTGTCCTGCAATGGAGTTGCGTGGCCCGCTCGCGCGGGACCGGGTTATGCTCGATGCCGGTTTGTTGCGGTGTGCGTCACGCGCGGAGCATCCGCGTCCGATTCGCGGGAAAACGGTTTCACGGATCGGTTCCTGTGATAGAAACATCAGCGTTTCACTTAGTTGCGACGCTAGGACCGCTGATGACCATTGCCGACACGAACGTTTTCGAGGCTCTCGAATCCAATGTGCGTGGTTACTGCCGTTCCTGGCCGACGGTGTTCGACACCGCCAGCGGCGCCTGGCTCACCGACGAGAACGGCAAAGAGTACCTCGACTTCTTCGCCGGCGCGGGCGCGCTCAACTACGGCCACAACAACCCGCTGCTCAAGCAGGCGCTGATCGACTACCTGCTCGGCGACGGCATCACCCACGCCCTGGACATGTCCACCGTCGCCAAGCGACGGCTGCTCGAGGCCATGCGCGACCTGGTGCTCGTTCCGCGTGGGCTGGACTACAAGGTTCAGTTCCCGGGCCCGACCGGAGCCAACGCCGTCGAGGCCGCACTCAAGCTGGCGCGCAAGGTCACCGGCCGCACCACCATCCTGAACTTCACCAACGCCTTCCACGGCATGACGCTGGGCGCGCTGTCGGTCACCGGCAATGCCGCCAAGCGCGCCGGCGCGGGCGTCCCGCTGGTGCACGCCGCCCCGATGCCCTACGACGGTTATCTGGATGAGCCCGAGGACTTCTCATGGATGCGCCGCGCCCTCGACGACACCTCGTCGGGGCTGGACAAGCCCGCCGCGGTCATCGTCGAGACCGTGCAGGGCGAGGGCGGGATCAATGTGGCGCGCGCCGAATGGCTGCGGCAGCTGTCCGAATTGTGCTCGGCCCGTGGCATTCTGCTCATCGTCGACGACGTGCAGATGGGCTGCGGCCGCACCGGCCCGTTCTTCTCCTTCGAGGTCGCGGGCATCACTCCCGACATCGTCGCGCTCTCGAAGTCGATCGGCGGCTACGGCCTGCCCATGGCGCTGGTGCTCATGCGCCGGGACCTGGACCAGTGGTCGCCCGGTGAGCACAACGGCACCTTCCGCGGCAACAACGCGGCCTTCGTCACCGCCGAGGTCGCGCTGCGCCACTACTGGTCCGACGATCGCCTGCAGCTCGCCACCCTGGCCAAAGGCGCGCGCGTGCACGAGCACCTGGTCGCGCTGACCGAATCCTTCACCGGCATCTCCACCCGCGGCCGGGGCCTGGTGCACGGCCTCGTCTTCGAGGACGCCTCGCAGGCCGAGAAGGTCTGCCAGGTCGCCTTCGAGCACGGCCTGCTGGTCGAAACCTCCGGCGCCAAGGATGAAGTCGTGAAGCTGCTCCCACCCCTGACCGTCAGCGATGACGAGATCACCCACGGCCTGGGCATTCTCACCCGCGCCGTGGAGGTCGTCCGCGACGGCCACTAGACGTCGGCCACCGCCCACACCGGTGCCGACCCGGTGCCGGGTTCCCAGCTGCGGAGGGAACCCGGCACCACCTATTTCTATGTGGTGAAGTGCTGCTGGAACCAGGCGAGCAGAGCCACGTCGTGCTTGGGTGAGCTGCCGGGATACTCGGCTGTCGATCCGGTGACCACCACGAACAGGTGCAGGTCCTCGTACACCGCGACGAGGACGTCGCGGGCCTCGCCGCGTCCCCGATCGCCGTGCCCGGTTTCGTCCGCTGCGAATAGGCCCAGCCCGCGAAAGTCCATGAGGCCGCGTCGAGAACGAGCACACCCGGTACGGCCGCCACCCGGCGCGGTCTCCGCCCGCCGGTGTGCGCTGTGGCCTCGGCACCGGGACGCCCGCGCGGACCTGGCTCGGACGGGGGATCGGGTCGAAGAGGTTGGCGCTGATGATCTGCGCGTCATTGCCGCCGGAATAGGGGCGGTGCCGGTGCGGCATTCGAAGAGCACGCAGGCCAGGCCTTCGACGTCGGTGCCAGCAGCAAGCCCAGAATCATGCGGATTACAACCGGTGACCGGGCGAGGCCGGACCGGCAGGGTCAGGGTGTGGCGGACGAAGGCCCGCGGCCGCCACCGTCCCCGTCCCCGTTCGCCCGAGGTGCTGTCGTGTCCGCAATTGCCGTGCAGGCCAGGCCCATTACCGGCCGGCCACGCCTGCCGAGCGTCTCCGCGCTGGCGCGCTTCGTCGCGCCGGTGCTGCTGGTGGTGGTCTGGCAGCTCGCCAGCTCGACCGGTGTGCTGCCCGAACGGCTGCTCGCCTCTCCGGTGACCGTCGTGCAGACGGCCGTCGACCTGATCAAGGACGGCACGCTCACCAAGGCCGTGTCGGTGTCGCTGCGGCGAGCCGCGCTGGGCTTCGTCATCGGCGCGGTGGCAGGCATCGGGCTGGCCCTGCTGGCCGGGCTGAGCCGGGCCGGGGAGTACCTGGTCGACCCGCTGATGCAGATGCTGCGGACGCTGCCGTTCTACGGCCTGATCCCGCTGTTCATCCTGTGGTTCGGGATCGGGGAGCTGCCCAAGATCGTGCTGGTCGCCTTCGGGGTGGCGGTTCCCCTGTACCTCAACACCTTCGCGGGTATCCGCGGCGTGGACGGCAAGCTGGCCGAGCTGGCCCGGGTGCAGCGGCTGAGCCGGGCGGGCCTGATCCGGCACATCGTGCTGCCGGGCGCGCTGCCGCAGACACTGGTCGGCCTGCGTCAGTCGCTGGGCGTGGCCTGGCTGGCGCTCATTGTCGCCGAGCAGGTCAATGCCGACGCGGGTCTGGGCTTCATGATCAACGACGCCCGCGAGTTCCTGCGTACCGACGTGATCGTGGTCGGCCTGCTCGTCTACAGCGTGCTCGGGCTGCTCACCGACGCGCTCGTTCGTTCCATCGAGAGGAGAGCGCTGTCATGGCGACGCGGCTTCCTGGCACCCTGACCGATTCGGTGATCGCGGCGACGCTGGCCGAACTGGAGGAGCCGGCGGCGGCCCCGGCCGCGGCCGATTCCCCGGTGGTGCGAATTCGGGGTCTGGTCAAGGACTTCGGCGAACGCCGGATCCTGCACGGACTGGATCTCGACATCCGCCCCGGCGAGTTCGTGGCCCTGCTCGGGCGCAGCGGCTCCGGCAAATCCACCCTCCTGCGGGCGCTGGCGGGCCTGGACGACGAGACCGGCGGCGAGCTCGCCGTGTCCGGCGAGGTCGCGGTCGCCTTCCAGGAGCCGCGCCTGGTGCCGTGGAAACGCGTGCGCGACAACGTGACTCTCGGACTGCGTCACGAAAACGCCAGGGCCGCCGCCGCAGCCGCGCTGGCCGAGGTGGGCCTGGCGGCGCGCGGCGAGGCCTGGCCGCTGACCCTCTCCGGCGGTGAGGCGCAGCGCGCCTCACTGGCCCGCGCCCTGGTCCGGGAGCCGGATCTGCTGCTGCTCGACGAACCCTTCAGCGCCCTGGATGCCCTGACCCGCATCACGATTCACGGCCTGGTGCTGGACCTGTGGGCGCGGCATCGGCCCGGTGTGCTGCTGGTCACCCACGACGTGGACGAGGCGGTGCTGCTGGCCGATCGTGCCCTGGTGCTCGACGGCGGTCGGATCGCCCGCGAGATCCCCATCGACCTGCCGCGCCCGCGCCGGCGCGACCATCCCGAATTCCTGGCCCTGCGTACGGCATTGCTCGCCGAGCTGGGTGTCACCCCGGAAGGAACCACCGAATGAGATCCAAGCCCCTGTTCGCCGCCCTGGCGGTCGCCACGGCCCTCGTCAGCGCGGCGTGCTCGTCCGGCAATGACGACACCAAGGGCGTGAACGCGGACGGATCGGTGGACCTGTCACAGGTGACCCTGCACATCGGCGATCAGAAAGGTCTTGCGCTGCAAGCCCTGCTGGAGGTCTCCGGCGAGGGCAAGGGACTCCCGTACAAGGTCGAATGGTCCACCTTCACCGCCGGACCGCCCCTGCTCGAGGCCATCAATGCCGGATCCATCGACTTCGGCGGCGTCGGCGACGCCCCGCCGGTGTTCGCGGCGGCGGCCAAGTCCCAGATCAAGATCATCGGGTCCTACGACTCCGGGGCGGCCGGGAACGGTCTGGTGGTGCCGAGGGACTCGTCGATCAGGGATCCGAAGGACCTGCGCGGCAAGAAGATCGCGGTCACCAAGGGCAGCTCCGCGCACTACCACCTGCTGTCGGTGCTCACCAAGGCCGGGCTCACCTTCTCCGATATCGAACCGCAGTACCTGCAACCCGCCGACGCGCTCGCCGCGTTGTCCACCGGGCGGGTGGACGCCTGGACGGTCTGGGATCCCTATGTGGCCCAGGCCGAACTGAGCGGCAATCGGGTGCTGGTGGACGGCACCGGCTACGTGAAGCCGGACAGCTTCTTCGTCACGGGCTCGAAGACGTTGCAGAACAAGGCGAACGCGGCCGCGGTCCGGGACCTGCTGGTGCGTATCCAGCGTGCGCACGGGTGGATCACCGGACATCGGGAGGACTGGGCCAAACAGTCGGCCGCCATCACCGGGGTGCCCTACGACGTCACGCTCCTGGCCGTGAACCGCGCCAACTACCAGGATCACCCGCTCGATGACGCGACGATCGCCGCGGAACAGCAAGTGGCCGAAGGTTTCTCCGACGCCAAGCTGATTCCGGGCAAGGTCCGGATCGCCGACTTCATCGACACCCGCTACAACGACCGATTCACCTCCTAGGAGTCCCCGCATGAGCTTGTCGTTCCACTGGTTCCTGCCCACCTCCGGCGACTCCCGCGGCCTGGTGGCCGGCGGGCACGGCACCCCGATGTCGGGTGACCGCCCGGCCTCGCTGCACTACCTGAACCAGATCGCCGCGGCCGCCGAGACCAATGGCTTCGAGGCCGTGCTCACCCCCACCGGCTCCTGGTGCGAGGACGCCTGGCTCACCACCGCCATGCTGGTCGAGACCACCGAGACGCTGAAATTCCTGGTGGCCCTGCGCCCGGGCCTGATGAGCCCCACCCTGGCCGCGCAGATGGCGGGCACCTTCCAGCGGCATTCCGCGGGACGGCTCTTCCTCAATGTGGTGACCGGCGGCGAACCACTGGAGCAGGCGGCCTACGGCGACTTCGCCGACAAGGAGGCCCGGTACGCCCGGACGGGAGAGTTCCTGGATGTGGTGCGGCAGCTGTGGAACTCGCACGAGCCGGTCACCTTCCGCGGCGAGCACATTCACGTCGAGAACGCGCTGTTGAGCAATCGGCCCGATCCGGTGCCGCCGGTGTTCTTCGGCGGCTCCTCGGCCCCGGCGGGACCCGTCGCGGCCCGGTACGCCGACACCTATCTCACCTGGGGCGAACCGGTGCTGGCGGTCAGCCGCAAGCTCGACTGGATCCGCGGGCTGGCCGTGGACCACGGCCGCAAGCTGGACTACGGCCTGCGCATCCACGTCATCACCCGCGACACCTCCGAGGAGGCGTGGGCGGTGGCCGACAAGCTGCTGGCCGGAATCGACCCGGCCGATATCGAGCGCGTCCAGAACGCCCTGGCCAAGAGCGAATCCGAGGGGCAGCGCCGGATGTCGGAGCTGCACAACGGCAGCACCGACCGGCTCGAGATCGCCCCGAACCTGTGGGCGGGGGTGGGCCTGGTGCGCGGTGGCGCGGGCACCGCGCTGGTCGGCTCGCACGCGGAGGTGGCCGAACGCCTCCTCGAATACTCGAAGGCCGGCATCTCCCACTTCGTGCTCTCCGGCTACCCGCACCTGGAGGAGGCCTACTGGTTCGGCGAGGGCGTGCTGCCGATCCTGGAGCGAAAGGGCCTGTGGCAGCACCCGATCCGCCGCCCGGCCGTTCCCGTCTCGACCCCGTTCGCCAGCGCGTCCAGCAGCTAGACCCGAAGTAGCCGGGACCGGCCGCCGCACCCCGAGGGCGCGGCGGCGGGTGAGTACATGTCGTGAGGAATTCGGCGGAAGCGGCAGCGGGACAGGTCTTCCTACGCTTTGGGCAGCACCCACCGCGGGTGACACCGAGAGGAGGAGACCATGTCCTATATCCATATCAGCCACACTCCCGGCGTCGGCTCGCGGCGGTACCGGGAGGTGCACGAGGCGCTCGACCCGTGCGCGGCCGCCTCGCCACCGTGCCACCCCTCGACCAGGAACTGTTGCGGGCGGCCGCCATCCTCGAAGACGCTCCCCCGTCGCGATCGCCACGCCGCTGATCGGCCGCCCGGTGCTGGAATGCCTCCCCGCGCTGGACGCCGCCGTCACCTCGGCCTGCTCGTCCTCGAATCACCCGGCGGGACAGTGCGATTCACGCACACTCTGGTGCGCGCGGCCCTGCACGACGGACTGCCCCTGCAACAGCGGGAATTCACCCTGTCGTAGTGCGACCGTCGACCGCGTCTGCCACAGTCGACAGGTATGAACGGTCGGCGGCGTGTTCTGGGATTGTGCGCGGCGGTACTGAGTCTTGGCCTGGTGGCGGGCTGCGGCGGTGCGGAAAGCCCGACCCCCGCCACCCCGACCGCGGTGCCGCTGGTGTCGACCGGCGACCTGCCCGAGGCGCAACCGGGTGAAGTACACCTGTTCGGGATCAACGACCTGCACGGGAATCTGCAACCGCCGGACGGCGCCAACGGCAAAGTGGGGACGTACACCGCCGGGGGAGCGGCGTACCTGGCCGCGCATCTGGCGCGGCTGAAGGCGGCCTATCCGGACAGCGCCATCCTGTCGGCCGGGGACAATATCGGGGCCAGCCCGCTCGTCTCCTCGCTGTTCCACGACGAGCCGACCATCGACTTCCTGAACTCGGTGGGTGTCGCGGCCTCGGCGGTCGGCAATCACGAATTCGACCACGGCGTCGCTGAATTGCGCCGACTCCAGCAGGGCGGATGCGCCGCCGACGGCTGCATGCCGGGCGAGCCGTTCACCGGGGCGAAGTTCCCGTACCTGGCCGCCAATGTCACCGACGGCAACGGCCAGCTGCCGCCCGGGCTGAAGGCGTGGACCATGCTCGAACTGGGCGGCCACAAGATCGGCGTCATCGGCGTCGTCACGACTGACACCGAGCACATCGTCACGCCCGAGGGCATTCGCGGCTACCGCTTCGGCGACGAGGCCGACGCCATCGGCAAGTACGTGTCCGAGATGAAATCCGCGGGTGCGGAAACCGTGGTGGCGCTGCTGCACGACGGCGGCGCCCAGCAAACCCACGGCGCCCCGGTCGATTACAACGGCTGCGCCGGCATCTCACCCGACGTCCAGGCGCTGGCCCACCGCACCGATGCCGTGGTGTCGGTGCTGCTCACCGCGCACAGCCACCAGGCCTACAACTGCACACTGGACGGCAAGGTGGTCACCCAGGCCGCCTCCTTCGGCCGCCTCGTCACCGACGTCACCCTGCGCTTCCGCGACGGCACGGTCGAGGCGAAGGCCGTCAACCGGGTCGTCACCCGCGATGTCACGTCCGCGCCCGCCGCCGCCCAGCTGGTGGATTACTTTGCCGGACAAGCGAAACCGCTGGCCGATCGGGTGATCGGCCAGGCCACCGCGCCGGTGCCCGCCGAGCCTGCTCCGGCCGGGGATTCCCCGCTCGGCGATGTCATCGCCGACGCCATGCTCGATGCCATGACCACCGTGCAGGCCGTGGCGGCCTTCATGAATCCGGGTGGCGTGCGTGCTGGGCTGACCGGCGGCAACATCACCTACGCGCAGGCCTACACCGTGCAGCCCTTCGGCAATCAGGTGGTGGCGGTGGCGCTGACCGGACAGCAGATCCTGAATCTGCTGGAGCAGCAATGGGACAATGTCAGCAAGCCCGGCGTGCTGTCGGTCGCGGGCATCACCTACACCTACTCCGACGGCGCGCCCAAGGGACACAAGGTGGTCGACGGCAGCGTCCGGGTGGCCGGGCAGCCGCTGAATCCCGTGGCGGTCTACCGGGTTTCGACCAACAACTTCCTGGCAGCCGGGGGCGACGGTTTCACCGTGTTCCAGCAGAGCCGCGAAACCCTGGTCGGCCCCATCGATCTCGATGCCCTGGAGACCTACCTGCGCGGCCGCGGGGCGGTCACCCCGCCCGCGAGCCGCATCGAGAAGCACTAGCGCCGGAACTCCTCGACCGGGAGCCTTGGAGTGCTATTGGCCCATCACGTATTTCACCGTCGGCCCGGCGGTCCAGCCGCCGTCCACCGCGAGTTCCGCGCCGGTGACGTAGGAGGACGCGTCCGAGAGCAGGAAGACGATGGCCGAGGCGATCTCATCGGCCTCGCCGACCCGGGCCATTGGGGTATTGGGATAGCCGCCCTCACCCTGCTGGATGCCGACCTGTGCGGTCATCGGGGTGTAGGTCATACCCGGGTGCACGGAGTTCACTCGAATCCGGTCGATGCCGTTCTCGATGGCGGCCACCTTGGACATGCCGCGCACCGCCCACTTGGACGCGCCGTAGCTGCCGGTCAGGGCCAGGCCCATGAGCCCGGCAGCGGAGGAGATATTGACGATCGAGCCGCCGCCCGCCTGCTTGAGGGCGGGGATGAAGGTCCGCATGCCCAGGAAGACCCCGACCAGATTGATGTCGATGACCTTGCGGAAGTGCTCTACCGATTCATCGGCCAGCAGCTCCCCGGTCGAGATGCCGGCATTGTTCACCAGGCCGTGCACGCTGCCGCCGAAGGCGTCGCAGGCCGTGGCCAGCGCGGTGGCCCAGTCGAGCTCGGAGGTGACGTCGAGGTGCTGATAGGCGGCCCGCGAGCCCAATTCGGCCGCGAGCGCCTTGCCCTCCTCGTCGAGCACGTCGGCGATCACGACATTCGCCCCGGCCCCGACCGCCTGCCGAGCGGCCGCGGCGCCGATGCCCCGGGCCGCGCCGGTGATGAGAATCGTCTTGCCGCTCAGATCGTGCATGGGAGGCTCCTTCCAGAGGAACCGGCGCACAGACGTGGTGACCCGTTCGCCGGTCACACAGTTGGTTTGCTGAATAGTGTCCGATGCGTTCCGAATCGGCGCGGCGGCGCACCCGAATGCATATCGTTGATATGTCAACTATTTGTACCCGGGTGGCGGTGCGGGTATTCCCGTAGGGTGCGGGCGTGAACCGCGCGCCCATCGGCACCGTCGACGAACTCATGACCCTGCTGGCCGGCTGCGCCGACGCCTGGGACATGCCCGACCGCAGCGGCGATCCGGTCGACATCCTCGACCACGACCGGCAGTGCGCCGCGCTCCTGCGCCAGGACTTTCCCGGCGACGAGGAACTTCAGGTGGCCGGGCTGGTGCACGATATCGGGCACGTGCTGGTGCCCGGTGACGACGCGGGGCACGGAGTCCACGGCGGCGACGCGGTCCGGGCCCTGCTCGGCGCACGGGTCGCGCGGCTGGTGGAACTGCACGTGGTGGCCAAGCGGTATCTCGCGGCCACGGATTCGGTACACGCCGAGGCGCTTTCGCCGTCGAGCCGGCGCACCCTGATCGCGCAGGGCGGTCCCATGACGCCCGCGGAGATCACGGCCTTCGAGCGCGATCCCGATTTCGCCGCGGCCCTCGCGCTGCGGCGCGCCGATGACGCGGGCAAGGTGGTCGGCCTGGCCGTCCATCCGCTCGAGACCTGGCGGCCGGTGGTCGAGCGGGTGGCCGCCGCTCGCTGACCGCGGGTCGCCGGAACCGGCCGGGCGGCCTGCATAGACTCGCTCTGTGCCCTTGTCCCCGCGCGTCCCCGATCTGGCCGCCCTCGATCTGCTGTTGTCGGTGATCGAGCTGGGCAGTCTCGGCCGGGCGGCCAAGGCGCACGGCATCAGTCAGCCCTCCGCCAGCTCGCGCATCCGCTATCTCGAGCAGCTGGTGGGCGTGCCGGTGCTGGAGCGGACGACGCTCGGCTCGCGGCCGACGGCGGCGGGCTCGCTCATCGCCGAATGGGCGCGCACGGTCGTGGATGCGGCCGCGCGGCTGGACGCCGGGATCGACAGCCTGCGCGCGCAGCGGGATTCGCGGCTGCGGGTGGCGGCCAGCCAGACCGTCGCGGAGTACCTGTTCCCGAAATGGCTGGTGGGCCTGCGGGCCCGGATGCCGGACACCTCCATCGCCCTGGAATCGGGCAATTCGGCCGAGGTCGCCAAGGCGGTGCTCGAGGGCCGGGCCGGAATCGGATTCGTGGAGAGCCCGCGCCTGCCGACCGAACTGGAAAGCCATGTGGTGGGCCGGGATCGGCTGGTCGTGGTGGTCGCGCCCGGTCACCCCTGGGCCCGCCTGGCCGAGATCGACGCGGCCGAACTGGCGCGCAGCCCGCTCATCTATCGCGAACCCGGATCGGGCACCCGGAACTCCTTCGAGCGTGCCATGACCGCCGCAATGCCGGGCTGGGAGCCGAATGTCGCGCTGGAGCTGTCCTCGACCACTGCCATCAAGACCGCCGTCGCCGACGGCATCGCGCCGGCCGTGCTGAGCTCCCTGGCGGTGGCCACCGAACTGGCCGAGGGAGTCCTGGTGTCGCCCACGGTGACCGGTCTGGATCTGGAAAGACAGCTGCGTGCGGTGTGGCCGATCGGGCAGAAGCCGACCGGTCCGGCGCGTGATTTGTATGCCATTGCGCGCCGCCCACTCTGAATTGCCCGTGGGAGCCCAGGGGAGTTTTCGCGCCATTCCGGGGAGATTTGTCAGAAGTGTTGACAGAGTGACGCCCATCACCATAGTGTTCCGGCGCAGGCCCACCGAATATCTGAAGGGCCGACGCTGCCTGCACACTTCTCTCGCCGATACAATGGCTTCGCTGAATTCGCAGCCCGGAGACACAAGTGCGCCAACGCCTCCCCGCAGGCGTTATCAAAGGGTTATGGTCACGGCATGGTGCGAACCGCCGCCGCTGCCGCAGACCCGGATGAGCCAGACATTCCGGCCACTGCTTCGCGGCCGAAGCTAGAGGTTGTTCCCGAGTCGCCTGACCCTGAAGCGCCACAGTCCCACTCCTTCGGCGCACACGTTCTGAGCCCGGCCGATATCGAGCGACTGCCGTCCTCGGCCCGGCACCGCATCGCAGCCTTCATCCACCTGCAGGTGGCAACCCTGGAGGAGTGGCCGGAGCCGGTCCTGCCCCCCATTCCCGATCTCGACGATCTCTGACGGTCGTGCACCCCGGGTATTCCCCGAACCGGATTCGTCCAAACCTGTGTGGTGCCGTCCGATTTCATCCCGCACACTGCTGAGCTTCATGGAAACGTGAGCTTCATCGAAAACGGCCGCAGCCCAAGCGCATCGGTGACGATGTGCAGGAACTGCGGCCGCGCCGTGGGTGATCAGCCGCCGATGGACTGGAAGATCTTGACGCCCACCAGGATCACCGCGAGCAGCAGGTAGCCGCGCAGGGCGAACATGCCCACCGTGCGCGCCGTGGAGAACGCCGGTCGCGCCAGGGTGTCGAGCGCGGGGGTGCGCCAGGTGTCGCGGTCCGCCTCCAGAATGGCCTTGCGCTCGGCCTTGGTGAGGCGAGTGGAGTCCAGCTCCTCCACCTGATCCGGATCCAGTCCGCCGAGCTCGGCCGCGGTCCGCTCGGCCCGGCGACGCCGGCCGCGCTGCCAGGCGATGAGCATGCCCGCCCCGCCCAGGACACCGACCAGCGCGCCCGCGCCGAAGCCGATTTCGAGGGTCGTGGCGGTCAGGTCCGGGAAGAAGGTGGCCGCGGTCAGCGCGAGCGACAGCAGCACCAGCGACCAGACGATGACCCCGGCGACAATGTTCTGCCTGACCGTGTTCACCCACGGGCCGAGCACGGCCTTGTCATTGCAGAGCAGGACCAGGAACACCGTCGCCGACGGCAGCAGCACCCCGGCCAGCGCCTGCACCCCCTGGGTCAGCAGGCCCAGCACGTGATCGGGGCTGAACGACACCGCGGCGGCGACGCCGAGCAGCGCCGCGTATCCGAGATAGAAGGCCGGCGCCTCGGAGACCTTCCAGTGCAGCGAGTGCCGCCGGCCCAGGGTGTCGCCGAGGGCGTAGGTGGTGGCCAGACCGACGGCATTGGCGCCGATGAGCGAGGCGTCCAGCAGCAGGATGGCGAACAGCGCGCCGGCGGTGGTGCCCACGTGGTCGTGCAGCGCGTGGGCGACGGCCCCGGCATCGGTGAAGCTGCCGGCCGCGGCCGTGCCCGCGAGGCCGAAGGTGGTCGCCGCCATGATGGCGACCGCGCCGACCATGACCACGACGATGCCGACCCACAGGTCGATGCGCTCGTAGCGGATCCAGCGGGGAGTGATGCGCTTGTCGACGATATTGGACTGCTGGAAGAACAGCTGCCACGGCGCGACCGTGGTGCCCACGATGGACACGATGAGCAGCAGCAGCGTCGAGTTCAGCCCGCCCGGGAAGGACGGCAGAAATCCGTGCGCGACCTGGGATGCCTTGGGGTGCACCAGGAATGCCAGCGGGAACATGACGATGTTCAGCGCGATCAGCCCGAACAGGAACCGCTCCCAGCGCCGGAACGAACCGCCGGCCACCATGGCGAACAGCGCGACCGCCGCCAGCGGCACGGCGACGCCCTTGGGCAGCCCGAAGTAGTTGAGCGCCATGGAGACACCGATGAACTCGGTGACGATGGTGAGCGCGTTCACGATGAACAGATCGCCGACGCTGAACGCGCCCCAGAACTTGCCGAAGCGGTCGAAGATCAAGCGCGCGTGGCCGACTCCGGCGACCGCGCCGAGACGGACCACCATCTCCTGGTTCACGTAGAGCACCGGGATCAGCAGCACCAGGGTCCAGACCAGCGCCATGCCGTAGTTCTGCCCGGCCTGCGCGTAGGTGGCCACCCCACCGGCATCGTTGTCGCCGACCATGACGATCAGGCCGGGCCCGATGATGGCCAGCAGCATGCGGAAACGCTGGCTGCGGGAACGGCCTTCGAGGGTGTCGTGCCGGCCGATGGAGCCGAGCGCGCCGACGATATCGCCGACGTGCGCGCTGTCCATGACGGCGCCGGTGGGGTGGGCGTCGGCGGCGGGCCGGCCGGCTGCGGCCGGCACGGCGACGGTGGAGGTGCGGCGGCTGGAGCCGTTCGCGAAGAAGGCCATGGCCTGTCCCTCGCTTTCGATCATCAGGTGTGCGGGCGTGCGGGATACGCCCGGCCGCCGAGCGAGTTCGGGCACGGATCGACCGGCCCGGGGCACGCGTGGGCTACCGACCGGCGGTGGAACGCCGGGCACGCCTGTGCGGGAAACGGGTCAGCCGGTGACCGGAATGCGGCAGGCCGGGGACGTCGGAAGAGTGAAATCCGTACTCGGATACGGACTATCGCCGGAACTCATTGTTCGTCCCTCACCTCCTTGCCGCCGGGACGTACGTGGACGTCACTACATCGGGTGTCGCATCGCGCGCGGCAGGAGGGATCTGGGCCCCACACGACGGCGTGGACCCTGCACCCCTCTCGTCAGAGCTTCGGCACTGCACGACGTATCCGGGGGCTCGCGACCCGGGAAGCCACTTCGGATCACCCCTTAATCCGGGGTGATCTGTCCTAACCCTGGGCGTCTCTCGACGTCGTCGGATCAGTGGCCTGTGTTCGTACAGGAGCCTCGCCTAGCGAGGTGCTGACTGGGCAATGGTGAGCCCGGTCGTTCCGCTTGTCAAATCCGGGCCGGTCGGTTCCTCGTAATCCCTTGTGCCCCAACCCGGTCCAGCCGTGGCCACTCCGTGGCAAACATTCATGGCCACCGGGTCCGTTATCGCATCCGGCGATGGCGCCTCTCCCGCCAGGCCTACACCATCGACTGACGGGCCCTACGGCTTGCCGGTGGCGTCCCGGAGGGCATTGGCCAGGGCGGGGGCCACCGGGTGGTATCGGGATCGACCGCCACCTGGAACAGCTGCGCATCGAAGGCGACCAAGCGGGGCGTGCCGCCCCAATGTCCGTCCGCGGCAAGGGATTCCCCGGACTCGGCCGACCACGTGTGCAGCGCCTGCGGGGAGATGCGGCGATTGCCGCGGCGCACCGAGTCTCGGTCTGAGCTCGCAGTCCTCGGCGGCAACGCCGAGATGTGTTGCGGCGGTCGCACACAAGGTGGCGGCGAGCTTGCGCGCCGCGTACGGCACCGCCCTGCCCGCCACCACGGTGCCGGTGGACCCGAAGGCGCCCGTGTCGTGGCGGACCACATCGGTATCGAACGCCTGACCGGGCGCGATCTGTCCCGCCTCGACGATCGCATCGATCTCGATCTGCGGGCCGCCCTGATGGCGGCCGGTGCATGATCGGTCGGTGTCCGAACTCAACAAGCACAATGTCGTCTACTTCGAAAGCGTCACCATGCGAGGGCTCTACGCCGCGCTGGACGAGTGGCAGCAGGCCAAGAATCATCGGTTCCTGTCGCTCAGCATCCAGCAGGATGACGGGCTCTTCTGCTGCATTGCCCTGACCAATCCCGCCGAGGTGGTCATCACGAGCGCCGACGGCCACAATCACGCCGCCGTCAACCGATTCGGCCTGCTTTCCGTCACCTCCGACTAGCCGATCTTTTTCGGTTCAGTAATTCAGTAGTTCAGTTCCGGGTCGTGGCCGGGTGACCGGTCACGACTCGACTCCACGTCGCGCCTGCCACGAACTGACCTGACGCGGACGCCATTCCCCGCGGACCAGAGGGTTGTGCCCCTTCCTCCCGGCGCGCTGCTCCCGCTTGAATTCGCGGAAATATTCGAAGCGGATCATCAGCAAACCCGAGACGATGAGCACCGCGGTCGCGATCGCGCCCAGTATCGCCCAGCCGTGGTAGCCGGACGCGGCGGCAGTGAGTGTCATGCCGAGGCATGCGATGCCGAGCAGGCACAGCACCAGAGCTGGGCCTTCGCCCGGGTCCTCGATGGCGTCACCGGGATGCGGATGCCAGTGCTCTCCGTTCGGCTTGACCGCCGTCACCCTGACCATGTCCCTACCTCCCTCGAACCGAGAAGACTCCTTACCTGTAGTCCAGAATGCACCCGGTGTTGCGGCTACGTGCGAGTAATGTCCTGAAATTTCGGAGAGAGTGCCCGATTCTCAGGCGTCATTTCAGGAATCATCCCAGCAATTGTCCCTCCGTCGGGAGGTGGATACGCGGGAAAGGCTGTTCGGATTCGAGGAGATACGCCAGTTCGATAAGGGTCCGTTCGTCGCCGTGCGC
The DNA here is from genome assembly GCF_040680715.1 of Nocardia sp. NPDC051981. Taxonomy (NCBI): domain Bacteria; kingdom Bacillati; phylum Actinomycetota; class Actinomycetes; order Mycobacteriales; family Nocardiaceae; genus Nocardia; species Nocardia sp. NPDC051981. Next base: position 20,971 of record NZ_JBFAXK010000022.1, on the reverse strand, counting down.
ACCGGAGAGCTGAACGCCGACCGGCAGTCCCGCGCTGGTGCGGCCCATGGGCAGCGATACGGCGGGGGTTCCGGCGATATTGTTCAGCGGTGTATAGCCCACGTAACCGGTGAGCCGCTCGATCAATTCGGGGAATGGAACCGTCGGTGAGACGAATCCGAGTTCCGGTGTGGTGTGCGAGAGGACCGGCGAGACGACCACTTCGTGTCGCGCGAACATCCGGGCGTAGGCGGCCGGCACCCGGCGTAGCCGCCGCAGCGCACCCGGGGTGCGGTGCAAGGTGCGGCGGTGATGGTCCCGCAGGCCGCGGGTGAGACCGTCGGCCTTGGCGGCGTCGAAGGACCGGTCCAGGATGATCTTCCCGGTGCTGACGGCGAGATCGGCGAGCAATGCCCAGTACTGCACGAAGTCGGCGGCGAACTGGGCGGTGACCGGCAGCGTGATCGGTTCCACGATGTGACCGGCCCGCTCCAGCAGGCTCGCGGTGTGCTCGACCGCCGCCCGGGTGGGCACGTCGACCTCGGCGCCGGTCACACTGTGCATGATCAGCCCCACGCGCAGCCGGCGCCGGGCCGGGCCGTGCACCGCCCCGACCGGTGCGAGTCTCGGATTGCGCCACACATCCTCGGCGGCGGCCACGAACGCCGCGGTATCGCGGACCGTGCGGGTGACCACGCCCTCGGAAATCATGTGAACGGGAAGGTGTTTCACCTGTTCACCGTCCACGTGCCGGCCGCGGCTCGGCTTGAGCCCGACCAGTCCGCCGCACGCGGCCGGGATGCGAATGGATCCGCCGCCATCGTTCGCGTGCGCGATCGGGACGACGCCCGCGGCGACGAGCGCGGCCGACCCGCCGGACGACGCGCCGATCGAATGGGTCAGGCTCCACGGGTTCCGCGCGGCCGGCTCGGTCATGTACTCGGTGGAGGCGTTGAAGCCGAACTCCGGCAGTCGCGACTTGCCGATCAGGGTCAGTCCGGTGCCGAGGAACTGGCGGGTGTAGGCCCCGTCCTTCGCGGCGGGCCGGGCCCGGAAGGCTTCGCTGCCATGGTTCGTCGGCAGGCCCGCGACATCGGTGTTGTCCTTCACGAACGTCGGGACCCCGTACAGCGCGCTGCCGGGCCGGGTGGCGTAGCGCGGGGAGTCGTAGAGCGGGCAGGCGACCGCGTGCAGCTCGGGGTCGACCGCGCGGGCCCGGTCGATGGCGGCGGCGGCGAGCTCCCGCGGGCTCACCTCGCCGGTGCGGACCAGGTCGGCGAGGGCAACCGCGTCGTGTTCGCCGAGGGCATCGTCGCGAAAGGCGTGGAGGGGCGTCATGCCGAGCAAGCCTAGAAGAACTTACAGACTTTGCCCAGGTAAATCTGTAAGGAATTACAGAGAGCGACTAGGGTGGATGGCGTGACCGAACGCCGCCATCGCCCGAGCGCCCTGGCTCGGCGAGCAGCCCTGCTCAAAGCCGCAGTCGAGGTGGCGGCCGAGGTCGGCGTGGCCGGGGTGACCCATCGGGCGGTCACCGAGAAGGCCGGGCTGCCGCTGACCACTGTCGGCTACTTCTTCGACTCCATCGATGCGCTGACCGAGGAGGCGCTGCGCGTCTACACCGAAGAGGATGCCGACACCCAGATCGCGATCGCGGAGTCGCTCGCCGAGGCGCAGGGTTCACCCGACGAGATCGCGGCCGCCTTCAGCGCGGCCGCCACGCCGCGCACACCGGAAACCCTGGCGCTGTTCGAGGCCTACCTGCACGCGGCGCGCCGGCCGGAATCCCGTGACGCGGTCACCCGCGCGCTGACCGCCGCGCGCCGGGCCGCCGCCGCGGGCGCGCGGGCGGCCGGGGCCCCGGATCCGGATGCCATGGCGCCCGCCTTCACCGCGCTGGCGCACGGGCTCGCACTGCACGAGATGGCCTCGCCGGGTTCGCTGCCGCCCGACACCGTGCACGCGGCCTTCCGTGCGATGTTCCTCGGATTCCTGCTCGACAGCGGGCATATCGAGCCGGCCCTGCAACTCAGGCGGCAGTCGGCACCGCAGGAGTAGCGCCGTGACCGACCCCGCCGTGCGGCACCGGGACCGGGTGGACGCCCGGCTGGACCTGCCGATCATTCCGCCCGCCGTGCTGATCCTGACGGGCGTGCGCCTCGCGCGTACCCTGCAGTTCACTGGCGACCGGGATTTCGCTGGCCAGGGCAACGCGCAATGGCACACCCTCTACCGGGCGGTACTTCAAGAGCTCGGCGGCTATCGCTGACCACTCGTGGCGATCGGGCCCTGTCGATCTTTTTTCGCGGCCGTGTCGATCTGCCGGGGAGGCCGTTCGACCAAGGTGTGAGAGGGTCGGACAGCGACCCGCGACAAGGAGGACAATCCCGTGAAGTACATGCTGATCTGGCGCGCTAGCGACGAGGGCAACGCGGCCATGGCCGAGGCCGACTTCGAGAAGGTGCTCGAATCCGTCGGGCGCTTCAACGACGAGCTGATCCGCGCCGGGGTCCTGCTGGCCGCCGAGGGTCTCGACAGTGCGGAAGAGGGTGTGGTGGTGGACTTCTCGTCGGAGCCGCCGCTGGTCACCGACGGACCCTACGGCGAGACCAAGGAGCTGTTCGGCGGCTTCTACATCCTGAACGTGGCCTCCAAGGAGGAGGCTGTCGAATGGGCCAGGCGGGCGCCGTCGTTCGGTCCCGGATTCAAGACCGAGATCCGGCGCGTCACCACCATCGACGAATTCCCGCAGGACAACGAGTGGATCCAGAAGGAACGCGCCTGGCGCGAGGCCACCGGGCAGCTGTGAGCCGCTGAGCCATGGCCGACCCCACCGGTCGTGACGCCGTCGCCGCGGTGTGGCGCATCGAATCCGCGCGCATCGTCGGCGCGCTGGCCCGCTACACCGGCGACTTCACCCTGGCCGAGGATCTCGCTCAGGAGGCGCTGGCCGAGGCGCTGGTGACCTGGCCGCGCGATGGCGTGCCACGCAATCCCGCGGGCTGGCTGCTCACCGTCGGCCGGCGTCGCGCCATCGACGCCTTCCGCCGCCGCGCCACCCGCGACGACCGGTACCGCGCCCTCGCCCGCGACCTGGGCGAGGGCGGGGTCGCCGCCGGCGGCGCACCCGCGGAAACGTCGGGGGCGGAACCGCTCTGGGATCCGGATCAGATCGACGACGACGTGCTCGCGCTCATGTTCGTGTCGTGTCATCCGGTGCTGTCCCGCGAGGCGCAGGTGGCGCTGACCCTGCGCGTGGTCGGCGGCCTGACCAGCGACGAGATCGCCAAGGCCTTCCTGGTGCCGACCGCGACGGTGCAGGCCCGCATCACCCGCGCCAAGAAAACCCTTGCGGCAGCGAAGGTTCCGTTCGCCATCCCTCCGGCCGAGGAACGCGCCGTCCGGCTCGGTTCGGTGCTGAACGTCGTCTACGTGATCTTCACCGAAGGCTCCTCGGCCACCTCCGGCGCACACCTGATCCGCCTCGACCTCGCCGCCGAAGCCCAGCGTCTCGCCCGGGTGCTGGCCCGCCTCGTCCCCGAGGAACCCGAGGTCCACGGTTTGCTGGCCCTGCTGGAACTGACCGCGGCCCGCTTCCCCGCCCGCACCGACGCCACCGGCCGGCCCATCCTGCTCGAACACCAGAACCGAATGCGCTGGGACCGGGCGGCCATCCGCCGCGGCCGCGCGGCCCTCGACCAGGCGGCCCGCCTCGGCCGCGGCCTCGGCGCCTACGGTCTGCAGGCCGCGATAGCCGAATGTCACGCCGTCGCCGACTCCGTCGAGGCCACCGACTGGCCCCGTATCGTCCTGCTCTACGAAGCCCTGTCCCGGCTCTCGCAGTCCCCGATCATCGACCTCAACCGGGCCGTTGCCGTCTCCATGGCCGAGGGGCCCGCCCCCGCACTCGCCATTGTCGACGAACTCAGATCGGCTGCGGCCCTCCCGAATTCCCATCTGCTCCCGAGCGTTCGCGGGGAACTGCTCGCCAGACTGGGCCGGACAGCGGAAGCCCGAACCGAATTCGACCTCGCCGTCGCCCTGTGCGGGAATGACCAGGAACGTACCCTGCTCGAAGCCAAACTAGCCGAATTGGATTGACCAGCTCCTCGGGTCGGGCTCGGGGATTTCCCCTATTCCGATTCTGGGGATGTGCCGGATTACGCAGGGTCGGTGGCGAAACTAGCGTTCAGCCATGACTTCGACTCTGCGCGGGCGCCTTTCGGTTGCCCTCGGTGCCGCCGCGTTGCTCGTCGCCGAGATGGCCACCGCGGTCGCCCGGCCCACCGGACCCTCGCTCACGGAGCAGTTGCGTCAGGACACCGAAGCGATCCACGCCCTCGGTGTCAGCGGCGTGCAGGCCCGCGTCATCACGCCCGACGGTGCGCAATCGGTCGCCACCAGCGGCACCGCCGACCTGAACACCGGCCTCGCGGTCCCCTCCGACGGCTACTTCCGCATGGCCAGCACCGCCAAGACCCTGGTCGCCACCGTGGTTCTCCAACTCGAGGCCGAGCACACGCTGACTCTCGATGACACGGTCGACCGCTGGCTGCCGGGAGTCGTGCAGGGCAACGGGAATGACGGCAGCCGGATCACCATTCGCCACCTGCTCCAGCACACCAGCGGTATTCACGACGACCTGCCCGGATACACCACGCCGGAGGAGTACTACCAGCAGCGCTACGACCTCTACAGTCCCGAGCAGCTGGTGGCCCGCGCCATGGCCCAGGCGCCGGACTTCCCGCCCGGGCAGGGCTGGCAGTACTCCAATACCGGATATGTCCTGCTCGGCATGATCATTCAGCAGGCCACCGGCCGACCCGCCCACCAGGAGATCGAAGCCCGCATCCTCGGCCCGCTCGGGCTCGACCAGACCCGGTGGACCGGCGCCTCGCCCACGCTGCCCGAGCCGCACGCCCGGGCCTACCAATTCTTCGGTCCGGGTGACGAGGTGGACGTCACCGATCAGATACCCGTTGAGCACGAGACCCTTTCGTGGGTCACCACCACCCGGGACGAGAACAGCTTCTTCCGCGCGCTGCTCGGCGGCCGGCTGCTCCCCGCGCGGCAGCTCACGCAGATGAAGCAGACCGTCCCGGTGAGTGCGGAGCTCCAACAGCTGTGGCCCGGCGGCCGATACGGGCTCGGCCTGGCCGAACGCCCCCTCAGCTGTGGAGGAACCTACTGGAGTCACGAGGGCGGGGACGGCGGCTACATCACCATCAACGGCGTCACGGAGGACGGCACGCGAAGCGCCGTCGTGTCCATGTCCGAGGCGCGCGGCGACACTCCAGAACACATCGGCGACCAGGAGAACGTGGCCGGCGCCCTGATCGACCATGCCCTCTGCGCCGGGAGCCGGTGAACAGCGCAGCCGATCGTTGTGGAGTCCCAGCGAATCGCTGTGCGGGCCTGCGGCTTTCCGTTTGTGATTGAACTCGCCCACGACGGCGTCGAGACTGGATTCTCGACGTCTGCTGGAGGTGGCGCTGGTGGGTTGGCGAAGAGCCGTGGGACTGGTCGGTGTTCTGACAGTGGGCGTCGGAACGATGGTCGCAGGGGGCAATACACCGAAGGCCTCGGCAAACGGGGCGCATAGCGAGGAATTCACCAATCCGGTGCTGGCCGCCGGGGCCGACCCGAGCATGACCTACTACCAGGGCCGATTCCACCTGGTGCAGGGGGACTTCTACAACGATGACAACATCGTGATCCGCAGTTCGGACACGCTCGGGGGACTGGAGGAGAGCGAGCCGAAGGTGGTGTGGGAGCACCCCGACTGCCCCGCCCCCGCCTGCACCAAGATCTGGGCTCCGGAACTCGTGCACATCGGCGACCGGTGGTGGATCTACTTCGCGGGGCAGGAGGACGACCGCAACGAGACCCATCGGATGTACGCGCTGCGTTCCACTGGAAGCGACCCGACCGGCCCCTACGAATATCTCGGCCCGCTGAACCTGCCCGGCGGCTGGGCCATCGACGGCACCTACCAGCGGTACGCGGGCGCCGGCTACTTCTTCTGGTCCTGCCTGCGCAACCCCGATGACACACGCGTACAAGACATTTGCGTGGTCCGCATGTCGGATCCCATGACGCCGATCGGCGACCGCGTCAGCATCGCAACACCCACCGCCGCCTGGGAAACCGTCCCCAACGACGCGGACCTCCTGATCAACGAGGCCCCGCAACCCCTGATCGCACCCGACGGCCGCCTCTTCGCAACCTTCTCCGCCAATGCCAGTTTCGACGACACCTACTGCCTGGGCCTCCTCGAACTGGCGCGCGGCGGCGACCCCATGGACCCCGACGCCTGGACCAAATCGGGCGGCCCCGTGCTCCCCGGCGGTCCCGGCGCCATCGCCCCCGGCCACAACGGATTCCTCACCATCGACGGCCGCCCCTGGATCACCTACCACGCCCGCCTCGAACCCGGCACCGGCTGGCCCGGCCGCAGCATCCGCGTCCAGCCCATGTACTTCGGCAAGGACGGCCGTCCCCAATTCGGCATGGCCTTCGGCCCCGGCGACCCCATCGTGATCGACGGCAAAGGCCACGACGCTCCGGGAACCCCGGTGACGCCCGAGCCGCGGCGCTGAGGTCAGGTCGCCTCGGCCGATGCCCGGGTGCGGCGCCACTGTGCGGGGCTGCAGCCGTGCTGTTTGCGGAACCATCGGGAGAAGTTTCCGGGGGCGGAGAAGCCGAGGAGTTCAGCGGTCTCGGTCAGGGAGCGGCGTGGGTTGGCGACCATGTGGCGGGCCAGTTCGGCGCGGGTCGAATCCAGTAGTGAGCTGAAGGTCTCGCCTTCGGCGGCGAGGCGGCGGTGGACGGTGCGGCGGTCGACGCCCAGGCTGCGGGCCACCTGCTCCACCGAACAGCGGCCGGTGGGGAGGAGCAGTTCGATGAGCTCGCGGACGCGGTCGGCGGTGGTCGCGGGACGGACCGGGTGGACGGGGTCCAGCAGCCGCTGGGTGTAGGCGCGCAGCTGTGGATCCGCCATCGCATTGGGCGCATCGAGATCGCTTGTGTAGGTGAGAATTCCATTGAAGTCCTGCTCGAAGGTCACCTGCGGTCCGAAGACCCGGTGATGGGCGCGCAGATCGGGCGGGGCAGGGTGGGTGAAGCGGACCTCGACCGGCTGCCATGGGGCACCGATGAACCCGGCGAGTAGGCCGTGCAGGACGCCGACCGCGAGTTCGACGGATTGGCGGGTATCGCCGGGCTGCCCGATATCGAGGGTCAGCCGGATGGTGGCGAGGCCGTTCTGTTCGGTGAGGCGGGTGTGCAGCGCCTCGTTGTACGTGTCCTCGTGCCGCGACATCACGGTCAGAGCGCTGCGTACGTCGGGCTCCTCGCGGACCACCAGGCTCAGCGGACCCAGATTGGCGAAGCGGCGGCGCTCGGCCAGGCGCAGCCCGAAATCTGCGCAGTTCGTCGCGACGGACGAGTGCTCGAGCAGCCCGGCGATCGCGGCGGCGGGTACCCAGCGGTCCTGGAGGCTCAGACCGGCCGGGTCCAGGCCGGACGCGCGCAACAGCCCCACCGGGTCGATGCCCAGTGATCGGCACAGCTCCACGTATTCGTTCAGCGCCGCGTAGCGGGCCAGTGGTTTCACCAATTCTCCGACGTCCCGAAATGATCAGCGTCCTGTCCCGTAATGATAAGCCGTCGGTCTCTGCGCTGCCTACAGTGGGTTTCGTTCCAGCAACCGAAGCCAGACCGAAGGAAGGGACGACGACGTGGCCACAAGCAACGAGCATTGGTCCAAGCCAGCAGCGATGGCAATCCCCGAAACGGGGTACTTCGAGTACGAACAGGGGCGCTACGGCCCGGTCTATCCGCGAACTCCAGCTAACTATGGGTTTTCCATCGTTGCCAAGGTCAAGCCGGGTCATGAGGCGGCAATCCGGGAGCACGGCAAGGTCATCCAGGCCGCGGTCGAACAGGATCCGAATGTGCTTGCGCCGCTGCGGCTGCACTATCTGCGGTGGGTGCTGTTCGATATCGGCGACGGCCTGACCTTCCAGTATCAGGGCATCTTCGACACCGACTTCGACAAGTACCTCGAGGACGCACTCGACCTGTTCCTGTCCACGGGCATCACCACCGCCTTCGTGAATCTCGAAGGCTTTCCCGAGGATTGGCGCACCAATCGGGCCGCCGCCATCGAATTCTTCCGCAGGCACCAGTTCCCGAGCTTCCTCGAATACGGCGAATACCCGTATGTGACCTCCGACGAGGTCAAGAAGGCCCTGCGGCTCAAAGCGGCATTCTCCGACATGCTCGACGAGATGCAGTAGCGGGGGCGGCGATGCTCGAATTCGACGATATCCAGCACATCCTGCTGACCCGGGTGCCGGCGCTGACCGGACGCTACGAGTTCCTGTCCTTCACCGACGCCGCCGGTGCGCGGGCGTGGCTCGCCGCCATGGCCGATCGAGTGCCCTCGGTCGCCGACTTGCAGGACTCGGTGGACACCGACAAGCAGTGGGTGTCCGTGGCTTTCACCTGGACCGGACTGCGCGCCCTGGGCGTCCCGGCCGACGCGCTGGCGAGTTTCCCGGAGGAATTCCGCCAGGGCATGGCCGCCCGGGCCGAAGTCCTGGGTGATGCCGGGGCCAACCATCCCGATCACTGGATCGATGGCACGGCCGGTGACGATCTGCACGCGATCGTGATCCTCTTCGCCCGTGACGCCGCGGAACGCGACCGGCGGGTCGCCGAACACGATGCACTCCTAGCCGCCTGCCCGGGTGTCACGGTGCTGTCGTCGCTGGATCTGGAGGCCGTACCGCCGTTCGGCTACGCGCACGACCACTTCGGTTATCGGGATCGCTTGTCGCAGCCGGTGATCGAAGGGACGGGGGAGGAGCCCACGCCGGGCAGCGGCGCACCGCTGAAGGCCGGTGAGTTCATCCTCGGTTACGACGACGAGAGTGGGCCGCCGCTGGATCTGCCGCAGCCCGAGGTGCTTTCGCGCAACGGCACCTTCATGGCCTATCGCCGCTTGCGCGAACACGTGGGTCGATTCCGTGACTTCATCGCCGAGCACGGCGACACCGCCGAGGAACAGGAGCTGGTGGCGGCGAAGCTGATGGGCCGCTGGCGCAGTGGCGCGCCGCTGGTCCTCGCTCCGGAGGCCGATGATCCGGAACTGGGTGCGGATATGAGCCGCAACAACGATTTCAACTACAAACAGATGGATCCGCACGGCTACGCGGTGCCGCTCGGGTCGCACATCCGGCGTATGAATCCACGTGATACCGGCGTGAACATGCAGCGCCGCCGCATGATTCGCCGCGGCGCAACCTATGGACCGCACCTGCCGGAGGGAACCCCCGACGACGGCGCCGACCGCGGCATCGCCGCCTTCGTGCTGTGCGCGAGCCTGGTGCGCCAGTTCGAGTTCGCGCAGAACGTGTGGGTCAACGACACGTCGTTCCACGAACTGGGCAACGAGCGGGATCCGATCATCGGCAACCAGGACGGCACCCTGGAGTTCAAGATCCCGAAGCGTCCGATTCGCAAGACCATCACCGGAATTCCGGCGTTCACCAGCGTCCGAGGCGGCGCGTACTTCTTCCTGCCAGGGCTGCGCGCCCTGCGCTACCTGGCAACTCTCACCGATATCGAGGCAGCAGCATGACATCGTTCACCCCGGCCCGCACCTACAACCAGGCCCACCTGGCGCGCCCCTACACCCCCGGCAAGCGGCGCATCAGCATCTACTGGTCGTGGAGTTATCCCTGGGAAGCGCAACGGGATACGGCCGAACTGGACAACCGCTTCTCCACCATGACCGAGGTGCGCCAGGCTACCTGGCCCGCCTACGAGACGCCTGAATACGATGCCGCGCACTTCCTGCAGGGCATCGCGGGCACCCTCGAACTTTTCCACCGCTCCACCCTCGACTTCCAGCGGGTGGCCGGGGAAGTGACGGGGCATCCGGTGGCCGTGTTCCAGCGCATCGACCAGGCCGGATTCAAACAGCCCATCGACGAACGCATCCTCGCCGACACCGACACCCTGATGGTGTTCGGCCTCGATCACCTGCTCGCGCAGGAGGAAGCGGCTCCCGAGGAGATCGCCGCGATCCAGCAGTGGCTGCAGCGCGAGGGCACCTGCCTGCTCCTCGCCCCGCACCACGACGTCGGCTTCACCGATGACCTGAAGCAGCGCCAGATCGAGTTCGAACACCACGGTGATCCGCTGGTGCCACGCCAGCAGCGGTTCGGCGCCTACACCCGCTCACTGATGACCGCCCTGAACGTCCCGGTGCACAACGTCTACGGCCTGCGGCCCGCCGTCGTCGAAGGCACTCGCTCGATCGCGCCGCTCACCTCCTTCCGTGACCTCGACACCCCGCGCTTGCTCGACGACGTCACCACGTTCAATTTCCACCCGCACCTGCCCCACTACGAATTGACCGAGCCCGAAAGCGATTCGGTGCGCCTGCTGGCGCGTCAGCCCATCGAACTGTCCCGTCCCCACCCGTTCATCGAGGCGGGCAACACCGAATTCAATACGTTGCTGTGGCTGCCCCCCACCGTCGAACGCGCCGGCGACATCGTGATGGCCGACTCCACCAACTTCACGACCCTCTTCGGCGGCACCGACAGCCTCGCCAACTTCTGGCGCAACCTCGCGGCGATGAAATGACCCCGGCCGCAAACGGCGGCCCGATGCCGCAGGGGAGGGACCTGTGATCGGAGACCTGCTGCCACTGGCCATAGGCGTTGCGCTGTCACCCATTCCGGTGGTGGCGGCCATCCTCATGCTGCTCTCCACCAACGCCGGCCGGGCCAGTGCGGGCTTCGCGCTCGGCTGGGTGACGGGCATCCTGACGGTCACGGGGGTCGTGACAGCCGCCGCCGCATCCGGGCTGATGAGTTCGGCGGGCCAGCCCTCCGCCGCGGCCTCTGCGATCAAGATCGCCATGGGCCTCCTGCTGGTGTTCATCGCCTTCCGTCAGTGGGGCAGCCGCAAGGACGATTCGATACCGGGCTGGATGAAAGCCATCGACGAACTCGGAGTCGCCAAGGCGGCCGGCTTCGGCATGCTGCTCTCCGTACTGAATCCGAAAAACCTGCTCCTGTGCGTCACGGCGGGCGTCACGATCGGCACCTCGGGGCTGAACCCGGCCGGCACCGCTGCGGCAATCGCCGTCTTCGTCTTCCTGGGCGCGGCATCGGTGGTCGTCCCCGTGGGTGGCTACGCCGTCGCGGCGAATCAGCTGCGCGGCGCACTCGCCCACTTGAAGAACTGGCTACAGGCGAACAATCACACGGTCATCGCCGTGGTGTTCATGGTGATGGGCACCACCGCTTTCGCCAAGGGCGTGAGCGGATTCTGACCAGGTACTGATCGCACTGTGCCACACGGTGTTTCACCACCGTCTCGGGTCGTCGGCGGAAGTTCGACGGCCCGAGACGGTCTCATGCCGTCGTTGCACGGTTCGCGGCATTCCGCGGTCAGAACTCCCGACCGCTTTCACACCCCACCGGTGTCGACCAGGTGAAATGTCGATCATGTACCGGCCAAGCTGCGGGGCGAGCAGATAACCGCCGCCGACGGCCATGATGAACCCGGCGCCCAGGACCGCGCCGGCCGTGTCGAGCCGTTCGCCGAGTCGGCGGGAACCACGCACGGAAACAACTGATTCCGTGTTCGAGAGGACGGACATGAGCACTCCTGGATCGGTGGGATACGCATCCCGAGCATCCAGTGCGGTCCGTACCGTTCGCTGACGGTCGCTGTCAGCGAAGTGTGCGCAGCAGTTCGAGCGCCTTGTCCGAAAGCCGGGCGCCCGCCAGGAATTCCGCGCTCAGGCGCACGGGCCCGAGCGCCGCTTCCGCCTGATCGAGCGCCCGCCGCCGGAACGGGCCGATGCGGGATCACCCCGGCCCAATCCGTGGGCGGCGGCGTCAGTGAGTTCCAGGAAGCAGTCGGCGTGGATGCGTGCGCCTCGTCCGCATCGCCGGCTGCGGTCAATTCCGCGGTCGCGTAGACCCGGATGGTCTCGGCCATTCGGTAGCGCTGTCCATCCAAGTCCACCAACGACTTCGTCACCAGTGAAGTGACCGTGTCGATGGCGTCCGGACCGCACACCCGGATGATGGCGTCCAAGGTCGCGCCACCCGCGAATATCGAAAAATGCCGGGCCGCAGCGGCTTCCGCAGCCGTGAGCAGTTCCCAGCCGCAAGCGACGGCCGCGTGCAAGGTTCGATGGCGCGGGACCGCGTGGCGAGTGCTGTTGGTGAGCAGCCGGAAGCGATCAGTGAGCCGCGCGCTGAGGTCCGGCAGCGGCAGGCTCCGCACGCGGGCGGCGGCGAGTTCGATGGCCAGCGGCACGCCGTCCAGGCTGCGCACGATGGCGCGGACATCCGCGGAATTGCTCTCGGACAGCGCGAAATCCGGGAGTGCCGCGGTGGCGCGGTCGATGAACAGCCGGACCGCGGGCGATGCGGTGGCCGCCGGGAAATCCGCGTCGGCTTCGGGCAGTTCCAGGGTCCGGACCGGATACAGTCGCTCGTCCTCCACGCCGATCGGCTCCCGGCTGGTGGTGAGCACCCGCAGCAGGGGCAGCCGCTGCAACAGGCCGTCGACCAGGCGCGCGGTCGCCTCCACGACATGCTCGCAGTTGTCGAGTACCAACAGCATTCAGCGGCCGGACAGCGTCCGCTCCAGTACTTCGGCCCACTCCGTGGACAACTCGTCGGGTCGCTCGAACTGCGCGAGCGCGTTCGCGATCGCCACTCCGACCGCGGTCACGGCCGGCCGGTCGGCTCGTTCTCGCTCGAGTGCGGCCAGTTCGACGAAGGCGTAACCATCCGCCCAGTCCACGGCGTGCGCCCCGACCGTCTCGACGGCCAACCGGGTCTTCCCCACGCCCCCGGTACCCGACAGTGTCACCGGTCGGGCCTCGCGCAACGCCCGTCGCACTCCTTCCACGTCGCGTCCGCGTCCGACGAAGCTGGTGTACCGCCGGGGCAGCAGCGGCACGTGGCGCCGCGCCTCTCGTCAACCTGGGCCAACGCGGGGCCTCGCCGCATCGCAGCCATCGAACCAGCTCGGGTGGAAGTCGACGATGGCCGACGGTCGCGAGGACCGGATCGGTGTCGGCGCCGGGGATTTCGGGCCGTTGCGGGAGGCGGCGGCACAACATCCATTGACCGGGCTGGCGGTCAGCGGCCGATCTCCATGGAGGCCAGTAGCTTCCACTGCTGCACGGGGATGGTGAACGGCTCGGCGGGCAGAGCCTGCAGACAGACGTGGTCGGCGCCGGCGGCGAGGTGGGCCGCGACCCGCCGGTCCACCTCGTCCTGGCCGACGGCGACCAGGGCGTCGAGAAGGCGGTCACTGCCGGTTCCGGCGAGATCGGCGTCGGTGAATCCGAGCCGGCGCCAGCTGTCACGGTATCCCGGATTGGACAGGTATGCACCGACATGCGCCCGGGCTCGGGTGCGGGCGCTGTCGTCGTCGCTTCCGACCACGACAGCCTGCTCGACCACGAGTGCGCGCTCCGGACCGAGAATGGCGCGTGCCTGCGAAGTGTGTTCGGGCGGAACGAGATAGGTGATCGCTCCGTCGGCGCGGTCCGCGGCCAATTGCAGGGCGCGCGGGCCGAGTGCGGCCAGCACGCGGGGCAGCGGGCCGGGGTCGGGTAGCCCGAGCCGACCCCGCAGGGCGTCGGGCTGGTCGAGCTCGTCGAGGTATTCGCCCAGCGCGGCCAGTGGTTTGCGGTACTCCAGCCCGAGAACTCCCTCCACCACAAGGGGATTCGATGTCCCGAGACCGAAGAGGAACCGGCCGGGGTGCGCGTCGAGCACCGCCCGCGCCGAGGCGCGCATCCAATGGGGATGCCTGCCGTAGATCACCGCGATCCCGGTACCCACCACCAGCGACCGGGTCGCGGCGAGCAGCCCGGCGGCGGTGATGAACGGGTCGTGCGCGAGCCCCTCGCTGAGCCAGATCGCGCCCAGCCCCATCGCCTCGAGTTCGGCGGCCAGTTCGGCGACCATCGTGGGTGGTTGTAGATCGAGGCCGTTCACCCAGAGTCCGGTGCGCGGCATGTTCGGTGGAAGAGTCACGGTCAACCTCGGTGATCTATGATTTGGAATACCGTTCCGAATATATGGAATGGCATTCCGTTTGAGCAAGGAGTAGTTCGTGAGCGATGCTGACTCGCCCCCGCCGGGCGGTGTGCGGGCCGATGCCAGGCGCAGCCGGGCGCGCGTGCTCGAGGCCGCGCGCGCCACCTTCGCTACCGAAGGTGTTGCGGTGTCGTTCAACGAGATCGCGCGCAGCGCCGGGGTCGGCGCGGCCACGCTGTACCGGCACTTCCCGAAGCGGGAGGACCTCATTGCCGCGGTGGTCGGCGAGAGCCTGGGCGAGGTGACCGCGCTGGCGGAATCCCTGTGTGCCGAAACCGATCTCGAGGACGGACTGCGGCAATGGCTGGTCGCGCTGGTGTCGCACATTCGTCGGGTCCGCGGGCTGTCGGAGGAGATCGTGCGCGCGCTCGAGACCCCAGGAAATCCGCTGGCGCCGCACTGCGAAGCGGCCATGGCTGCTGCGGAGGGCCTGTTGTCGAGAGCGCAGCGCGCCGGGCATGCGCGGGCGGGGGTCGCTGTCGACGACCTGGTCCGCATGGCGACAGCCATCGCATGGACCGGCGACCGGTCAGCCGACGACACGTCCGTCAACCGCCTGCTCGATCTGGTCCTGTGCGGAGTGCTCACCCGGCCGATCCGCCCGGCTCGGCGGCATACGTGATGCCAGCGCGCAGGACAGTGTCGTGCGGGTCGAGCGCTTGTCAGCGTCCGCGTCGACCGGTGGTGGTGAACTGGCGCGTGATGCGGCCGAGATGGTCACACAGCCATCGGCGACGCGGTAGCCGCCGGAGTCCGGGTCGCGGGTGAGGGGTGACCAGCTCCCGTACCGGCACCTCCGGGCGGAGCCATCATTCGCGTGGTGACTTCGGTTGCGTGTCACGCGAACCCGACCGCCGCGCACGCGCACGCGCCGGCGCGGCGGCGGACGCCACGGCCAAATTGCCGTGCACAGCCATGGTCAGCGGGTGGTCACCGCCGAGGACCCGCTCGCAGTCGGTGAGGCCCGTTCGTGCAGCGGGATGGCACGGGGTAGCAAGCCCTGGTTTGTCAGGAATGTGGCGGTGCTGTGGAGGATGGTTGCGGTGGTAGCGGTGCCGTAGCGACGATCTTGGACGAAGCCGACGGCTTGTCCGCGCGCGCCGCAGCCGACGTCCTCGGGCATGCCGACCCCTCGATGACCCAGCGTCGGTACATGGCCCGGGGGCGGGTGCATCCGGCGGCGGCCGCCGCGCTTCACAACGCGGTCAGCGCCGAGTGAATTAGTTGGGAGTTGGTTGGGGTTACAGTGCGGTTTGCGGGTTCCGCGGTACGGGTATTGGTGTAACTGCCAGCGTTGTCGCTGGTCAGTAACCCCGTGTGCGCCCCCGGCAGGAATCGAACCCGCGACCTAGGGAATAGCACAAGGCACCACTATCCGACGCTACTGCTCGCTGTCAACTGTTGTCGAAAAGTCTTGTCTGCCTGTCGATCTGATTGCCTCGTCGCTACCTTCTGCTATCGAACACAATTTCGGAAAACGGTGACGCGCAGCGAATTTCGTAGGAGTTTGTTGGGACTCACGATGAGCTCGCCCCCGTGTCCACTCTTCGAGTCAGAATAACGATCGCAGATCGGTTGGTCGGCTCACCATGCCTCGTAGGGCAGTCAGCGCAGTTTTTCGTCCACCGTCCCCGGTCTCAGTCAGCCGCGATACGGGACTTGCGGCGGAATTCGTAGTCGTAGGCTTCGTCGTCCCAAGTTTCATCTCTCGCCGTTGACGGTGGCGCGATGGTGGTTCGAGCAAGTGCATCGCGGGCGGTATCGGTGGCGGCTCGGACGTCCTCCCGTTCGGAGATGGTGTCGAGTTCAGTTCGGATGGCCTGCCGCGCGGTGGTGTGAGCCTGTCCGATCAGCGCGAGGAGGCTGGCGACGAGTCGGTTGGTGTGGGCGTCCGCATCGGTGATGTGCCAGTCGTGCACGGTGCCATCGGCGCTGACTGCCACTGTGATCCGGCCATCGGCTGAGGTTGCCGTGGTGGTGCGGGTCTGGATCGCTGCTTGTAGGCGTTCGGTGTCGTCGGCGACCGCGTCCAGCAATGATCGGTTACGCGCAGGTCTTTGATCAGCCATGCTCTGAGGCCCCCCCCTACTCTCTGGTCCCGGTTGCCGACCTCGTCGCGCGGCCGGAGCGTCTGTGTGGCGTTGTAAAGTACGCGCAACTAAGTTGCACCGATCGGTCGGTGTCGGCAACACGAGGGGGCTCGGGCATGGGTGGGCGGCTAGATGTGAACCCGGAGCGCGTGCGCGCGTTGGCTTCCGGATTCAAAGACGCATCGGCCACGCTCGGGGGCATGACCGACCACGATTCGGCCGACCAGATCACCGCAGGTCTGGGTGACACGGCCGTCGGTGGTGCCTGCTCGACGGTGGCGTCGGCGGTCGGCGGGGCGTTCACCGCCATCTCCGGCCACTACGACGCGCTCCATACCCATGCCCACAACGGCGCCAACGCCTATGACGCGACCGAGGACGTCTCGGTCGACAAGTTCACCAACCTGGGGGACGCGATCTGATGGGTACGCCGACCATCCCGCAGGTGAAGGCGTGGGATCCGGACGTACTCAACACTCAGGCCGGGGAGTGGGAGCAGAAGGCCAAGACCCTCGGCGACACCCTGGATGCGGCGGCACGCTCGGTCGACGGCTCGCATCACTACTGGATCGGTGACGCCGGAGACTCGATGCGGGACCGGCACGACGAAATCCACAGCGACGCAAAGACGGTCAAGACGGCGCTGGAAAACGGTGCAACCGCCGCGCGCAACGGGGCCACGGCGATCCAGGCCGCCAAAACGACGTTGCTGAGCAAGGTTTCCGACGCTGAAGGTGCGCATTTCACGGTCAGTGATACCGGCGAGGTGAAGGTGAGCACCGACATGCTCCTCATCCTCAAGCTCACCGGCCAAGACTCATCTTCCACTTCCACATTGCTGGCAAGTCTGGAGCACCGAGCCGAGGAGTACCAGAAGGCGATCCAGGGTGCGCTGACCGATTGCGGAACCGCCGACGACAACGCGATGACCGCGGTCAACAACGCCTTCGCGAATCTGACCACCACACAAATCCAGCAGCCGACCACCGACCAGCTCGATCAGCTCACCGCCGATCAGGCCCGCCAGGATCTCCAAGCCGTCAAGGACGGCACCGCCGACGACGCGACCCTGGCGCGAATCCGCATGGCCACCACACTGTCCGACTACGACAAGCAAGAACTGAACGACGGCAACAGCGTCGGCCTCGCCCAGTACCCCTATCTCCAGGTATTCACCCAGGGCATGAATGACATGTCCAGCGATGACATCAGCCAGCTGGGCAGCAAGCTCAAAGGCAACGGGCCCGATCAAGTACAAGCGGCTATCGCCAACGATTTCCGCATCGTGTCCGACCCCCAGGTGCACAGTCTAGACGGCAAGAACACCGGCGGAATGTCGCAGCTACCCAAGAACGTTCAGAAGATCCTTACCGAGAACCCCTCCGTGCTCACCGGTACCGCGACCAGTCCTGTGCCCTATCCCGTTCCCGATCAACCGAACTATGACGCGTTGCATGACGCGGACAGCATGCGGGCGGTCGGCCAGCTGATGAGTAAGGGCGACTTGTCGATTCAGGGCAGCGACATCAACCGCGCCATGATCAAACAAGGTGCTGAGATCGCCGCCTTGAACCCAAGCGCAGATCTGATCAAGAGTCAGACCGGCTCCCTCGCGAATACCTTCCTTCAGGACGCCTCGGGCGACCACACCGCCGTCCACGACGCGCTCGTGAACCCCCACGGTGTCATGGACGTCACCTGCACCCCCGGCGGCCACTACGACGCCAACAGCCACGTGCTGGATATCCTGCAACATCAATGGTCACCGGACCAGCACGGCGCGGAAAACATGTTCAAGTACATCGGTGACGACGCCGGCGCATCCAATCAATTCCAGCAGCAGCGGGCAGGAGAATCGGCCCAATCGCTGGCTACCATCATCGCCCATAACGAAGCCACTCTGTCTCACGATGTGCCCGGCGCGTCCGGCCACGTCTCCTTCGGCGAACTCAATCCGGGCCTGAGCCAGGTCGTGGCCAAATCCCTTGAGCCCTACCTCCCCAACCTCGCCGGAGTCAGTGACTCCGATCTGAAAGTCAATCATTACTGCGGCAATCTCGACACCGCCGGTAGCAGTGATAATAGCGTCACCGTTGACGGCACCCAGCTCAATCACACGCCAGGCGATCTGTCGAACCTGTTCAAGGTCATCGACTCAAATCCGCAGGCCGCCACCGAATTCAACAACGCCGCCGCTCACCTGGCCGGGCAACTCGACTTCGCTTACGGTACGGGACAAGACCCCCATGGGGCCTACGAGCAGGGACAACTCACCGGAGCCATGAAGAACGGCCTCAGCGATGAGCTGTCGGCTCTGATCAAAATGGATCACCAGAACACTCTCGACCACGACACTTCGGCGTATAACCAGAAGGCGGAGATCGCCGACATCGTCACCGGAATCGTGAACGGTGCAGGTATCGAGGGACCCGCGGGCGGCGTCGTCTCCACCGCAGCGTGGATCCTCGACCCAGTCATCAAAGCCCAGATACCTTCACCGGACACCTATGGCATCGATCACACCGCAACTCACTGGGACAGAGATCTCGGACCGACATCTCGCATCGACGCCAACAACACCTTCCTTCAGGACGCCAACATCATCAACGGCTACAACTCGGTCCATCACGACACCTTCGACCAATTCAATGACCATAAATACAACGGCCGCACCTACGACTTCTTCGATTCTCAAGGCCGACCGAATATGGATGTCATCGAGCACAATCAGGCAGCTTTCGAAGACGCGAAAAAGAACATCATCGGCCAAATGGTTTTCGATAATTACCACACTCAACAAAGTGCTGGACGGGCAAATCCAGACATTATCGCTCAGGAGGATGGACCGAAATGATACGGACCGCCGTCAAGATGACATCGATACTTGCGGTGGCACTCGGAGCATTTTTCTCGGCCGCCGCCTGCTCAACAGGGGGATCATCCCACGAAGCGACCAGCGCGACAGCACAACCCTCCGCCTCGCCCAAGTATGATCCCTATGTTGACCAGGCAAACATAGTCGTCGACTACGCGAAGATCGATCCGGGAATCTTTGATAAGTTCAACAACTACCGTAACGAACGCACCGGGGAGACGCGTAAATTCTTCGATTCCAGCGGGAAGCCCGATATGTATGTGATCGACCATAATATGGAGACCTTCGACGAAGCGAAATTTGCCCTCATTCCACATGATTTCTATCAGCGGGAATGGAATGAAAAATTCGCTTCTCACGAGTCATCCGCCGCTGCGACGTATCCCCCTAAATAGCGGCGATTACAGTGCAATTGCCTTGAAGGACGGCTCGAAACTGAGTCCAACCGAGATTTGGCGTGCGCTCTGTACCTGATGCGGCAGAGTCTTCGAACTGGCGTGTCGCGCAGATGTTTTGAACCGCGCTGGGCATCTGAGACCGCTGTCGCGGCGCCGCCGATACTGTGATAGCCATGTCGAAGGCTGACGTCGATGCTCTTGAGTTTGCGCGTGCCCAACTACACGAGCCTGTGCCACAGCCGGACCCGAAGCCGCGGCCGGCCCGCCCGAAGTCAAAGACACCAGCCTCAGGAGATGGCACAGCCAGGACCAGCGGTTCCGGCATGGTGGGCACATGCCGGAACCGGAAAGTCGACAACTCAGACCCGCCCGACCGCACACGAAAGCGGTCCCGGCAACCAAGGTTGCCGGGACCGCTTTCACCTGCCACTTGACAGAACAGGCCCACATATCAGCTGTGCCGCCTCATGAGGTTGGTCTCGCCTTCGGGCCGGCTCGCCTCGGTTCCGGGTCCGGGTGCGGCACAGCGGGTTCCGGTCGGGTGGGGGGTGTCCGCAGGATACCGTTTTGTCCGAGCCATGCGAGCTAGCGGAGCTACTACGGCCGGCGCGGGGTTTCGCGGGTGTAGGGAATTGACTAACGGCTTGGCGGTGGCGTGAAGCCCTGCGGCCACTTCGTGCCGTCGGTGTAGTGAATGTCTTTCAGGATCGGGTTGTACAGCAACGTGGCCCTCAGGTCCGCACCGGCCAGGTCTGCTCCGGTCAGGTCTGCGCCTGTCAGAGTCGTGCTGCCGGTCAGGCGCGCGTCGGTCAAGTTCGCGCCGGACAGGTGCGCGTTGAACAGGCTTGTGTAGGTCAGGTGCGCCCGGGTCAAGTTTGCGCCGGTCAGGGTTGCACCGGTCAGGTCCGTGCTGGTCAGGGTCGCGCCGGTCAGGTCCGCAGCGGTCAGGTTCGCGCCGGGCATGTGCGTGCCGGCCAGGTCGGCGCCGGCCAGGTTCGCGCTGATCAGGTCGGCGTTGAGGATCGCATCGATCACTTTCGCGCCGGTCAGGTTCGCGTTGGTCAGGTTCGCGGCGGTCAGGTTCGCGCCGGTCAGGTTCGCGCCGGTCAGGTCCGTGCCGGTCAGGTGCGCGCCGGCAAGACAGGAGTTCGAAAGGTCGATCGGGTTGGGGCCGTCGTGGCTTCTGTTGCGGCGACCGATCACAGTTACAGCAGCCTGGACATCTATCGCGATCCTGATTGGCTGTTGCGAGCATGTAGCCGTCGTGGGAGCGTGCGTACGGGTGAAGGCACCAAGGACCTCGAACACGGTGGGGTGATCGGCCGGGGAGTCCCGGGCGAGTCGCTCCAGTGAGGTTCCCCCCGATGAGTGGACACCGATGTAGCAGGACGGAGGTCCTGCTGGAAGGATGTCCGATATGCCTCCTCGTAAGCGTCGGTCGTATACGGCCGAGTACAAGGTCGAGGCTGCGCATCG